>JAKQJD010000562.1 GCA_029561355.1 Bacteroidota bacterium | reverse complement strand
GGCTTTCATTTCCAGGATACCGGCCTCGAGCAGGTTGTCGTCCGTGGATTTGCGGCCGCTGTAAATATTGATGAGCAGCATGAGGTCCGGGTCTTCCATTTTATCGAGCAGTTTCCGGTCGAATTTCAAACCCTCGAAACGGGCGAGGCGCTGGTTGCCGCTGAGTTCGATCTCTTTGTTCAGGATGGAAATAGAACCGTCTTCACTCCGTGCTTTGTCGTTGGGGTCCTTGGAGTATCCCCAGAACATGGCCGAAACGATGATCGTTTCTTTCCTTTTGGCCAGCGTTTTGTCGGCGGCGGCGCTGCTGTTCACTTCGATCTCGAACGGAGGGATGATCAGGTCGTTGCCCTGTACCTGGTAAATGCCGGCCGTTGCGTCGGAAGCCGAATCTGCGGGCAGCGGCGCGGGCGGCGGCACTTTGAGGTTGGCGCCCAGGACGCTGAACGGCACGGTGAATTCGGTGGAACCGCCGAGGCCGTAAATTTCATCGGATTGATAATGGAAAACCACCCCTTCGGTCGTCAGGCCGAACGAGGCGGGCAGGGCCAGCGGCTCTCTCTTATCGAACTCGAAGCCGTCGCCGAAAGCCTCCGCACGGGTTTGGCGCACCATCTGGTCGGCGATGGGCAGCAAGGCGGATTTGTTCTTCACCAGGTCGTCCCAGGTGAGTTGTTTGCCCGTTTTTGCATCGAAGGTAGCGAGGGCGGTTACCTCGAGCGCGCGGTTGCCGCCGGAGAAAGAATAGCCGTCGAGGCTCATGGTCAGGTAGGCGCCGTCGTTCAGCCATTCGTTGTTGAGGCAGAGCGCTTTGAACATACCGGAAGAAACGGAGCCTTTGGCGGCATCGTGTATGGCGTGGAAGCGATTGATGGCGGCGTCTACGGTAAAAGGTTCCTTGCCGGGTTCGTTGTAGTCGGACCAGGTGAGCAGGTGAATGAGGAATTTGTCGGACCAGGCGGTGAGGTTTTTACCGAGTACGCTCTGGTCGCCGGTGCCCTTTACTTTCGGCACCGAAAAATCGATCATGGCGCAATCGGTACGCAGCGAATCGGGCTGTTTGTCGCAGTCCGTCCCCTTGTTTTGCCGGATGATCCGGTTCTCCAGGGCAACGGGCAGGGTAGGGGTTTGGTCCTGTTTTTTGGATTGACAGGAGAAGAGGGTTGCCAGCACAAACAGGCCGGCAAGGCAGTTGGAAAGTTTTCTCATTTTGCTGTTGATGTTTTTGACTGTGCCCGGTGTGGTGTTTTTAAAAGGATATTTAAAAAAATTCCACTTGCCCGGGCGAAAAACACTGTATGCCAAATTGATGCCAAAACGTTGACGGTCAATGAAAAAGAGCGGAATTCCGGCGCCGTCGAAAATTAGTTGTTACGAATGCTTGCAAATTTGCTTCAAGAGGCTACACTTTTGTCGAACAAAATTGTCGAACGTGCAACAGGAACACAATACCCGCCAACTGATTCTGGACGCCGCGCTGCGCGAGTTCCATCAAAACGGCTTCAAAGGTGCGCGTACCACGCGTATTGCCGAATCGGCGGGTATCAGCCGGACCATGTTGCACTACTACTTCAACACCAAGGAAGCCTTGTTCGAAGCGGTATTGAATGCCACGTTCGGCTCGGTCCTGCCGCATTTATTCCGCATGGCCGATCAGAATGCCGACGTTTTTGCCTTGCTGGAACAACTCGTGGGTGTCGTGTCGGACGTGCTGGAAGAACACCCGGGGCTGCCCAGTTTTGTGGTCAATATCCTGAATGAAAACCCCGAACTGATCCTCAACCTTTCTCTGGCGCGCGACGAACGCACGCCCGATCTGCTGGAAACGGTGCTGGCCCAGGCGCGCAATCAAGGCCTGGTACGCTCCGACATCAGCGGCGAAAACCTGCTCATCGACGTATGGGCCCTGTGCAGTACCGCTTACCTGATGGCGCCTTACATTTCCGCCAAAGAGGGGCGCAATGCGGAGCAAATGCGCGTATTTCACCGGAAAAGACGACAACATGTGCTGCATATGCTGACAGCAGGGATCAGGGTCTGAAAGGCCCGTTTTTTTTGCCCATCAATCAACAAAATTGTTCAACTAAAAAGTTTGTTCATGAAAAAATACACCGGTTATCTGGCCGCAGATTATGCTGCACCGTACGCGAAATTTTACCGAGACAGCGTCGAACCCGTGCAGGGGCATGTTGCAGGAGCCATTGCTGCGTCGCCGGTGGATCACCTGCCCCCGCTCGATATGGTGTCGCAAATGCTGCAAGAAGGTTACCAGCCAGTTGAAACCGGTTACGTCGCCGCGCCCGACGGCTCGTTGCGTGTGGCGGTGCATACTGCAATGCCCGGTGTTACGCCGCGGATGTGGGAGTGGTGGTTTGGCTGGCACGGCTGCCGCGACAACCGCTACAAAATCTGGCACCCGCTGGCGCACTGCTCCGCGCAGTGGCAGGACGGACGCGACGACGTGGCCTACATCGGCCGCACCTCGCACGTGGTGGAATACATCGGCGACACGCTGGCCCGCGCCAACGTCCGCTTCGTGCATCCCGAAGAACTGGGCTTGCCCGCTGCCACCGACGAACAGGTTTT
>JAKQJD010000559.1 GCA_029561355.1 Bacteroidota bacterium | reverse complement strand
CGTCTGAGTCTTTCCGGTTAATATTCAATCAAATCATTTATTTATAATTTAACCATTCCAATTTTATGAAAAGTTTGCACACCCTGATTGCCCTGCTCCTGCTGGGCACCTCTCTCTTTGCCCAAAAAGTAGACCTCGACGGCGAGCCGCTCCCGGTGCAGTATCTTCGGCTGCCCGATCGTCCGTTGCCTGCTGCGTACCAGTTTTACAGTGTAATCATTTCTTCCAAACCCGGCGACCTCGCTGCCATGGGGGTAAGTGAAGGCACGCTGCTGAAATACGCCAATGTGCCCGGCTATAAAAAAATCGAAAAAGGGGGGCATTTCAATCTGGAGATTACCGTCGAAGATTTTAAATACATCGGCGGACCGGAATCGAAAGTGGAAACCGTAGTTACGAAAGACAAAAGTGGTAAGGAAATCAAAAATTACACGTACCAGAACACCATCAAATACACCCAGCCGATCACGCTGCGCGTGCGCAACGAGGAAAGCAAGGAACTGCTCAAACGCACCTGGCTGGAAGGCGAACGCGAGTACAAATCCGAGAAATACGGCACCAAAAAAGAAGCGGATGATTTTGTGAAAAACGACCTGCGCCGCGCGGTAGCCAAACAGGTGCAAGGCGATATCCTGTCTTCTATGAGCCAGATGCAAAACCTGCTGGGTGAGCAGTACGGATACCCGGCGCAAAAGGGTGAAATCAAACTTGAAATCCTGGATTCCGACAAACACCCCGATTATGCGGGTTTTCAGGGCGCGTATGCCACGGCAAAAAAAGCCTTCGGCGGCATGCAATCTGCCGCTCCACTGGATGCGGTGAAAACCGAGGTGAAGCCCGCTGTCGATTACTTCGATCAGCAAAAGGACAAGTACGACGTTTCGGAAAAAAGTGGCAAAAAACTCAAATATGCCTGTCTGTACGACCTGGCCCTCATCCATTTCTGGCTCGAAGATTTTGATAAAGCCGCAACCTACGCCGCCGCGGTGGTTGCCAACGACTACGAACCTAAAAGTGGTAAAAGGTTGCTCGAAGACATCGATGAAATGAAAGCATCCATGCAGAAATGCGGACACAATACCCGTCACTTCACCATTGAAATCGATACCAGCGCCTTGCCGGCAGCCACGGAAACCGTGTACGACAGCGACAAATCCCTGCGTGTGGAAGCCTACAAAGACCAGAAAAAGGGGATCGGTTCCAATACGGTGGAAACGCCCGGGGTGGTTTATTACAAAGACGGAACCGAAGCGCACGGCACCTTCCTGATGGATGGTCCGCAGCGTACGTTCGATGACAAATCCAATACCAGGTTTTCGGTAGAAACGGCACAAAACGCTTACGTTTCCGTACCCGATTACAAAAAAGTCAGCCGTTTTACCATCGGCGACAAGTTGTATCGCGTTCTGCCGTTTAAATCGGCCAACACTGCCAGCCTGGGTAGCAAAGCTGATGTGCAGATCATGGAAGTGCTGTACGAATCGCCCAAAATTGCGGCCTACCTTGCGTATACCGGCGATAGCCGCGGCCTCAATAACCCCGCAGAATACGTGATCCATAAAATTGCCGAAAACGACATGACCTCCCTGAGCAGTTTTAAATTTGCCCTGAATATCAACAAAGGTATTCGCAAGGAATACGGCGACTGCAAGGCTGTAGAGGAAGTGCTCGATAAAGATGGATTCAAACGAAATCCCGACGGCATTACCCAACTGGCGAAACTGCTGGACGGGTGTATGCAGTAAGCGTTTTTGGTTTTAGTAAAGGGGCTGATTGTCCGTTTTTTACTAACTCACCCAAGTTGTGACCTATCGGTAGCATGGCCTTCATGCCGTCGGGAAAAGGCCATTTAAATAAATAATTAGAGGGCCCTGAGGGCCCCTCTTCCCGACGGCCTGAAGGCTGTGCTACCGATAGATCACAACTTGAGTTATCCAATGCGAGGCAAGAAGCACTCAAAATCATACCCATCTATATGAAATCAGTATACGACCCCGCATTTGTAGAACACTTGTTCGACGACATGTCGGCTTCCTATGACCGAATGAATTATATCACTTCTTTCGGTTTCAGCGAAATGTGGAGGAAACAATGTGCGCGCCATCTGGATATATGCCCCGGTGCCGTAACGGTCGACCTGATGACAGGCATGGGGGAGTGCTGGGCCCACATTCTTCAAAAATCCGGCCCTTCCTCCACATTGATTGCGCTGGATTTTTCGGCCGAAATGATCCGCCGGGCGGCATCAAAAAAAGTGAAATACCCAAATACCAGGATCGAAATTTTGAAGGAAAACGTTTTCGGGAATTCCATACCCGATGCAAGCGCTGACTACGTTATTTCCGGGTTTGGCCTGAAAACATTCGATGAAACCCAACTGGAAGGGCTGGCTACGGAAATACATCGTATCCTGAAACCGGGCGGCCGGTTTTCCCTGGTCGACGTGTCGGTTCCTTCCAACCGGGTTTTTAAACTGTTTTACCTGTTTTATTTGAAAAGGGTCATTCCTTTTCTGGGCCGGATTTTTCTTGGGAATCCGGAGACGTACCGCATGCTGGGCGTGTACACGGAGGCATTTCAAAATGCCCGACACGTGGAGGCTATTTTCAGAAAAAATGCATTCGAAGTGGAATACCTGGAATACTTTTTTGGATGTGCAAGTGGAGTAAAAGGACGCAAGGCGCATCCCTGAACGCAACTAAACCGTTTCCGCCGGTACATACACCAGCGTCGCCGAAGCCTCCGGCCGGAATATTTCCCCTGCCACGCGCTGCATTTCGGCGGGCGTGATGGCCAGGTAGGTTTCCACTTCTTCGTTCATCAGTTCCGCGCGGTCGAGGATCTCGTAAAAACCCAGGTTCTGGGCTTTGTTGAGGATACTCGTTTCCGAAAAGACGATGGTGCTTTCGAAGCGGTGCTGGATCTTTTTCAGTTCGCGTTCGTCGATGGCCTCGTTTTTAAGTAATTCCAGTTCCTCCCAAACCGCGGCAATCGCAGTTTCCATGGATACGCCATCGGCAGGCCGGCCTTCGATGACGATCAGCCCCGGATCGACATTGGCGGTGATATAGGCGTCTATCTGGGAAAATACCTGTTTTTCTTTTAACAAGCGGCGGTACAGCCGTGAGGAATGCCCCTGTGCCAGCACGTCGCTGAGCAGGTCCAGCACATAAAAGTCGGGCTCCAGGCGCGCCGGCGTTCTGAAAGCCATGTAGAGCGCCGGCAGCGGTACGTTGCTTCTGACTTCCTTGTACACAGCGGCCGTCTGGGCAGGTTCCGGGAGCGGACTGTGCTTCATGGAGGGCCCCGAGGGGATATCTGCAAACCATTTTTCAGCCAGCAGCAGGGCATCCGCCGTGTTTACATGGCCGGCAATACTCAGCACGGCGTTGGAGGGAGTATACCAGTTGCGGTAAAAAGAACGCACGTCGGCCACGTTGGCGCTTTCGATGTGCTCCGGGGTGAGCCCGATCACCGGCCAGCGGTAAGGATGCACATGGAACATCATTTCCGACAGGTGGTGCCAGCAGTCGCCGTAGGGTTCGTTGAGGCAGGTTTCCTTGAATTCCTCCACAACAACCTTTCGCTGTACATCAAGTGATTTTTTGGAAATATTTAGTGCCAGCATCCGGTCACTTTCGAGCCAGAGGGCTATCTCGAGGTTGTCGGCGGGTACAATTTCGTAAAAAGTGGTGTAGTCGTTGGTAGTAAAAGCGTTGTTTTCGCCGCCCGCACGTTGCAGCGGATCGTCGAAATCGGGCGCGTTTTTACTGCCTGCGAACATCAGGTGCTCGAACAGGTGCGCGAAGCCGGTTTTGTCATCCTGCTCGTCGCGTGAACCGACGTAATACGTGATATTGACGGCGGCAAGCGGGGTAGTGTGGTCTTCATGCACCAGCACACGGAGGCCGTTGGGAAGCACGGTACGGGTAAATTCAACCATGTAAGAGGTTATTTTTTGGAGAATTGCTCCAGATGATCTTCGATTGGAAGCACAGGTTCCACAGGCTCCCGCTTTTTAGGCCAGCCGAAGAAACGGGAAGTAACAATGGGAACAAAAAAGAAGCCGGCAGTGAGTATCGACACGATCAGGTCGGCTGTTTCACCTTCCACCCATTTCGCCCAGGCGTATTGTTCCAGGAAATGGCAGGGGAGCGCAAGAAATAGTTTCACGCCCAGAATGCCGATCACGATAAATGCGCTGGTTTCGAGGAAAGGATAACGTTCGAGCAAATTGACAAACCACTGCGCCACAAAACGCATGGCGAGGATACCGATAAAAACGCCGATACAGATCAGCCAGATATTGTCGGTAAAGGCTACGGCAGCAAAAACGTTGTCGAGCGAAAAAGCAAGGTCCATGATCTCGACTGCGATTACCGTGGCCCAGAAAGGACCGACCAGGCCGAACGTCAGTTTGTAGAACCACTTTTCCTCTTTCACAAGGGCGTCGTCGTCTTTCGAAGGAGTGGCCTTTTTACTGAAATAGTCGTAAGTGAGATACAGCAGGTACAGTCCGCCCAGTGGTTTGAGCCACCAGATTTTGATCAGCCAGGATGCGAAAATCAGGCAGAGTCCACGAAAAACGTAGGCCCCAATGATACCGTAACGAAGCGCAAGTTTGCGTTTGTCCGGTGGCAGATCGAGTACCATGGTAGCCAGCACGGCGGCGTTGTCTACCGACAACAGGCTTTCAATGAGGATTAGGTTGAATATGATGATCAGCGAATTTTCCCAGTCATTGCCCAGGATTTGCTGTAGTAGGTCCGTCATGGATTAACGTTAATTAAAAAAGAAGCAGAGTGCAAAATGCAAATAAGTGATAATCAATGTATTGGTCAGTAATCCCAATCAACAAACGCCTAATTAACAGAGCGGGCAGGAAATAGTTGATCGGCGGGTCATTTTTCTGCGGCATCCTTCAGGAGCGCGTCCGAATCGCGGAGCAGGGCTTTCAGTTCCTGCTGGAGTTCCTCCTTGCGGCGGTTCTGGTCGGCCAGTTTCGCCGTTTTTTGTTGTTCCGCTTTAGGGTCTTTTTTCAGGCCTTTTTTGGCTGGCGCCTGAATGGCCTGGTCGCCCGCTTCAATGCTGTCCAGTTCGGTTTGCAGGCGCGCCTTGCGCTCTTCCAGTTCGTCGAGGCGCTTTAAGACCTTCTCGTCTACATATTGGGCGCGGTCGCGCACGGCGCGGTAGGCGCCACCCAGTTTATCGAGCACGCCGTCGTATTTTCCGGCGTCGAAATTGGTTTTTTCCGTTTTCACCAGTTGTCCGACCGACACGACGACGTCGCGCATTTGTCCGAAAATCCGCTGCGAATTTTCCTGTTCCTTGTCGGTGCCGAAAAAGAAATTGTATACCAGAATGGCTGCGATCAGCAGCAGGCCTAATTTTACAAGCGAACGTATCATGGCTATGATGTTACAGGGTTGGTTGTTTTTTCGCAAAAGTATGAAATCAGTGCGAAGTCTTCAGTGCGAAGTGCGAAGTGCGGGCAACGTGGGTGAATGTGGACTTCGCACTTCGCACTGAAGACTTCGCACTGATTTCACCAGAATTTACTGACAAATAAATCGATCACCTCGATACAGATCAGGATAATGATGATCCACTCCAGTTTGCTGCTTTCGCGGTGCAGGTATAGTTCGCGGAACACGGAAAGGTTGTCTTCGATGACCTTGAAGGTGTATTCAATTTCCCGGAACCGGGTTTGTGTTTCCAAAGTACGTGCCAAACCCCGATGAATCCGGTCGAGGTATTCATCTTCCCAGGTAAGGTCGGGGCTGTCGAAAATAAAAAGGTTCTCGACGATGCGGTTTTTGGTGTTCAATGCGCGGCCGATGAAACGCAGCATGTTTTTGCGGCTGATGCTTACGCTGCCCCGCAATTCCATTTGCGTGGTAAATTGCTGCATTTCGTTCAGCAGTTCATGCGCCCGCTGGGAATAAAAATCGAGTGCCACGGAGTGCGCCACATTGAGCATGGCAATTTTAATCACGTCTTCGGAAATCTCCGGCGCTTCCAGCATATCGAACCCGAAATGGATTTCCGGTTGTTCTGGCCGCAGTTTGATCTCGAAATCGTCGCGGATTTTTTCCGGCAGCGGGTGATCGGTAAAGCGCTGTAAAAAAGACAGGTTCTGGCTCATGTCCGTATCGCCCATGTTGGCAAAAACCACTGCGCCGTAGTCGAATGCGTAGAAATAACGGTCCTTATCCACGCGGTAAAACTGTTCGGAAGGGTTTTCCTGCAACAAAGTGCCGGCGAATGCTTCTTTCAGGCTTTTAAGATGGAGTTGTTCTGCGATGTAAAAAGCCACGATTTTCATAATAACGGAGGAGTGGTGTAAAAGGGGTGGAGGTATGACAACAGTCGGATAACCGGGTCGTCAGGATGATTGAGGGAGCGATTTACGTTAAAATCCGGAAATTTTTACCAGAATCACTCCTTTTTTGAACACTTTGTTTTGCCGGAGGTTTGAATGGAATTCTGCACAAATATCCGATCTGAACGGCTTATTCCTTTACCTTTGGCGTTGTAAAAACTATTTACTCCTTTGACTGCTACCACTATTGTTGACGTTGCCGTAGGCGGCGTGTTGGGTTTGGTTATGTTTGGGGTCGGCTTGTCGCTTACTTTGTCCGACTTCATCCATATTGTGAAGCATCCGCGGGCCTTTTTTTCGGCTTTGGGTGCTCAAATGATTGGATTGCCGCTGATTGCCTTTTTGATCTGTATGGTAGCGCCGCTTCCGGCAGAGATCAAGGTGGGGCTGATCATTCTTTCCGTGAGCCCCGGTGGCGCAACCTCCGGCTTTCTGACCTATTTATGGAAAGGGAATGTCGCCTTGTCGCTGTCCTTAACGTCTGTCAATAGTTTCCTCACGCTTTTTTCGATTCCGGTGCTGGTCAACGTTGGGCTACGGGTTTTTATGGGCCGCGAGACGGAGCTGCACCTGCCGTTCTGGGAAACAGTGAGCCATATTTTCTTTATTACCATGATTCCGGCCACGCTGGGCCTGCTGTTGCGGCGCAATTTCCCGGTGTTTGCGGAGCGTATCAGCAAACCTGCCAAATACGTGATGCTGGTATTGCTGGGCGTGGTTTTTACGATCAAACTGTTTGCCGGAGAAAGCCATGGCGGAGCGGGCTTGAGTGCGCATGATTTTGCACTGATTACACCGTTTGCGTTGTTACAAAATGCTTCCTGCCTGTTTTTCGGGTATTTCTTCATGAAATGGATGGGTACTCCCCACGCATCCAGAATCACGGCAGCCATGGAAAGCGGCGTTCAGAACACCACACTCGCCTTTCTGATCGCCAGCAATATGCTTGGAAACCAGGAAATGGTGAAGCCCGCGCTGGTGTATTCTTTGTATTCTTTTTGGACAGCCTGTCTGTTTGCCTACACCGCCAACCGGTTATACGTCCCGGAATAACATTCGCTTAACGAAAGATAGCAGCGTTTGGGCGGTTATAAGCGATACCTTTACAGGTTTCCGCCGTACTTTTGCGGCTGGAATGAAGTCTGAATCTAATAATACTATGAAAGATCTGTATCACCGCTGGGTGCCTTCGCACCTACGTTTTTTGTTGGTTGTTCATCTGATCTTGCTCGCCATGTACAGCCTGTTTCGCTATGTGACGCTGATGTACAACCGGCCCTCCTACTTTTTTCAAATGGACCGTACGCTTTCCGTAAGGGAAGCATTCAAAATTGGTCTGTGGTTCGACATCACGGTGGCGAGTTACGCGCTGCTGCTGCCGTACCTGCTGCTGACGCTGGCTTACATCTGGCCGCGCGAGCACAGACGGCTGTTCGCTTTTACCCGCTTTTACTGCGGTACGGTGATTCTTGTATCCCTCATCATATGTGCGGCGGACGTGCCGTATTTCAATTTTTTCAATTCCCGGCTCACCACTGCGGCTGTGCATTGGAAAAACAACGTTCAGGTTGCCAAATACATCGTTTCCGAGGTGAAATATTATCCGTTTATCCTCATTTGCGCCTTCTGTATCTGGGGTGTCGGTCGCCTGATGCGGAAAATCTGGCACGGTACCTGGACTATCGCATCCACGTATTCGCACAAAAACCGCCTGATCACCACCTCCGTGGCATCCGTTCTGATGTTGTGCGGACTCTGGGGAGGCGCTACGCCTAAAACCCCGGATCTGAAACGGGCGACTTTCAGCAACGACGGATTCATCAATCAATTGACACTCAACCCGGTACACACCTGGTTCGACTCCTATTTCGCTTTCGATATTCATCTGACGAATATTGAAAAAGCCATCTCAGTTGTGGAAGAAAGCCTGGGCATTAAAAAAGCCTTCGAGGCCTCACCGATTGCCCGGGAGCACGTTTTTCAACAACCGGAGCGCCAGATGAACGTGGTGCTGGTATTGATGGAAAGCATGAGCGCCAGCCGCATGGGTGTTTTCGGAAATCCGAAAAACCTCACACCGCACCTGGACAGCCTGGCACGGACCAGCATCTTTTTTGACAATTGTTTTTCCAACGGCATTCATACCAACGCCGGCCTGTACAGTTCCATTTACGGCATGCCCATCACCATGATGCAGCATCCGATGAACAACGGCCGCTCGGAATTTCTGGATTTTACGGGGTTGCCTGTCACGCTGCGGGAAAAAGGTTATACCACCGAATTTTTCTGTACCCACCCGAAAACCTTCGATAACCTGGACGTTTTCCTGCAAAAAAACGGCTACGACCACATCAGTGACCTGGCGGATTATCCACCGGAAAAGATAGCCAATTCGTGGGGGGTAGGCGACGAAACCCTGTTCGAGCATGCCTTTGAAACGATGGACAAACTGGCTGCCGATCCGGCAGGCAAACCGTTCTTCTCCACGATTCTGACTATTACCACGCACCCGCCGTTTATCATTCCGGCATTCAGCAAATTCAAACCGCGCAGCACCGATCCGGTAGAAATTACCTACGAATACACCGACTGGGCGATCCATAATTTTATCGAATCCTGCGCGCAAAAGCCCTGGTACAACAATACGGTCTTCGTATTTGTCGGCGACCATGGCGTCAATATTCCGGGACCTTACGACGTGCCGCTTTCCTACAACCACGTGCCGCTGATCATTCATGCGCCCGGATTGTTTAACAAGCCGGAAGTGCGCCACCAACTGGCCAATCAGACGGATATTTTCCCGACGATCATGGGACTGGTGCGCCAAGATTACGTTCAAAATACGCTGGGATACGACCTTTTTCAGGAACAACGGCCTTTTTCCTTCTTCTCCCAGGATCACAAAATGGGCATCGTAAACGACCGTTTTCTGTATGTAGCCCGAAAATCGGGCAAGGAAACACTGATCGATTACCGCAGCGGATCCTATGAAGACATCAGCCATTTGTACCCGGCACTGGTAGACAGTATGAAAAACTTCGCCTGCTCCAATCTCCAGGTATCGCAGTGGATGATTGAAAACGACAAGGTTGGGATGGTAAGTGCGAAGTCGGCAGTGCGAAGTACGAAGTAACCGACTTCGCACTGTCGACTTCGCACTTCGCACTGCCGACTTCGCACTGTCGACTTCGCACTTTTACTCCCCACCGGCAGCCCATTGCAGCGCGGCCTCCGTTTTCCTGAATTCGCCCAGTAATTTCAGGTATTTGATTCTGGCTTCCAGCCAGCGTTGTTCGCGGGCATTGATAAGAAAAACGGAACTTTCGCCCTGATTGAATTTTTCCGTTTCGGCTTCCAGCAAGCGGCGGTAGTTGTCTGTAATATTGCCGTAGAGTGTGATTTGTCCGCGCAGGTTGTCCAGTTCGTTGGCGTATTGGCCTGTTTTGGTGGCGAGCACCTGGCGTTTTTGCCGGATGTCCAGTTCCGTTTGGGCGATTTTTACCTGCGTAATTTGCCAGTCACCCCGTGCTTTCCTGTTGAGAATCGGGTAACTGAAAGAGACGCCCCATTTGATGTCCTGGGCGAAGACGCCCGGCCCGTCGGCAGAGGCCGTCGGAAAAAACTCCCATCCGGCGCCCAGAATATTGTAATTCAGGTCTAGCACAGGTTTTCTTTTCTCGTTTTTCAGGCGCCTTTCCGCACCGAGATTTTGGAGTTTTGCCTGGTACAGGCGCAATTCCGGATGGCGTTCGATACGGTCGAGCAGGGCCGCGCGATTGGTTGCGGGCAGCGCGGCAGGTACATTTTCGAGTACAACCGGCGTCGGAAGTGTTGGATCCGGGGTGCCGTCTGTTTCCCACAGGAAATTCCGGAGCGCCAGCGCGGCGTTTTGCAGGTCGACAGCAGCGAAATTGATGTCCAGCAGCCGGTTTTGCACCTGAATAAAAGTTTCAACGGTATCGATGGCCGGCTTGTCTCCCTGCCGGTAACTCTCGCAAATCCCTTCGTGGCGGATACGAGCCTGCTGTAGGGCCGATTCGAAAATCCTCAACTGGTTTTCCGCCACCACCCAGTTCCAGTACGTTTTGGCGGCATCGAGCAACAGATCGTTGCGCGCCACATCCCGTTCCGCTTCCGCTGCCTGCAGGCCGATTCGCGCCTGCTGCAGGGCAGTTCGGCGTTCATCGACGAACAACCCCTGCCCGACAGACCAGTTGAAACCGAGGCTTGGCTGGCCGTTGGGTGGCAGGGTAGATTCGCTGTTCAGGTAATTCCCGGATGCCGTATTATAAGCCGCTTTCAGTTCCAGTCCGGCCCAGGTCGGCAGTTTGACACCCGTTTCCGAATAGCGGAAGTAGGTTTTTCCGCTGAAATTTTTGGTGTAAAACTCCGAATACAATTTGGGATCGAAGCCGCCCTTCGCACGCAGCAGCGCCTGGTCGGCCTGGTTGCGAAATAAATCCGACTGGCGGGCAAGCGGGTGATTATCAAGCACTTGCCGGCGGAAATCCTGCCATTCCGGCGTCTGAGCATTCAGAGTGAACGGGAGCGTCAGCAGGAGGAGCCACCGGATCCGGCGAAACAGGTTCTGGGTCATTTTCCTTTCGATTCTTTTTCACTGTTTGAGTTGTCCATTCCCTTGTACAGATCGGGTGGGAAGCCGTTCATGACGCGCCATAGTTCGTACCAGACCGGAACGTTGTTGAGCAAAGCGATACCCTTGGCGCCGCCTCCGGGCTGTAAAGCGACCGGCCAGGTTTCTTCCGAGGTGTCGGGCGCAACGAGTACCCTGAATTTGCCATTGGGGCTGATGTTGCGGTCCATGGCTACGATTTTACCACCAAAAGTACCCAGCGAAACGCCCGGCCATCCGCTGAAGAAAAATGCCGGCCAGCCGTCGAACAGGAAACGCACTTCGTGTCCCACCTGTAGCAGCGACAGGTCAAGCGGCTTCACGTACAACTCCACAGCCAGTTGATAATCAGCAGGTTGGATACTCACGACTGGGTCGCCTTCTTTCAGAATTTCGCCGATGCCGGGTTTGATGGCGCGGACGATGAACCCGTCCTGTGGCGCGGTGATATAATAAAATGCCTGCCGGCGTGCGTAGTTTTCGCGTTCGATGCTGAGTTTGCTGACGGTAGCGCGCGCGTCGTATTGTTCCGAAAGGGTGCTGAAACGGTCGCTGCGCGTTTTGGCAACCTTGTTGGCCGTTTCGTTGCTCACCAGGCGAAGTTCCGTCTGGTAAATAGCGAGATCGTTGCGGCTGGTTTCCAACTGGTTGCCGGCAGCCACCAGTTTGGTTTGCGTTTCCTGTAGTTTCAGTCTTTTCTCTTCGAGGTCGGTCAGCGATTTAAGGCCCTTGTCGTACAATGCTTTCGAGCCGGCAAACTGCCTTTCCGCCACCTGCAGGTCGATTTTTGCCTGCACGGTTTTGAGGCTGTCGCTTTCTATTTTAAGCCTTGCCTGTTGAATTTTGTTCTGAATTTGCCGGGTTTTACTTTCCAGTTCGCTTTGCATGGCGGCGATCTGATCGTCGAGCGCGCCCGCTTTGCCGGAGTAGGAAGCGATGGCGTTTTCTTTCGCTTCCATCTGGTTGCCCATTCGTTCCACCAGCGCCGGATCAAAATATTCGGCTTTCACTTCTGACAAATGGACGATGGTATCTCCTTTTTTAACCGCCTGCCCTTCCGTCACGTACCACTGTTCGATGCGACCCGAAATGGTGGCGTTGATGGTTTGCGGGCGCTGTTCGGGGCGCAGGGTGGTTACTTTTCCGTCTGCCCGCACGTTTTGCGTCCACGGCAGAAACATGAAGAACAGGAAAATGACCAGTATCACCAGCATCAATTTTTTGAAAGAAAGGTGCCATTTGGGCAGATAGATTCTTTGGAGGGAAGCCAGCCGGTTGAGGTCTTCCGAATGATGTACTTCGTTTTCAGATATGTTGAGCATAGTCAGATCAGTTTATGGGACGGGTTTAGTCTTGTTCTCCGGTTATTTCCAGGGTGGTTCTGAAAACACGGGTGTAATGCTGGGTTTTTTGAACTTCCTCGAAGGTGCCGTCAAAAACGATTTCGCCTTTCTTCAGAACAATGACGCGATCGCACAAGGCGGCCAGCACGGGGTCGGAGCCGGCAGCCACCAGCGTCCAGGGATGTTTTTTATCTGTGAGGTACTGTGCAATGCGTAGCCTGTCGCGGAAATTCAGGTGCCCCAGCGGTTCTTCCAGTACCAGAAAATTGGGTCGGTTCGACACTGCGCGCGCTACCAGGATTTTGGACACTGTGCTGCGCGAAATATTTTGCCCTCCGGGCAGTATTTCCGTTTCCAGTCCCAGCGGCGCTTCCCGGATGAACTCGCTCAAACCTACCAGGTCAATCACCTCCAGTACGCGCGGCAAGGCGATTTTCTGATTACCCAGGGTGATGTTTTCCAGAATACTGCCTTTGAAAATGTCTTCCTGAGAGGACAAGTCGCCGATGTGCTCGCGCAAACTGCGCAGGTTGATGTTTCTTTTGGGCAGTCCGTTAAACAGCAGGCTTCCGGTGAAATCGCGTTTCAGTACGGACATGACCTGCATCAGCGTGCTTTTGCCGGAGCCGTTGTATCCCGCCACCAGTACATGTTCTCCGGCGTTGATTTTTAGGGAAATATTTTTTAAAACGGGCAGGGTGCCGTCCTCGTATTGGTAGGAAAGGTCGCGCAATTCCACTTCCATCGGCTGTGCTTCCGGGCAAAACTCCTCTACGGATATACCGCCCTCGCGCTCCAGCGGCAGGTCGGCAACCTGGCCCATCTTTTCGGCAGCGGTCAGCACGTCGTAGCCTGTTTCATGCAACAGAATGAGTTTTTCAACGGATTCGATGACAAACAGGATCAAAATTTCGGAGGCGACAAACTGCCCGATGTTCAACTCATTGGTCATGACCAGCGCACTTCCCAGAATGAGGAAACCGCCCAGCACCAGTACCCGGAAAGCAACGCTGCTGATGAGTTGGGTCAGCAAAATACGCCAATGCCGGGTGCGGGCATCAAGGTATTGAACTGTGAGGGCGTCGGTGCGCCGGAGCGGGAAATTGTTTTCGCCGGCCAGTTTGAACGTGCTGGACACGCGACCCACTTCTTCCAGCCAGTAGGCAATTTTGTACTTGTATTTCGATTCCTGCAGGCTTGTCTGTATGCCGCGCGGTGCCGTCCAGTAAAACAGCAGGCTCAGTACTCCGATCAGGAGCAGGGAAAAAAGCACGAATGTCGGATGGTAAAACGAAAGCAGCAGCAAACTGAACAGGATCTGTAACAGCGCGGTGCTGCCGTCTATCAGAATTTTCGGTAGCCCTTTTTGAATAGTAAGGGTATCAAAAAAGCGGTTGACGAGTTCGGGAATGTAGTCGTTACGCAGTAATTCGAGGTTGAAGCGCGGGATGCGCAGGGCGAAATCGATGGAAGCGTGCGCGAAAATGCGTCGTTGCATGTATTCCATCACCGAAAGTTGCATGATCCGGATGGTGCCCGCCAGCAAGGCGCCGATCAGCACGAACAGCACCATCACCCCCCACGATGCGTTCATGGCGCCGCCAGCAATCTGGCTGATGATAGCCTGAATGCCGAGCGGGAGGGATAAATTGATCAGTCCGGCCACTACCGCATATAAAAACACGTAACGGATTTCTTTTCGGTAGTCGCCAAGCAGACGCAGAAGCCTTCTCAGCGGTGTTAGTTGTGTCGTTTGTTGGTTTGCAGTCATTGACTTGATATGTGGTAAGGGAATGCAGATCGTTTTCGTACTTGAATTGTTACCACAAACGGAAATTTCATTTTCTTGTTTAAAGGCCGTCTAAATAATTTTGATTGTGTCACCTTAATTTCGACCGGCATAATGCGTTGGAACAGGAACCGGTTTATCTTCGCATTTAAAATCTGATGCTTTGAAATTACAGGAACGACTCGATTTGCTGGCCGAACTCGGCCATTACCTGCAATCCGACGGAGATGCCGATCTGGAAACAGCCATTCGGCAATCATCCATTGAAAATCAATGGTTTACGGAAGCGAATGTACGCAGTGCGCTGAAAGCAATTGCCACACAATTCCTGGATCGCGACAAACTGGCCGCCTGGGCTGCGCAATATCCCATGGCCGATCCAGGCTATCCGGAAAAAACGGTGGCCATTATTATGGCCGGCAATATTCCGCTGGTGGGCTTTCAGGATTGGCTGTGCGTTTTTGTAGCGGGCCAGCAGGCAAAAGTAAAATTGTCGGATAAAGACAAACGTCTGTTGCCTTTGCTGGTCAAAAAAATGGGGGAGTGGCGCAAGGATTCGTGGGCGTACACCGAATTTTTGTCGGAAGGCGATTTTCTGAAAAACTTCGATGCGGTCATTGCTACCGGCAGCAACAATACGGCGCGGTACTTCGACCAGTATTTCGGCAAATACCCGCACATTATCCGACGCAACCGCAACAGCGTAGCCATTCTCGACGGCTCGGAAACAGTTCCGGAGTTGTACGCACTCGGCCGCGATATTTTCACCTATTTCGGACTGGGCTGCCGCAACGTCAGCAAACTTTACGTGCCACGCGGGTATGATTTCGACGTGTTGCTGGAAGCATTGCACGAATACCGCGAAATGGTGTTGCACAACAAGTACAAAAATAACTTCGACTACAACTTCACCCTGTACATCATCAACAACATTCCGCACAAGAATAACGGCTGCCTGCTCCTGAAAGAAGACACTTCGCTACAGGCGCGGATCGCTTCGGCGCATTACGAGTACTACGATAGTCCGGACGAACTCGATGCATTGCTGGCTGCCAAACAAAACGATATACAATGCATCGTGGGCAAATCCCCATTACAGCATTTCCCGGTGCTGCCCTTCGGGCAAACGCAGGAACCCGGCCTGAACGACTATGCCGACGGGGTGGACGTGATGCAGTTTTTGTCGGCGCTGAATTTCGTGCGGGAACCTGTTTTGTGAATTGTGAATTGTGAATTGTGAATTAGGCGTAGCCGAATTAAATCCTTCGTACACGCCTAATTCACGATTCACGATTCACGATTCACAACTCACAACTTCACAAACCGCTCATACACCCATTCACTGTGCGCAATGCGCAGCCAGCCGTCCTGTTCTTCAAAAATCCGGAGTTCATCGCCCTTGCCGAGTTTGCGCAGGATCTTGTAATCAGTGCCAGGGCCCTGGCGGGTATTGAGTTCGTTGGTGCCGTCGACGATGCCTTTTTTGGGATTCAGGGGCGCTACGAGCGACTGGGCGACGAATTGTTTGTCGCCGATCTGTAGCCAGTTTCCCGACTGGCCGATTACGCGGACTACCGTTTCATTCGGCCGTGCATCTACGATGGCGGCACTGGCATCGGGTCCCGACCGAACGTTGGCGCCTGTGTTGGAACGTATTTCACCCAGCCAGGTGTTGAAAACGAGGTCTACGTAAGTCTTGGAAACCCATTGCCCTGTAGCGATCCTGAACCAGCCGTTTTTTTCTTCAAAAATGCCCACCATCGCGTTGAGCGGGAGTTTTTTCACGATGCCGAAGGTGGTGGCCGGGCCGCTGCGGACATTCAGTTCTTTCGTGTTCACCTTGCCGCTGGAAATTTGCGGCGCGATATCGTCGGCCATGGCTTTTTCGATATCGGTTTTAAAAGCCTGCCATTTCTTTTCTTCCAGCATCATGTTGGGACAATCCTTGCCTGTGATATCGAAATGCCGATACAGGTCGTGGGTCGTAAATTCATATTTACGCAGGAGAAATGCGGCGAGGTCGACCGAGTTTTTATACGTCTTGTTCCAGTCGCCGTCCTTGTTGACGCACATTTCAAAACCGATTACAAAAAAATTGGGCGTCAGGCTGCCTTCCTTGATTCGGTTACCGTCGGCTTTGTACAGATTGGCGCCGACGTGGTAGCCCACTTCGTTGTCGTACAGGCATTGCACAATGGTTTTATCGTCGACGATATAATGCGCAGAAGCGTACCGGTCGGTATTGTTGAAATAATTCCGGTTGGCTTTGGCATTGGCGCCTTTGCCGGTATTGGCCGTCCAGTGGGCGATCACACCTTTCAGTTTCCGAATGGAATAGGTTTTCTCGTCCCGGAGGAAAGGGCGGTTGCGTTTGTTGGTCAACAGATCTTTGGTAATAGCGAGCATAGATTAGATAATGACGGGTTGAAGAACTCTGCTAATTTTGCGGTGAAAATAACTTAAAAATGCGGTTCGATATTATATCCGTTTTGCCGGAATTGCTGGAAAGCCCTTTAAATCATTCCATTATGAAGAGGGCCAAGGACAAAGGGTTGCTGGAAGTGCACCTGCACCACCTTCGCGACTATGCCACGGGCAAGCACAAACAAGTGGACGACTACCAGTTTGGCGGCGGCGCGGGCATGGTAATGAAACCTGAGCCCATCGCAGCGTGTCTGGACAAACTGCTGTCGGAACGCCACTACGACGAAGTCATTTATACTACGCCAGACGGCGAACGACTGGAACAGCAACGTTGTAACCGCCTGAGTATGAAGGAGAACGTGATCATTCTGTGCGGCCATTACAAAGGCATCGACGAGCGCATCCGGGAGAAATACATCACGCTGGAAATCAGCATCGGCGATTACGTGTTGTCGGGTGGCGAACTGGCGGCGGCCGTGCTGGTCGATTCCATCGGGCGACTTATTCCCGGCGTATTGAACGATGAGACGTCTGCGTTGTTCGACAGTTTTCAGGACGACTTGCTGGCGCCGCCTGTGTATACCCGCCCGGCCGAGTGGGAGGGCATGAAAGTGCCCGATGTGTTGCTGTCCGGACACGAGAAAATGATCGACGAATGGCGGCACGACCAGAGTATGGAACGCACGAAAGCACGACGGCCTGATTTGTGGGAGAAATTTGAAAAAGGCTCGTAATTTATTTGTTTTAACGTACCCTCTATGCAAAATGTAGCCATTATCGTGCTACTCCTGTTTGGAATCACCTTCCTGGGAGTACTGAGCAACCGTTATAAATTTCCGTTTCCCATAGTACTGGTGTTGTTCGGCATTGCGATCAGCCTGATTCCCGGCCTGCCGGAAATTGCGTTGAGTCCGGAAGTCGTATTCCTCATTTTTTTGCCGCCGTTGTTATATGCTGCTGCCTGGAACACCAGTTGGCATGAATTCAAATATTCTTTGAAGCCGATTACGCTGGCGGCAGTCGGGCTGGTTTTACTCACCACCATTGTAGTAGCCATCGGCGCCCGGATGCTGATTCCGGATATCAGTTGGCCGACGGCTTTTTTGATCGGCGCCATCGTTTCGCCGCCGGATGCGGTAGCGGCCACGTCTGTTACGAAAGGGCTGGGCCTGACACCGCGGCTGATCACGATTCTGGAAGGCGAAAGCCTGGTGAATGATGCGAGCGGACTGATCGCCTACAAATACGCGCTGGCGGCTGTGGCTGCCGGCAATTTCCTTTTCTGGAATGCCGGAATGAATTTCCTGGTCGTGTCGGCGGCTGGTATTGTGATCGGACTTTTGGTCGGATATGCCCTGCGGATGATCCACAAAAAATTTATCTGCGACAGCATCATCGAAGTCACACTTACCCTGCTGACGCCCTTTGCATCATACCTGCTGGCCGAACATTTTCATTTTTCCGGCGTGCTGGCGGTTGTGGCATCTGGCCTGTATTTGTCCTTTCATTCGTCCGAAATATTCAGCCACCAAAGCCGGGTAATGGCCTATACTGTGTGGGAAGTGGTCATCTTTATCTTAAACGGCCTCATTTTTATCCTCATTGGACTGCAACTGAAATCCGTGATGTCCGGCATCGAAGGCGAAGGATACCCGGTGGATGTCCTGATGTGGTACGGGTTTCTGATCAGTCTGCTTGTAATTGCCGTCCGGTTTGTGGCGATTGTGCCAAACCTGTTGCCGAAGTCATTTGCCCGCGCTTTTTCCCGTAAAAAAGACCTGAGTGGCCGGCACATGATCGTATTCAGTTGGGCCGGCATGCGCGGCGTCGTTTCCATGGCGGCAGCGCTGGCATTGCCGCTCACGCTGGATGACGGCGCGCCGTTCCCGCACCGGAACCTGATCATTTACCTGACTTTTTGCGTCATCTTTTCAACACTCGTATTGCTGGGATTTACACTGCCCTGGGTGATCCGGAAACTAAAACTGGAGCCGCATTCCATTGTAGCGGAAGAATACGAGGTGCGTACGGAAGTGGTGAAAAGAGCGATCAGCCACATCGAAGAGAACTTTTCACTCGTGCAGGACGAGTTGCTGAACAACATCAAAAGTAAATACGAGGTAAAATTCAACCGTCTGCAAAAGACGGATCTTCCGGCCAACTACTTCGGTGGCGGCAAGGTGCTGCCGGGCAGCATTTTTAACGAGTTTACACAGTTGCAGATCGATGTGATCGGTGTGGAACGGGACTCGCTCAACCAATTGCACAGAAATGGAAGGGCGAGCGAAGAAATTATCCGAAAAATAGAGCGGGAACTGGATCTGGAAGAAACGCGGCTGAGTTTGGATATGTATCAGGATTAATGCTCACCTTTCCGTCAGTTAAAATTTTCTGTATCATTTTACTTGTATTAAAAACAAATAGTTTTACATTTGTGGTCTGAATGTTTAACGCGGGATTTTCCTTGTTTAACCACAAACGCACGAAGGCACAAAGACGTGCTAAGTACTTGAAATACAGACTTTTGTGCCTTCGTGCCTTTGTGGTTAGATAAAAAATCCCGTGTTCTGTCCCTCCTCTCCTTTGACCTGGAAATGTAAGTGTCATGAAACTTTGTCCCAATTGTGCGGCCGAAATCATACCCGGCTCCAAATTTTGCCATCGCTGTGGCGACAAGGTCGTCGAGCGCATGAAAGACTGTCCGTCGTGCCAGGAACAGAGTCCGCTGGCATCGGTGTTCTGTCACCACTGCGGTTTCCATTTCGAAGGGCGACACCGCAGCGACCACGGCTACCAGCCAGTGTATGTGCTCGATTTTAACCCGGCAACGCTGACGGAACAGGTAAAGGCCTTGTTTTTTAAAAGCCTGAAACGCCGTATCGAGGAAGAACACGATGTGGCGAAATACAGCGACTACGTGCACCGCTTTTACGATTCCCGTTTTAAAGAGATATACAGCCTGCGTGCCGAACAGATTGCCGACGACGTGATGACCCAGTGGGAGCGGTTCGGCAGCCAGGGACTGGAGGAGGTAGATCGCCGCATCGAAACGTCGTTCGAGGGTCTGATGGATTATTTTATCATCCAATTCTGCCCCGATCTGAACGGCGTGTTGTTGCCGCCATCCATCCTGAAATATGAAAAACTGCAGCTCAGCAACGTAGATCTCTGGACGGTCCTTTCCGATTTTCTGGATTTCGAGCGAGAAGAGGAGGTTTTTTATATTGACTTTATCAGCATGCCCGCCGAACTGCTGGCCAATGCTTGCAAGAATTACCTCTGCGCCGAACGCAAGGAAAAGGTGTTCTTCATTTGTGATCTGTCACTAAAAGGAAATTGCAAGGAAGGATTTGCCATGACGGACAAGGCCATTTACTGGCGCGCACCGTTCGATAAAGCCCGGCGGGTGGCATATGACGACCTTCGGGAGATCCGGCGCGAAAAAGAATGGCTCACCATCAACGGCCATTTTTTCACCGTCAATCCAAGTCTGAACCTGAAACTCTGCAAATTGCTGAAAAAAATGCGAAAATGGAAGCCCGAAAGCACGCAGCAGGTCCGCGTAAATACCAGATGAAACTTTTTTGAAATTTTGGAGGTTTAGATTTTGCCAGTTTTCGAAAAGGCGTGTTATCTTTGCACCCGCCTTTTCAGGCAATGATGGAGGTTGTAGCTCAGTTGGTTAGAGCGCAGGTTTGTGGTTCCTGAGGTCGGGGGTTCGAGACCCCTCATCCTCCCTAAAAAAAGCCGGTATACTCATCGAGTATGCCGGCTTTATCATTTCAGGGACTTTCCTATTTCTTCTTCGGGTTCACAATACCTCTCAATGACACCTGTGATTCATTCGGATAGGTGTTGGCTGTGATCGTAATCACTTTGTGCTGCTTATCCTTTTTCATGTCGGTGTTGAATTTCGCGTTGATCTCGCCGGTGCCGCCTGGTGGGATCGGCTCTTCGGGCCATTCCGGTACGGTGCAGCCGCAAGTAGAGCGTGCGTTCATGATTGTCAGCGGTACTTTTCCGGTGTTCGTGAATTTAAAACTGTGGTTCACGATATCGCCCTCGGTGGCTTCGCCGAAGTCGAACTCTTTTTCTTCAAAGGCGATTCGGGCCAGTTGATTGGTATCCGTAGGCAAATCGGCGGTGGCAGGATTGCGGATCAGGTCGGAATTCGGACCACCCGATAGTGCTTTGACACCAGTACTATCGTTTTTGCAGGCAAAAAATGCTGCTGCGCTTACCAAAAGCAAAAGAAGGGTATTTTTCATAACCAGGATGTTTTGTTGTGTATAAGATGCGGCAAAAGTACATTCGCCGGTGTTTGTCTTGTACTGCCTGAATTTCAAAAGATAAGTGAATGAAGCGATCTGTATTTTTAATTGGTTTCATGGGAAGTGGAAAAACCTTCTGGGGGCGCCGGCTTGCCGAAACGCTTCAATGTCCGTTTTACGACCTGGATGCGCTGATCGTTGCCCATGCCGGGAAAAATATCCCTGAAATTTTTGCAGAACTGGGAGAAACAGGTTTTCGGGAAATGGAACGTGCCCGACTGCTCAATTTACTTGAGCAAGAGCCCGCAGTTGTGTCTACCGGCGGCGGCACGCCCTGTTTTTTCGATAATATGGAACAAATGAATGCGCACGGGCGTACAATTTACCTCGATATGCCTTTGGAAATACTGGTTCAAAGGCTGGAAAAAGAAATGCACCAACGCCCGCTGCTGGCTGGTTTGGCTCCTGCGGAATTACCGCCATTTATTGAAAAAATGCTGGAAAAACGGGCGCCTTTTTATGAAAAAGCGCAACAAAAACCAGAATGGAGTGGGGGAGGAGCGGGATTTTGGGAAAGGTTATTGCAGGCGGCTACCTGGAATAATTCCTGAAAAAACAAACAAAATGTCACACGGAAGGCTACATTTGTCCAACAAAAAATTTTACGAATGGATGTCTACTTCTACCTGCTCGCTGCTTTTGGAATTCTGGTGCTGGTGTTTCTGATTACCAGGCAACAAGGCGCCGGGCGCGTGCAATCCTTTGACAACGAACAGTTTGTGCCAAGAGAACTGTATGTGACGACATCCGCCCAGGTAGACAAACTTCGACTGGAAATGCAATCGAAGGAGCAGGAACTCCGCGACGCGCACGCCCAACTGGCAGCCCGCGAACAACAAATCTACCACATGGAGCAATCGCTGCAAAACCAGAAAGCGGAGGTAGAACAATTGCAGGTAAAATTCAAAACCGAATTTGAGAACATCGCCAACCGGTTGCTCGAGGAAAAATCCCAGCGCTTCACGGCACAAAATGCCCAGCAACTTCAAACGGTATTACATCCGTTGCGCGAAAAAATCAAGGAATTTGAAGAACAGGTCGACCGGAAATTTCTGGAAGAAACGCGCGAAAAAGCCAGCCTTAAACAGGAACTCCAGCAACTGTTTTCCCTGAACCAGCAACTTAGCCACGACGCCCACCAACTCACCAACGCCCTCAAAGGGCAAAATAAAATGCAGGGCGACTGGGGCGAAATGCAACTCGAAATGCTGCTCGAACATTCCGGTCTGCAAAAAGGGGTACATTTTCTTACACAAACAACGTTTCGCGACGACGACGGCGCCGCCAAACGCCCGGATTTTATTATCCAACTGCCTGATAACAAGCACCTTGTAGTGGATGCCAAAGTGTCGCTAACGGCATTCGAGCGCTATTTCAATGCCGAAGACCCGGCACAACGCGACCAGCATTTGCGCGCCCACGTAACGAGCCTGCGCAGCCACGTGGATAATCTGAGCCGTACCAATTACCAGATGTTGTACCAGATCAATACGCCCGATTACCTGCTGCTGTTCGTGCCGCTGGAAAGCGCGTTGAGTGTGGCGTCGCAGGCGGATCCAAAACTGTTTACGGATGCCATGGACCGGAACATCGTCATCGTAACCACCAGCAGCCTGCTGGCCACCATGCGTACCGTGGCGCACCTCTGGAAGCAGGAAAAACAGACGCGTTCGGTACTTGAAATTGCCCGGCAAAGCGGACTGCTGTACGACAAGTTCGTTTCATTTGTGGAAGACCTGCGCACTATCGGCGCGCGGCTCGACAACGCCCGAACTGCTTACGACGATGCGATGCACAAACTTACCCATGCCGCACGGCCGGGCGATACATTGATCGGTAAAGCGGAGAAAATTAGGGAGTTGGGGGCAAGGGCGACGAAGTCGTTGCCACAGGAGCTGGTGGACGCGGCTAATGAAGAGTAGTGCGAAGTCGGCAGTGCGAAGTGCGAAGTGCGAAGTCCACGTTCACTCACGGTGTTCATGACTTCGCACTTCGCACTGCCGACTTCGCACTACTATCGTCTCACACTTGCAAAAATCTGCTCGCTGATCCGCTGCAAAAAACCTTTATCGTCCGTGATAATCTCCGCCTTGCCCTGTAGTTGCTGCTCGAACTGGATTTCCTTGCCATAACTGGTGCGCAGACTGTTGTTTTTATTGACGGGTAATGCGACCAGAATGGAATACTGGTTGTCTTTGGGCACCGGCGATTTCGAAATGATCAGCCCGCTGATCGTACCGAATTCGTAGTAGGGGTAGTTGTCCAGTTTCAGGATCACACGCTGTTTTTCCTTCACTTTTCCACTTCCCGCGATCGGCAGCGAAACGCGTCCGATAATTTTATCGTTTTCCAGCGGCACCACGGTGATCAGCTGGTCGCCCTGACGAACGTACTGTTGTGCGGTGAGTCCGTTGAGCGAGACCTTTCCCTGAATCGGCGATTGCAGCAAATAGGTCTGTTTCCATTTACTCACATTACTACGGAGCGTGTTGAGGCTGCCGGAAAGCCGGCTGGATGCCGATGATGCCGTTTCCTGCTGACCGAAAGAGGCGCTGTTGATGTTATTTTGCAGACTGATAATCTCGCGGCGTTTTTGCAGGGTATTTTCCTCATACAGGTCGCGCTGGCGTTCGAGGTCGGCCAGTTTCGTGCGCTCTTTTTCAAAATCCACACGAGAAGTAATGCCTTGCTCGTACAGATCCTTTTGCTTTTGATACAGTTCTTCGGCCGTTTTCAGTTGGTCGTTGGTACGTTTTAATGCCTTTTCTTCAAATGCGATGCTCTGTTTTAACTGGCTGATTTGCATTTGAATAGAATTGATATTGGATTGTACCGAAGCGCTTCTGCTGTCGCGGCCAAACTTGAAATCGCTCAGAATGCGTACAAAATCGGCGTAATCGCCCTGCAATTCTCCCAAAGTCAGGCTATCGGGTTGGTCTACGGTCCGGAAAGACTCAATTTTCAGTTGCTGCCAGGCGCCGAGACAGGAGTCGAGAAATAACACATCCTCGTAATTCGCGGTGCTTTGTAAAACAGCCAGCAACTGATTGGTGCTCACCAAAGCGGTATCGGTTATCAGTAATTTGGCGATGCGGCCGTCGGCCCGTGCCATGACATCTACCGGTGGCGTAGCCGTCGTGACGACCACTTTCGCTTCCACCACATCCGGGTAACGCACAAACCAGGCTGCCGTCAGGAGCATACAAAATCCGAGCAGCACGATGGTGGTACCCCAGCGAACGAGCCACCCCGGCGGCGTGCCCAGGATTTCCTGCACATCTTCTGAACGAAGTTCGACGTATTCGCGGTCGGCCATTTTTTTTGGTGTTTAGTGTTTGGTGTGTGGTGTTTGGGGGTTGATACGCTTGGGATTTAGTTAAGTTTGTATTTTGATAATATAAAACGCTGTTATTTATGTTAGATTTTAAAGAATTGGATGTTTGGAAAGAAGCCAAGCATCTGGCAATCCTCGTGTACAGATGCACGGAAAATTTTCCGAAACACGAACTTTTTGGACTTACGAATCAAATGCGCCGGGCATCTGTTTACATTCCTTCCAACATTGCTGAAGGCTGTGGACGCCGAACAGATAAGGACAAATCTCAGTTTATGTTCACTGCCAGAGGTTCACTTTTCGAACTGGAAACTCAAATTCTCATTTCGAAAGAACTTTCATTTCTATCTGTAATTGATTTTGAAAAATTGTCTCTTCAAATTGTAAAATGCCGAAAATTGATCAACGGCTATCTCAACTACCTGGACAAATAAACCGAACAACAACAATCCCCTATAGCAACGCGCCCCAAACACCAAACACAAAACACTAAACCCCCTCTCACGATCCCAGTTCCAGTTGCTCCCGCACCAGCCTGTAATAAATTCCTTTCTGGTTGGTCAGGTCCGTATGATTGCCTTGTTCCACCACTTCCCCTTTTTCCAGTACAATAATATGGTCGGCATTTCTGACCGTACTGAGCCGGTGTGCCACGATGATGACTGATTTGTTGCGGAAAGCCAGTTCCAGGTTGTGCATGATGACCCGTTCGTTGTGGGCATCGAGCGCATTGGTCGCCTCATCGAAAAAGATGTACTGCGGGTTTTTGTAAATCGCCCGGGCGATGAGCAGGCGTTGCTTCTGGCCCTGGCTGAGGCCGTTTCCGTCCTGGCCCACCTTGGTATTATAACCCAGTGGCAAGGATTCTATAAACGATTGAATATTAGCCACTTTTGCAGCGTAAAGCAATTGGCGACGGTCGATGTGTTCCTCTCCCAGGGCAATATTGCGGGCGATAGTGTCGGAAAAAATGAACCCGTCCTGCATGACTACGCCGCACTGGCTGCGCCATAATTTATGGTGTACGTTGGCCAGATTCAGGTCGCCGATGCGCACGGTACCTTCTGTGGGCGGGTAAAAATTGAGCAGCATTTTCAGCAGGGTCGTTTTGCCGCTGCCGGAAGTGCCCACGATGGCGGTGGTTTTGCCTTCCCGGAAATTGAGATTCAGGTTTTTCAGCACCCAGGGGTCGTGTGGACCGCCATAGCGGAACGACACATTTTGCAGACTCAGGTCGCCATTGGCGGGCAAAACAGTCACTTTCGATTCGTCATTCAGGTCCTCGTCGGGGCGCTGATGGATTTCCTGCATCCGTTCGAGGCTGATTTTTGCCTCCTGTGCGTGCAGGATAAACTGAACCAGCGCCTCCAGCGGCGCATTCATATGGCCGATGATATATTGAACTGCCAGCATCATACCCAGGCTCATTTCACCCTGAATAACAGCCTGGGCTGCGAGAATGGAAATGAGGATGTTTTTTCCTTCATTGATAAAAGCCGCACCGGCGCGTTGCATCTGGTCGGTGGCCAGGTACTGCACATTCACGCGGAACAAACGTGCCTGAATGCGTTCCCAGGCCCAGCGTTTCTGGCGTTCCGCATTGTGCAGTTTGATCTCCTGCATGCCGTTCACCAGTTGGATCAGCGAATTCTGGTTTTCGGCCATTTGCTCGAACCGGCGGTAATCGAGCGAGCGGCGACGCTGTAAAAAAAGGCCGATCCAGCCGAAGTAGGCAGCAGCACCGATAAAGAATACGAGGAAAATGAGCGGATTGTAATACGCCAGCACAAAACCGAAAAGCAACAGATTGACCACGGAAAACAACGTGATCAGGGAGGAAGACGTCAGGAAACGCTCCACCCGCTCGTTGTCGTAAATGCGTTGCAGCAGGTCGCCGGTCATTTTCGAATCGAAAAACGACATCGGGAGCCGCATCAGTTTGATCAGAAAGTCGGACACCAGGTTAATGTTCACCCGGGTGCCGATATGCAGTAGAATCCAGCCGCGGATAAATTCCACCGCTACCTGACTGATGAACAACATGCCCTGCGCCAGCAGGATGAGGTATACGAAACTCAGGTCGTTGAGTTGTACACCTTTGTCGACCAGCGCCTGCATCAGGAAAGGGAACGCCAGCTGAACCAGACTGCCGAGCATCAGCCCGATGCCCAGTTGCCAGAGCAGACGCCGGTGCTGCCAGAGATAAGGCCATAAAAACCGCAGTCCTGAACGATCGTTCTTTTCACCTTCCCGTTCGTAAAAATCGGGCGTGGGTTCGAGCAACAGCAGGATTCCCTGCGCTTCCGTATTCACCACGTCGCTGATCCAGCCGTTTAAAAACTCCTGCTCGTCGAGTTCTATTTTGCCGACTTTCGGGTCGGCCACGAACACTTTTCCATTGGCAATTTTATACACGACTACGAAGTGGTCCTGTTGCCAGTGCGCCACGCATGGCAGCGGAATATCTTCCGAAAGCCTTTTAAATCCCGTTTTTACCCCGAGCGTGCGGAGGCCGATCTTTTCCGCCGCATCAGAAATGCCCATCAGCGACACGCCTTCCCGGTCGAGGTACGACAACTGACGCAAATATTCCAGCGAATAGTGGCGGCCATAATGGCGCGACACCATTCGAAGGCAGGTTGCCCCGCAATCTGCTGAATCCAGCTGTTTGTAAAATTGAAACTGATCGGCCATGTTAGAGTACGAAGTTCGAAGTCGTCAGTGCGAAGTCTGAAAGCAGTGCGAAGTCGTCAGTGCGAAGTCCGAAGTCGACTGTTCGAAGTCAATTAAGTATGCAAAGTTAATGGATGTTTGTGAACGAAATACGGTATAACTGAAAGCAGTGCGAAGTCTGAAAGCAGTACGAAGCCTTCAGTGCGAAGTGCGAAGTCGCACATTCACTCGGGTTGCATGACTTCGCACTTCGCACTGACGACTTCGCACTGCTTTTACAACTCCCTGATCCAGATATTCCGGAAACTCACCAGGTCGCCGTGGTCTTGCAGTTTAATACCGCTTTTACCGTGTGCCACGTATTTCGGAAGTCCGATGTATTCTGTTGGGCCTTTGATTTCCGTGTTCAGTTGCGCCACTACGCCGTTGTGAATGACTGTTACGCGGCCGGGCGCCACCAGAATGCTGTCGCTGTTGAAACGCGGCGCCGTGTACAGAATATCGTAGGTCTGCCATTCACCCGGTTTACGGCAGGCATTCACGAGCGGAATGCTTTGTTTGTAAATCGATGCCGTTTGTCCGTTGGAATAGGTGCGGTTCTGGTAACAGTCGAGCACCTGCACTTCGTAGCGGGTTTGCAGGAAAATACCGCTGTTGCCGCGGCCCTGACTTTCTCCTTTTACAACCACCGGCTCGCGGAACTCTATGTGCAACTGACAGTCGCCGAATGATTTTTTCGTGACGATATCACCGGCAGTCGGGCGAACAGTGGCGCTTCCGTCGCTATTCAGGGTCCAGGTTACCTTGCTGCTATCTTTGGCGCTTTGCCATTCCGAAAAGTTGCTTCCATCAAACAAAACAATGGCGTCGGAGGGCGGCTTGGTGCCTTCTCCTGGCGTTACCACACGTACTTCCGGCTGCCAGGTTTCGGTGGCTTTCGGATCGGTTATTTGAGCGGATAATATGTTGGAAAATGCCAGAAAAGTGAAAGAAGATATGAGAAAACGCTTCATTTAAAATATTGTTTAAATGTGTTTGAAAAATTTAAAATCGTTTGGACGATAAATCTTGAGAACAGATTCGGCCCTATTTAGTCATCCGATGACTTCGAGTCATCGGATGACTAAATAGGGCCGAATCTGTTCTCAAGATTTATCGTCCAACATAGTTGTGCGGCGTAAGTTGTTTCAGTTCGGTTTTGATTTCGGATGAAACGTCGAGGTCGTCGATAAAATCGTGCAGCACCTCGCGCGTCACGATGGACCGCCCGCGTGTCAGTGCTTTCAGGGCTTCGTAGGGTTGCGGATATCCTTCGCGGCGCAGAATCACCTGAATACCTTCCGCAATGACCATCCAGTTGTCTTCGAGGTCGTCGAACAATTTGCCTTCATTGAGCAGCAATTTGCTCAAGCCCTTCATAATAGATTTGAACGCGATGATCGTATGCCCCATCGGCACACCGATATTGCGTAAAACGGTCGAATCTGTCAGGTCGCGTTGCAGGCGGCTGATGGGCAGTTTTTCTGCAAAATGCTGAAACAGGGCATTGGCGACACCCAGGTTTCCTTCCGCGTTTTCGAAGTCGATCGGATTCACCTTGTGCGGCATGGCGGAAGAGCCGACCTCGTCCTTGACGGTTTTTTGCCGGAAATATTCGATGGAAATATACGTCCAGATGTCGCGGCAGAAGTCGATCAGAATGGTATTGATACGACCGAGGGCCTGGCAATGTGCTGCAAAACAATCGTAGTGCTCCACCTGTGTGGTATGCTGTGAGCGTTCGAGGCCGAGGAATTCGAGCACGAAGTCGTTGCCGAACTGCTGCCATTCGTAATCCGGATATGCGGCGTAGTGGGCGTTGAAATTGCCGGTGGCGCCGCCGAATTTGGCGCGGTGCGGCACGCTTTGCAGCGATTCCAGTTGCACGTCGATACGTTCCACAAACACAGCGAATTCCTTGCCCAGCAGGGTAGGAGAGGCGGGCTGTCCGTGGGTGCGGGCCAGCATGGGCACAAAAGCCCAGTCTTGCGCCAGTTGTTCGAGCCGGTTACGCAATTCCAGAATGAGTGGAAAATACACCTGTTCGAGGGCGTTTTTAAACAGCAGGGGAATGGCGGTGTTATTAATATCCTGAGAAGTGAGGCCGAAATGCACGAACTCCCGGAGTCCGCCCAGTTCGAGGCTGTCGAATCGCTCCTTGAGGAAATACTCCACCGCTTTTACATCGTGGTTGGTGGTGCGTTCGAAGGCCTTGATCTGCTCGGCATCTGCGGTATTGAAGTTTTCAAAAATCGCGTTGAGATCGTCGATTTTGTCTTCTTCGAAGGCCTGTAGTTGCGGCAGGTTGTACTGGCAGAGTGCTATAAAGTATTGAATTTCAACGAAGACGCGGTACCGAATGAGTGCGAATTCGCTGAAATAAGCGCTGAGTTCGCGGGTTTTATCGGCATAGCGACCGTCGACCGGCGAGATGGCAGTGAGCATTTTTTATAGTTTTATCCTGAACCGAAATTTGGAGGAATTCCAAACGGGGCGAAATTCGGCTTTTTTCTGAAGTATCGTATGCCGAAGCAGAATTGACAGTTACTTTTGCCCCGATTTTTTTTTAATTTTTAAAAATGAAGATCATGCGCCCTATTTTAATATTGTTCGTTCTGGCCGGTTTTTTCCTGCCTGCCTGCAACGGTGCTCTCAAGGAGATTCAAGCACTCGACAAGGAAACCAAAGAAATTCACGATTCCGCTATGAATGATCTGGCGGAAATGAACCGGGTTTCTCTCGCTATCAAAGCATTTTTAACCACCGCGCTGATGACGCCCGAACAATCGGCCAAATACAGCAAAGTATTGTCCGATATGGAAAAAGCGGAATCCGATATGATGGAATGGATGTCGAAAAACGAGCCGGTAGAGGGAAAACCTGAAAAAGAGGCATTGGCATACCTGAAAGACCAGAAAGCCAAAATCACCAAAAACAGAGACGACATCCGCGCCGCTACCGAAGCGGGTAAAAAACTGCTGCCAGCACAATGAGAGGATTCGTTTATTTTTTAGCCTGTGTCTTTTTCACCGGAATGGTTGCCTGCGTGGGTGATTCCAAACCGAAGGTGTTGCCTATTCTGGGCGAACGCGATATTTCTCCCGCCGGCGATACCCTTTACCGGCAAATCCCTGACTTTCAATTTGTTGACCAGGACAGCCAGTTGGTGAACAATGCGACGTTCGCGAACAAAATATACGTGGTGGATTTCTTTTTCATCCATTGCCCGACCATTTGCCCGAAAGTGAAGGCGAATGGACTGCGCATTTTTGAAAAATTTAAAAATGACGACCGCGTGGGTATGCTTTCACATTCTATCGATATAAAACACGATACGGTGGCGGCTCTGAAACGGCATGCGGACAAACTTGGTATCGATTCTAAAAAGTGGCACCTGGTAACCGGCGATCACGACGCAATTTACAAAATCGCGTTCGATTATTTCAGCGTGGCCAAGGAAGATCCCGATTCGCCCGGCGGTTTCGATCATTCGGGGCGGATGATTCTGGTAGATAAAAACCGGCATGTACGTTCGTTTTGCGACGGTACAGACGCAGCCGACGTCGACCGGTTCATGCAGGATATTTCAGTGCTCCTGGCCGAACAATACAAGTGATGCGATACCTTTTGCTTTTTTTAGTCGCCGGTTTGGGGGCATGCGAAAATCAGACGTACCAGATAGGGGAGCGGCTATACAAAACGAATTGTGCCAATTGCCACCTGGATCACGGGGAAGGACTTGGAAACCTGATTCCGCCGATTGCGGGGTCTGATTATTTAAAAAAATATCCGGACCTCCTTCCCTGTGTGATTCGCCGCGGATTGAAGGATACGATTGTGGTGAACGGCAAAACATATGCCGAAGAAATGCCGCCCAACGGAGCGCTTTCGGATATTCAGATTACCAACCTTTTGAACTACATAAACAGCAGTTGGGGGAACAAACAGGCACCGTACGAGTTGGAAACCGTTCGGGAGTTGTTAAAAAAATGTGAGTAATCCCCCTGTTTACCTGTTAATTAGGGCTTTAATGCTATCACACGACACAAATCGGCGGCAGCCGTTTGTCGTTCCGGGGCGTCTTCCTATTTTTGGCTCTCCCTTTGGCAACTCAACCATCCGGGTTCCATCTCCCGTCTGATCAATAGACACATAACTGCACCTGATTCATTATACTCAAACAGATGAGAAAACTCTACTCTTTCGTTGTACTGTTGTTAAGCTGTAGCGCACTTTTTGCCCAAACGCCCGCCAATGATGATTGCTCCGGGCTGGTTGATCTTGGTCCTGCCCCGTTTTGCAATTCAACAGTATTTTCCAATGAAAATGCCACGCCTACCAATATTGGAAATGACAACAACCCGACCTGTTTTAACAGCGGGGTCGCACAGCGCGACGTCTGGTTTGCATTCACATGCCCCGATACGCTGTTCGATTTCAGGATTACGCTGACGGGTGTCGGTTCCAATTCGATCGTGAATCCGGAATTCGCCGTGTATCGCGGCGATTGTACTTTCGACGGCCTGGCGGAGTTGCTGTGCGCCAAAGCGGACATCGGCGAAAACGCACTTTTTCTGGACGTAACCGGCTTGACCCCCGGTTTGCAGTATTTCATCCGGGTGTCCGATTATTCCGTCACTGCAACGCCCAACTCGGGCGACTTTACGCTTTGTGTGACGGCTATTCCGCCTACATCGAATGTGGACGACGGCGGGTCTACCCTGTGTGAAGGCACTTTGTACGACACAGGCGGCCCGGACGGAGATTATGGCATCAATGAAGACCATACATTTGTGATTTGCCCGACGCAGCCTTCCGGTTGTATCACTTTTACACTTGATTATTTCAACCTGGAAGAAGGCGGCTTTTTTACGGGTGATTTCCTGACGTTTTATGATGGCGACGATGTGAATGCGCCGATTATCAGCCAGTTGGGCGGCGATGGTTTTGGAAACCCCGGCGGCGGCGGCGGTGTATGTTATACGGTGCAGGCCTCCAGCGGATGTCTGACCGTGCAATTCCAGTCCGACGCCGTCAACGAATTCGAAGGCTGGCAGGGTCACTGGCAATGCAGCCCCGGCCCCTGCGTGGAATCACCCACTATGGCTGTGAATACGGACATTACGTCGGCGGATATTGTCAATTCGGTAGCAACCCCGGCCACGACTGTTACAGTAACGAACATCGATTGCCCGAGCGGTTCTTATGGTACGTTCGCGTTCGCAAGCGACCAGAGTGATTTGGGGCTTAGCAAGGGTTTAGTGCTGACTTCCGGCGATGCCAACCTGGCAGTCGGCCCGAATGACTCGCCCAGTACAACTTTCGCATTTAATGGAACAGGCGATGCCGATCTGGATTACCTTTCCGAGCAACTGGGCAATGGAACACCTTCCACGGATGCCTGCATCGTCGAACTCGACGTTTTCGTGGCAACCGACGAACTGAGCTTCGAATACGTGTTCGGTTCCGAGGAATATCCCGAATTTGTAGGCTCCGATTTCAATGACATTTTTGCATTTTTGATTTCAGGTCCCGGTATAGTTGGTGACCCCGGCTTGACCAATGCGGCGAAAAATATCGCCGTACTTCCGGGCAGCGGTACACCCGTACAGATTAACAGCGTAAACCAGTTGCAGAACTGGCAGTATTACCGGAATAATTTCGGTAACCAGACTATTCAGTACGACGGTCTGACCTCCGATTCGCTCGGTATCAAAAAAAGCCTGACCGCACGGTCCGCTGTAATTCCATGTAATACGTATCACCTGAAACTGGCTGTTGCCGACCGGCAGGACTTCTCCTACGATTCCGGTGTATTTGTATCGGAAATCAAAGGCGCTACGCCGAACCTGGCGGTTCAATTTGCCAGCGGCATCGAGTATTTTATTGAAGACTGTTCCGGCAACCAGGACCAACTGATCATTTCATTGTCCGAACCGCTGGAAGAAGAATCGTCATTCTTCGTAACGGTCGGCGGTACGGCTACCCTGGGTGTCGACTATAACCTGACCATTCCTAACCTGATCGTTTTCCCGGCAGGTGTAACGGAACTTTCGTTCCCTATCGCACCGATCAGCGACGCGCTGGTAGAAGGCACGGAAACGATCACCATTACCCTGTCCAATAACTTCGGTTGCGGCACGGTCGTTTACAAAACCCTCACCATCGACATCAAAGACAATGTCGAGGTGAACGTAACAGGTGGCGATACACTTTTTGTTTGTGCCGGCAACACCCTGCAACTACAGGCTGCGGGTGCAGCGAACTACTTCTGGGCTCCTCCGGGCGCTGTAAGCAACCCGTTTATTGCCAATCCGACGACAACGCCTGCTATGGATATTACACTTGTTGTAACGGGCACAATCGCTTCCTGCGTGGATATGGATACGGTGCTGGTGCGCATCGTGGACCCGACGGTAGAAGTAACGGCGCTGACGCCGGTAAATATTTGCCTGGGCAGCAGCGTGTCGCTCAACGCGGCCAACAATGTAAATAACCAGGGTTTGTCCTGGTCGCCCGTTACCGGACTGGATAATCCGAATAGCCCGAATCCGGTTGCAACACCCACTGAAACAACTACTTATACAGCCAAAATCACCATTGCGGGCTGCTTTGTGACGGATACGGTGAAGATCACTGTAGATACGCTCTTTGTTCCGGCAGTAATAAACGATACGACCGTTTGCCAGAATTACCCGGTAGTACTGGCTACCAATACCGATGATTCGAGTTCGGATTATCAATGGACGCCGGCACTTGGGCTGAGCAGTGACACAAGTTCTGCGTCGCTCGCGCTGCCGGATGCTACCACTACGTATACTCTGGTGGCTACAAGTTCCAATGCCGCCTGCTCTCAAACGGAAACGGTAACTGTAACGGTTATTGCCGCAGACGTCAATATTGTGGGAGATACGTACAAGGAGATTTGTCTGGGAGAAACGGTGCCGCTGGTAGCGGAATCATCCCCTGCCGGTGCGCAGGTGGTTTGGTCGCCCAGTTTCTACGTAAGCAATCCGACCGGCCCCAACACGGTGGCTTCACCGGATGAATCGGTCACCATTTTCGCCACCTACAATATCAATAATTGTATAGTGCGCGACTCGGTGCAAATCCGGGTCGATTCCCTGCCGAATTCTGTCATTACCCGCGTGGATGACAAGGAAATCTATTGCCCCGGCGATACGATTTTGCTGAAATCACCGACCTACGAGCCGGCCAATTTCCCGGATATCGATATCAACTGGCCTGTATTCGCAGGAGAACTGACGCCCGATTCCAACTGGAACCTGGTGTTGCGGGCAACCACCACGCATACGTTCGAACGGATCGTAAACAACCACGCCTGTGTCGATACGGCCCGGGTGGAAATACCTGTGGCAGAACTGGTAACCATTGTTGCAACTGCCAATCCGACCAGCATTTGTCCGGGAGAAACGGTACAACTGAATGCCACGGTGACGCCACCGCAAAACCTGGAATGGGAAGAAGCACCAACACTTTCCTGTACTCAGTGCCCCAACCCGACGGTTTCGCCGCTGGTAACAACGTCCTACCAGGTTTCTTCGCCGGATGCGGCTTGTCCGACCTACGCTACCGTTGCCGTCGTGGTACAACCTGCGCCCACACTCAATCTTGCGCAAAACCCGGCTATTTGTCAGGGCGGCTCTGTGGTGCTGAACAACGCACCTGCGGAACCCGGTGTAACGTATACATGGACGTCCATTCCGGCCGGGTTTGTGTCGAGCGCAGCCAACCCATCGGTTTCACCCACGCAAAACACCACTTACCACGTTGTGGCGGCCGGACTGAGTTGCGACTCCGAAGGAGATGTAATTGTTTCCGTACCATTCGCAACGCTGGATGCCGGAACTACACAGGAACTTTGTGTCGGTGAAACGGCAACCCTGACAGCAACGCAAACCGGCACACCCGGCCAGGTTACCTGGATACCGGGCAATCTTTCCGGAGCCAGCGTGCAGGTAAGTCCTTCGGATACAACTACTTATACGGCTATGCTCGTTTACGGCCCGAATTGTACGGCCATGGACCAGGTGACTGTAAATGTGGTGCCTGGCGTTGTTTTGAGTGAAATCAATGCCACACCGGACCCTCAGGACTCCCTTTGTGCAGGTACTCCGATCATCCTGAAAGTGACTGTATCACCCGGAAGCGCCGAACTGCTGTGGAGCGAAAACGGCAACCCGCTGGCAGGTGTTACTGCCGACTCCATCAGTGTGCTTCCGCGTGTTACGGAAGGCGCCGCAACGTATACCGTAATAGCCACCAATGCACTGGGTTGTTCGGCAACCCGCTCGGTGACGTACAACCTGCGCCGCTGCCTCGTGATCCCGAATGCATTTACACCCGGAAACGACGACGTCAACGATACCTTCGGCGTAGTGCTGGCAGGTGAGAATATCGAAATTGTCGAGTTCAGGGTATACAATCGCTGGGGGCAAAAAGTGTTCGAATCCAGCGGCTCCGTCAAAAAATGGGACGGCCGTTTCGATGGTGACGATGCGCCGAGCGACGTGTATGTGTATTATATCAAGGTGCGTTATCCTGATGGCACGGAAGATGCGTTCCATGGGGACGTAACGCTTCTGAGATAACAGAAAGTGAGAGGGTGAGAAAGCGAGAGGGTGAGCGTTCGTAGCGTACACCACATTATCCGTTATAGTTTTGCAACGAATAATGTGGTGTACGCTACGAACGCTCACCCTCTCACTTTTTCTCACCCTCTCACCCTCTGTTCTAGTATCTGATTCCCCAAAACGCCGGTTCCTCCGCTTCCCTTTTCTCTTTCATATGTTTTTTCAGCAACGTGATATAATCGGCTTCGGTGATCTTTTTCCCTTTTAATTTTTTGGGAAGGTCGAGTTCGGGGCCGATTTTTTTCAGGTCGATTTTGTCGGCAGTAACGACCATGCCGCCGTTATTGACATCCACTTCCAGGATGAGGCCGGGCAGACCATAAAAACGCTCCGGGCCGGCGCTGACGGGAATATCCATCGCAAACCAGGCGACAATTTCCTGTTCCTTGATGGTATCTTTCCAGGATGCTTTCATACAAATATGGCCGGCCACTTCCTTCAGATCATTCAAAATTTTCCAGTCCGGCGGGTTCAGGGTATCTTCTATGATGTAGGTTTTTCCCAGCATCTGAATGACGTCCTGCATGGTATTGGCGGCATAATTGTGTTTAATGATGTACACTTCCTGTCGCCACGAATAGCCGTCGTCATCGGGTTCGGCCCGCTCTTCGGAGTCTTCATATTTTGTTTCCGTAGGCGTGATGTACATTGTAGTGTACATTTTCCATTCCGAGCGGTTGCCCCACATGTAGGAGATTCGTTCGCGTTGCTGTTTGCTGATGTAATCGACCGCCGCCATTTTTTTGGACCAGTTGTGGATCACGAGGTATCTGATCACGCCTTCTATTTCCTGTGCGCGGACGCTGAACGAGGAGCAGAGGAGTGCTGTTGCTATTATTAGGTGTTTTTTCATGTTTGATTGTTGTTTTTAGGTTGTTATTGGTTATTCGTTATTGGTTATTAGTGTGGTAACCCATGGCGAAGAATTTACAAATGCCATGCTTTACCACACTAATAACCAATAACCAATAACCAATAAGGAACTCACCACCACTGATTCTTATTAATCTTGTTCTCATACCCGCGCATGTTGTAACTCGCGCTGAGCATAAAATACCGGGCAAGCGTGTCGGCGATATTCCGGATCACGTAGTTCTGCGTACCGCTTTGAGTGATACTCACGCGCCGGTTGAAAATATCGAATGCTGCAAACCGCATTTCCAGCCTGTTCTGTTTGCCGAACAAACGGCGGACGGAAGCATTCCAGGTGGGAATATCCTGGTTGAAAGCGTAGCGGTCGTTGCGGTAAATGGCGTAATTGAAGTTGCTTTCAAAAAAGAATTTCGACCAAAACTGCCATTTCACACTCGCGTCTACGCCATGGTTCATGATACGCTGGTTCTGCGATTCCTGAATGGAGTAGGTAATGTTGTTGAAACGAAGATTGCCGTTTAAGCCAAGAATAAGTTTCGGCGAAGGCGTGAGGTTGAATCCGGTCCGAATGTTGAAACCATTATTAAACGTCTCATTTTCAACACCATTTACAAGCGACGGCGATTTGCCCACGTTGATGTTCCCATTGATGCTCATGGTCAGTTTGGTCTTTACGATCGGGAAATTGGACCACAGATACAAGTTGAAATTGTTACCGCCGGACACATTGTCGGGGCGTGTGGTAGTGCGTATGCCGATGGTATCGATCTGTTCGATCGTCTGGTTATACACGATCTGGCTATCATAAAGATTGATGTTGCTTCCAATCCCTACGTTGCTCATAGATGCCGCATTCCAGTAGTTCAGGTTCATGCCGACATTGTGCGAGCGTTGCGGCCCCAGGTTCGGATTTCCCTCTATCCGGAAAGCCGGGTTGCTTACATTGGGCACGGGTTGCAGGTCGTTGAGTTGAGGTTCCGTTATTTCATAACTGTAATCACCGCTGAGCCAGAGGTTGGAAGGGAACTCGTAATTGATGTCGACGTGTGGCGTGTAATTCAAAAAACTGCGCTGGATGGGATCGGTAATCAATGGCAAATCGCGGTCGATGGAATACGAGCCGTCGAGTTGCAAATGCTGGGCTGCGATACCTGCGGTAGCGTTCAAACCTTTATTGGAATACCGGATACTGGAACCTAAACGATTGTATAACACCTTGTTATCATAAAAAACGCTCAGTGACTCGATGCGCTCGTTGTTCAGTTCAGGGTCTGCCACCTGGCGGTTCACCTCGTTGTCGGCACGGGCAAAATTGTAAAAGGTTTCCCAGTACCATTTTTTGGAAAAAGGTTCCGTAAACAGCAGGCTCGATTTTATCTGACGCCCGGTGTTGTCATTGTCGTTGAGTTGGCGGATTTGTTCGGTAATCGTTGTTGCCGTGAAAAAACGGTTTAGCGAAAACAGGTTTTCCGTGCCATCCGATTTGCTGCTGTTATAACCGGCGCTGGCAGCAATAGAACGCCCTTTTTTCTTGAAACGGTGCCGGAAAATAGCCGAACCCGACAAGCGCCACGAGTCGAGCAGCGTACCGTTGTCGATCAGGAGGTTGTTGCTGGGCCGGTCGTTGTTGTCGGTAAAAAACTGCGACTGCATGTAGGTGGCGTCGTTGTGGCTGAAACGCGTATTCGCTTTGACGATGAGCACGTCATTGGAATCGAGTTCCTGCTCGAAACGGGTGGAAATGCTGTGATTACTTCTGAAATCGAGCCTCGACGTTGTGTCGGTATTGGTAAAAGTGCTGTCCTGCAAAAACGTTTGCCGGAAAGCCGTCTGGTTCAGCGTCAGTTCCGTCTGATTATAGAAGTAACTGGCATTGAATTTCGATTTTTTGTTGTCGAAATTATAGTTGACGCCGCTGCCGAAATTCTCCGTAAAACCGCGTCCGTCAAAATTATTGAATGGCACATCACTGTCGTCGCCGCCGATGTAAAAGGCGCGCCCGCCGCCGAAACCGAAATCACCGTTGTCGAAATCACCGAAGGTATTCTGGCCTTTAAATTCGCCGTAATCCTCCCAGTTGACGCCCGTCTGGTTGATGTTGTTGCCGTAAGCGATCACCGAAAACTGCTCCTTGGTATTAAACCGGTTGTAGTTGCCGCGCGCAGCCCAGCGTTCTTCATTGCCGACAGCGCCGGTGATTTTTCCGAAAGCGCCTTTTTTATACTCTTCTTTCAACTCCAGGTTCATGGCTTTTTGGTCCTTGCCGTCGTCCACGCCCGTCAGTTTGCTTTGTTCCGACGACTCGTTGTATACCTGAACCTTGGAAATCGTTTCGGCGCCCAGGTTCTTGGTAGCGGCTTTCGGGTCGTCGCCAAAAAACGTTTTACCGTCCACATACACCCGTTTTACGTCCTTTCCCTGGGCTTTGATATTGCCTTCCGCATCTACGTCGATGCCGGGCAAGCGGCGCAGCATGTCTTCGACCGTGGAGCCGGGGGGCACCTTGAATGACGAGGCATCGTATTCGATGGTGTCGCCGCGAATGCTCAACGTTGCCTTGGCGGCTTTTACCACCACTTCCAGCAATTCGTTGGTAATGGGTTTGATACGAACCATACCCACATCGTTCACCTCATTGGCAGAAGCGGGCAGGTGCATTTGCAAGGGCAGGTAACCTACGTAGGAAACCTTCAGCAGGTAGGGTACGTTTTTGACGTTTTTAAATGAAAATTCTCCTTTGTCATTCCCCCGGGTAAAATTGATCAGGGTGGAATCGGTCGGATTCAGCAGCATGACCGTCGGAAGCGGCGTTTCATCTCCCGAAGTGTCGATGACGGTGCCTTTAATGGTGACCCTCGACGGATTTTGAGCGGCGAGAGCAGTACTGAAAAGTAGCAGGGCTAGTAGCCAGGCGTGTTTAATCATACAGGGTAAGTTAAGAGGATAGGTGGTTAATTGTATGGATATCAACGACTTGTGAGAGTCGTCCGGATATTTGATTTCCTCGAACTGATTAAACCGGTGGATTTGCCTGGGATGAAAGGGTGTGGCAGGTAATAAAACCGCCTATCAAACGACAAGCGGATTCAATAGATGTTGCATCGTGAAAATTTAACATCATTTCTC
>JAKQJD010000557.1 GCA_029561355.1 Bacteroidota bacterium | reverse complement strand
GCATGGCAGTCCACACAATTGGCCGTCAGGTGCGCCCCTGCCAGCGGAAAATCCGTTGCGTTGTGGTCGAATGCAGTGCCCGCATCGCCGGTGGGGTGGCAGGCCAGGCAAGCCGAATTCTCATATACATACCCGTTTACGCCGGTGTGCCCGTCATCGGTTTCCGGGTTGGCATGACAAACGATACACGAATTTTCAGCGAAAGTAGTCGGATTGGTATGGCATTCCGCACATTGCGACCACAGCCCTTTGTGTTTGCCGCTGTAAACAGGAAAATAAGCGCCATCGTGGGCTGTAAATTCGGCCGGCATCCAGTCGGCATCGGTGGTGTGGCAAGTGGCGCAGTCGTTGGAGGAGAAGTGGGCATTCACGTGACTGGGCGACTGGGCGCCATCAAAATCCGCCTGGTGGCAGGCATTGCAGTTGCCGGGCGTACCAACATAGTTTCCGCCGGCGTGGCATTGTTTGCAATCGGAAATCTCATGCCCCCTGGTCAGCGGAAAAAAATCGTGGTTTACTTTATCGGTCCCCCAATCGGGCGTCAACATATCGTGGCATTCCAGACAGTCGGTAGAAAAGCCTGCCTGCTGGTGGTTGGGGTTGGCAGCAGCCTGAAAATCCGTTACATGACAACTGATACAATCATTCCCGATCCGGTTGAACTGTAAACCGGAGGCAGCCGTGTGGCACTGCTCGCAACTCACCGACTGGTGGACGCCCGTGAGTGGAAACCCGTTTTGCAGGTGTAATTCATTTGTTTTGTCAACCAACCAGTTGGCAGGCGTATGGCAACGCGCGCAGTCGGTTCCCACACTTTGCTGGTGTACGTCGTTGTGACAGGAAATACAATCGGAAGAAGCACCCGAAAAAACGAGGGTTTCGTGGCAAGCCCTGCAATCGACAGTGTTGTGTTTGCCCTCTAATTTAAAACTGGTTTTTCCGTGGTGAAAACGCAGGGTGTCAGGTCCCCAAACCATGCCGGTAACCTGAGAAGTTCTGGGGCGATCTGCTTCAAATCCTTGCCAGTAGGATGCATCGATTTCCCAGCCTTTGGAAGAGTGGCAGGAAGCACAGTCGATTTTCAAATCTGTTCCATGCGGGTTTTGCGCGAACAAGTTCGCGGCCAGCCCTAAAAGGCAGATGACAGATGTTATCCTGAACACATTCATTTCTAAAAATTCAATTGACGCACGGTTGGTTTCTTCGTTTTTTCTCTGGTCTTCAAAACCTATTCTGATCCTTTGGGGTGGCAGGAA
>JAKQJD010000552.1 GCA_029561355.1 Bacteroidota bacterium | reverse complement strand
CTGCGGAAATGACTGGAAAGCCTGGGCAAAAGCGCTGGATAACAAGAAAATTTCGGAAGTGTCGGATTTCGAAGGAGAGATGGTGAAGGTAATAGAAACGTACCGGCTGTTTGAACTCGACAAATAGCGTGTTTCGTATTTGGTGTTTCGTGTTTGGGGCCCCCCGAGGCAAACACATTAAAATGCTTGGTTTTTATCGCTTTTCTCATCTCAAATCCCAAGATCTGGTGTCATTCCGGAGCGCAGCGACGGAACCTGCACAAGCCAGACAAAAGCATGGATGCTCACATTCATCGCAGCGTGTGTATGTTCCGTCGCTGCGCTCCGGAATGACACCACGGCTTGGTCTGTGTAAGGTATTCCCGGCTATTTTAATATGATATTAAGCATGGGCACCAACCTTTTATCACTATTTTGATGCGTTTGCCCTGGGGCTCGCCCCCGGCCTCTCTTCATAGATGAGCGGCTACTTTACTCTAGTATCTCCCTCAAAGTAAACGCCGGGCGTGGGCACCCCCAAACACGAAACCCCAAACCCCAAACACTCAAAACAGATCGGATATCTCCCTTGGCCGGCGTACCTGTTCCCAGAAGAAACCTTCCAGTTTTTTGGTGCCGCTTCCCGCTTTTTTCATAGGAGTGAAGGTGCCGCTGGGCTGGTTGTAAAATTTGATGCTTTCTACCTGGTTGTTTCCGAAATACAGCCGCATCTCCGAGCACTTGGTTTCATTCAACCCGACGTAAGCCCGCCGGTCGTCGAGTGCATAATAAACGGCCTGGGCATTTCCCTCTACCAGCATTTCCCGCACCTGATCGTCGCGAAAAAAAGCGGTTGTATTTTTTCCCTTGATCTGGTTGAAAAATGCGCCATCCTCCGAATTGACCACTAACGCATTCTGTATCAGCCAGATACGGTCCAGTTTTTTATTTTTTAACAACATGCGAATCGTGTCGCCGGAAAACTGGGAAGTATCGGACCAGATAACCGGCACATCGCGAATTTTATAAAACCGGAAAATGGAATCCGCAGAACTGAAAGAAAGCGAATCGCAAACCGCCTGTAGGTCCCGTTTGAATATCCGCACGTCCTGATGTGCCAGCAATAGCCGCGTATCACTCACCGAATCGGGTTTGTAAGAGGTAAGCGTGTCTGCGCTCATGTAAAGCGTATCGCGTTCGATCAGCGATTTCATCATAGGCCGGCCGGCCGGGCCGAGGGCGCCCGAGCTGCCGAAAGCATTCAGAAATTCCGTTTGTTTGTTGTAATCCATCCGGTGCGCAAGGATGGTAAAATCGCTGGCCGTATCGATCCAGATGACGCCGCCCAGTGCCAGGCCGGCCCCTAGCACGTCGTTGAAATCAAGGGAGTCGGCTTCGATAATATTGGGCGGATCGATTACGCGTCCCCGGCCGGTGATCTGGTAGGCTTTGTTGCGGCTGTCGACGTGGATTTCCTCGCCACGAATATCGCGCGTGCTGTCCTGAAAATGCGCATTACCGCGCAAGGTCGTTTTTTCCGTATCCGTGTTGTACCGGATGAAATCCGCCTGCGTTGCCTGGCCTTTTTTCGGATCATCTATATACGCGTCACCTTCCAGCATATACTCCTTGGTGGTGCCGAAATACCGCATTTTACGCGCCTTGCCGCGCTGGCCCTCCTTTTCATATTGCGGATTGAGGTCGAATTCGGCAAAATCATTTTCAATGTCGTAGAAGCCGCCTTCCGTATAAATCCTGCTTTTTTGCTGGCTGATGAGGGTTGGAGCGAGAAAACGAACCGTCTGGGTTTCGGTGTTAAACGCCATAGTGTCCGTTCGCATAGTAAAATCCGGGTCGGTACCCAGCACGTCGCCTTTAAAAAAAATTTCTTTCTGATTGACGAAATAATACCCGTGCGTACTGGTCAACTGGCTTTTCCCGTTGGTCATTGTAGCGCCGGTATGGTAAGTGGCGATTTTGTTGGCAAGGTCGTAGCGCATGCGGTTGGTGAACAGTTCCTGTACGCCATTTACAAGCACCACATTGCCGAATAAATTGCTAATGCGCGTATTGGTATTGTACAGCGCCGAATCGGCAAACACTTTTACA
>JAKQJD010000543.1 GCA_029561355.1 Bacteroidota bacterium | reverse complement strand
CATCAACGAAAGCGCGGTGTACTATTCCGTGCATCCGTTCAACAACCACGCGGCTACGAATACAGCCTGGTACCTGGCGCACAGCCAACTGGAAACGCGCTCGACGGAGAATCATTACCGGTTTATGCCGGATAGCGTGGCTATAAAAAACTACGAAAACCTGGTGCGTGGTCCGAATGTCATAAGCGATAAAAATTACAATTTAACCAATCCCCGTCCCGACAGCACCCGCCTCAACGTCGTTTTCCTCATCATGGAAAGCATGACGGCGCAAGTAGTGGAAGAACTTGGCGGAGAAAAAGGTGTGTGCCCCAACCTGAGCCGGCTTATCCGCGAAGGCATTTTATTCGAAAATATTTACGGCAGCGGCTACCGCACCGACCAGGGCGTCGTGTCTATTCTGGGCGGCTACCCGGCGCAGCCCGACCAGTCGATCGTGCTGTTGTCGGACAAGGCGGAAAAGATTAATTCGCTGCCGCGGATGCTGTACGGGCAGGGTTATTCCACGGCATTTTTCTACGGAGGCGAACTCACGTTTGCCAACATCGGCGTGTGGCTGCGCAACCAGAAATTCGAGGTCATCCGCTCGGAGCCCGATTTCCCAAAAGCCGATAAAACGCAGCGTTGGGGTGTCGACGATGACCGATTGTTGCAACATAGCATCCAGGAAATCAATCAGTTGCGCCCGCCATTCCTGGCGACGGCCATGACCTTGAGCCTGCACCCGCCCTTCGATGTGCCATATCACAGCAAATGGGAAAACAGCACCGAGGAAAAATACATGTTTATGCACAGCGCCGCATTTGCCGATTATGCCATCGGACATTTTTTCGAAGTGGCGGAAAAACAGCCCTGGTACGACAATACTTTGTTCGTACTAGTGGCTGATCACGGTGCTTCGCATCCGGGCGAGGTGGGTATGGACAACCCGATGTCGAGGCATATTCCGTTGATTATTTTTGGGAAACCGCTCAGTAAAGATTGGATAGGGAAGAAGGTTGATGTATTCGGCAATCACCATGATATTCCCGCGACCGTTTGGCATGTTTTGAAAGGCAAAACCAACCTGTCTTTCGCTGTCGAATATCCCTGGAGCAGCGATCTGTGGCTCAGGGATATTTCAGATAAAAATTTCCCCGAAGAAAAATACGGCCGCCAGCCCAATTTCGCCTACTACACCAACGAAAACGGCCTCGGCTGGATAAATCCTCAGGGCGCCGGGTTTTACTATTTTGAAAACAAACAATGGAAATGGTGGCGCGGGCAACTGGACACAACCACGCAAGTGCAGGCGAAGGCGTATTTGCAGACGCTGTATGAGGATTTTTTGAAGAAGTAAACCCATCCGCAGATAAACTTTTACATTTGCCCTCATACCCTCATGAGCCGGACCAACTATTAACGCTCAACATTCATTTCCTATTTACAATCTGATGAGACGAGAAATCCACAACTGGTACAGCCCGCGGCTGAACAAAAACATGGAAATCGCCGTGTACG
>JAKQJD010000542.1 GCA_029561355.1 Bacteroidota bacterium | reverse complement strand
CATCAACGAAAGCGCGGTGTACTATTCCGTGCATCCGTTCAACAACCACGCGGCTACGAATACAGCCTGGTACCTGGCGCACAGCCAACTGGAAACGCGCTCGACGGAGAATCATTACCGGTTTATGCCGGATAGCGTGGCGGTTGAAAAATTCAATTCGTTAAACTTCAATGGTTGCCTGATAGATGTAAAATATGACTGGTTTACGCCCCGTCCCGACACTACTCCACTGAATATTGTTTTCATCATCATGGAAAGTATGACCGCGCAGGTGGTGGAAGAACTCGGTGGCGAAAAAGGAGTATGCCCCAACCTGAGCCGGCTCATCCGCGAAGGCATTTTATTTGAAAACGTGTACGGCAGCGGCTACCGCACGGACCAGGGCATCGTGTCGGTTTTGGGCGGCTACCCGGCACAGCCCGACCAATCGATCGTGTTGTTGTCGGACAAAGCGGAAAAGATCAATTCATTACCGCGTATGCTGTACGGGCAGGGTTATTCCACGGCATTTTTTTATGGCGGTGAACTCACGTTTGCCAACATCGGCGTGTGGCTACGCAACCAGAAATTCGAGGTCATCCGCTCGGAACCAGATTTTCCGAAAGCCGATAAAACCCAGCGCTGGGGCGTCGACGACGACCGGCTTTTGCAACACAGTATTCAGGAAATCAACCAGTTGCGCCCGCCGTTTCTGGCCACAGCCATGACGCTGAGCCTACACCCACCCTTCGACGTGCCGTACCACAGCCAATGGGAGAACAGCAGCGAGGAAAAATATATGTTCATGCACAGCGCCGCGTTTGCGGATTATGCCATCGGGCATTTTTTCGAAGTGGCGGAAAAACAGCCGTGGTACGACAATACCTTGTTCGTTCTGGTAGCCGATCATGGAGCGTCGCATCCGGGCGAGGTGGGCATGGATAATCCGGCGTCACGGCATATTCCGCTGATTATTTTTGGAAAACCGCTGGCAAAATCCTGGATGGGTAAAAGAGTCGCTGTTTTTGGAAACCACCACGACATTCCCGCCACTCTCGCCTATATGCTTCCACAAAAATCCGGGATGGGGTTTTCCGGAGCGCCGTGGAGCCGGAACTTATGGGATGTGGAAAGGCTCGAAAACGGCTATCCCAGTAAATCTTCTCCGGAATGGGATTTCGCCTACTACACCAACGAAAACGGCCTCGGCTGGCTGAACCGCCAGGGAGCCGGTTTTTACTATTTTGAAAACAAACAATGGAAATGGTGGCGCGGACAACTGGACTCGACCACGCAGGTGCAGGCGAAGGCGTACTTGCAAACGTTGTATGAGGATTTTTTGAAGAAGTGAACCGATCAACTTCATAAACCCATAAACAGTTTCTTACATTTGCCCTCATACCCTCATGAGCCGGACCAACTATTAACGCTCAACATTCATTTCCTATTTACAATCTGATGAGACGAGAAATCCACAACTGGTACAGCCCGCGGCTGAACAAAAACATGGAAATCGCCGTGTACG
>JAKQJD010000541.1 GCA_029561355.1 Bacteroidota bacterium | reverse complement strand
GCGCACGCCAGGCCGCCAGTTCCGCATCGATTTCGGCCAGCGACTTGTTTTTGAGCACTTTGGTTTCAAAACCGTACAGGTCGTGCAGGTCGCCGGCAATGGCTTCCACTTCTTTTACCAGACCCGGCAGGGTTTTCCAGGGGCCGCTGTTGTCGTAGGCTTCGTTGGCGAAGAACAGGGCAAAGTCCTTTCCCGTGGGCCGGGAAACGGGTGGGACTGTTTTTTGGGCGCTGGTGAGGGGCAGGAGCAGTGTGAGCAGGAGCAGGGATTTCAGGTTTTTTTGATTCATATGGATACTGGTTTATTTTTTGTATTGGAATTTAGTCCTCACCCCCCGGCCCCCTCTCCGAGGGAGAGGGGGCCGGGGGTGAGGACTAATCGCGCTCCGCGCCGAAAGAAAAAGAAAAAAGTAAAAAGTATAAAAAGCCAAAGGGTAAAAGTGTCAAAGGGTTATTTGTCCTTCGCCACCCGAAAACCCATATCGTTGAGACGGACCGATGGATCGGCGCCGTTCCGATACGCAGACCGACAATAGATACCGTCGTCGTTCCACGACCCGCCGCGACAAACCTGGAAAGAACCCGATGTCGGCCCTTGTGGATTTTTCAAAGGACTGTTTTTGTAATAGTCTGCATCATACCAGTCAGCGCACCATTCCCATACGTTGCCGCTCATGTCGTACAGGCCCGCTTCATTTTCTTTCAGGCTGCCGACCGGATGAACCCGGCGTTCTGCATTTGAACTGTTCCAGGCAACTTCGTTCAGGTTATTACTACCCGAATAGGTGTAACCCTTGCTGTTCTTTCCTCCCTGGGCCGCATATTCCCATTCCGCTTCAGTCGGTAAACGATAGTTGCGACCTGTTTTTTCTTTTAGCCAGGCACAAAAAGCAACTGCGTTCAGCCACGAAACGCCGGTAACCGGCAGCGTTGTATTTGTCCGGCTCATGCCATATATTTTGTATTCATCATTTTTTCCTGTTTCAATGTTGTTATCGCTCCCTTTTTCCAGCCATTCCGGCCAATGGCTATCGGTAGCCGTACAAAACGCGAGGTATTGCCCGATTGTTACTTCGTGTTTGGACATCCAGAAGGAAGAAATCTTCACTTTATGGGGCGGGTTTTCAATAGCCTCTCCATCCTTGCTGCCCATCGTGAATTCGCCTCCATGTATGTACGTCATGGAATTCGCAAGCGGGTCATCTACAGTAGAAGGCTTCTTTACCTGAGCCGGAGCACTCGTAGTCACCGGGCAGCCGTCATTGGAAACCGGACCTTTTTCAGTTTTACACAAGTCGAATTTATCTGCTACACCGTCGCCGTCCGTATCCGGGCAGCCTTTGGTAGAGACGGGGCCGGGCTCGTTGGGACATTTGTCGCGGGCATCGGGTGTGCCGTCGTCGTCGTAGTCGGGTTCTTTGGTTGAAAGATCCGGCGGAGGTACTTTGGGCTGGTACACAAAAAGAAAGTTGCCGCCAGGCTCATGCCCTTCGAAGGCGCCCGACAGCGGCCGCCCATTCGGCGTGGTCGGCCAGCGCTCCTCGATATCGGCCGGCCTTAAAAGGCGATCCGGGCCGCCCAGCGTAGCCAACGCTTCCCGGAACCAGCGGACAAATTCGGACGGGTGTTTGGTGCGGTTCTTTCCGCCGGAGGTCATCAAGATGCGGCTTTTATGGGCCAGCAGGTCGTGCACGTACTGGTTGAACAGCTCGTCGGCATTGTTCGCGGGTTCTGCCCATTCCTCGGCCTCGTCTTTCAACGCAACATGGCTGTCGATGGTGCCGCTGTAACAGGCGTCGATGGCGAGCAGGATATGGTTGCAATTGATGGTGGTCACGTGGCGCGGCAACTGCAACAGGGAATACCATTTTCGTTCGGATACTTCGCCTGTGCCGGGTTTTCCGTCGCTCGGAATAAAAAAACCTTCCTGCAGGTCGTCCAGAAACTGCCCGTGTCCGCTGAAAAACACCAGCAACTGATCGTCGGGGCCGTAATCGCGGGAGCGCCAGCGCGCCAGTTCGGCGCCGATGTCACTGCGGGTCGGGTTGGAAATCACCTTGGATTCCGGAGAAAAACCGTAGCGTTCCACGAGGTCTTTCCGTATGGCTTCGCATTCGTCGATCAGGCCAGGCAGTTTTTTCCAGGCGCTGCTGTTTTCGTAGGTTTCGACGGCGAAAAACAAAGCGTAATCCTTGCCGCCCGGCCGGGGTAAAGCCCGGTGCCGGGTATTATTCAGTTGTGCGCCGAAAAGGGGGAACAGGAGCAGTGCGAAGAGCGGTAAAATGCGGTTCA
>JAKQJD010000533.1 GCA_029561355.1 Bacteroidota bacterium | reverse complement strand
CCGCACGGAAAGCGGGCGTTGCGGCAGGTTGTAAATGGAGGTGCCGAACACCCGCAAGCCGACCCCGGTAAAGAAGGCCCGTTCGCCTGTGCCCGGCTCGAAATACTCCATCGTAGCGGGCACTTCCCGGTCTTTGATGGCATTTTGCAAAATACCGAAATCGAAACCGTACAGGTTGGCGGCATTGGAGGTAATGGAGATTACGGGCAGTTGGGTGTTTTCATTGATAAAATAGGTCTTCGTAACCACCTTACCCGGCATCTTGCCCGGCACGTAAAGCCGCGCCTTGATGCTGAGGTTGAGATTTAACGGAAAATCGTTTGTAAAAACGGGCGAATTACCGTTGGGCGTTGTGCCGTCGAATGTGAAACGAATAACGGCGCCCGATTCCTGTGTGCTCAGGTGCAGCATTTGAGGGGATGTATAAAAGCCCTCTGTAAGCGAAAAAACGGGCACTCCCGGCGTTTCCATGCTTGCCGAGCCGTAGGGCGAGTTGGCTGCCCCGGGCGTGGGTTCTCCGAAGTACAGCCAGTTTGCGGGCGTTGTTGCGCTGCGGCCGTACGACACGTCGTTGGCTTGTGTGCAATACATCACTTCATCTATCAGATTGCCCTGCGGACTGTACAGACCCAGGTATTCCCCATCGCCGCTGAGGCGGAAACCGGCATGCAGGGCGGTCATGGTTGTCACGGCATTTTTGTAAGCCACGAAGGCCGTATCGCCGGGACGTTTATCCAGCCCGTCCGTCCAGATGAGCAGGAGTTCGCCGGGCGCGAGGGTGATGTCCGGCAAAGTCCATTTGCCGGCTTCGGCAGGATCGTCGGTGAGGGTATAACCGGAGAGGTCCACGGGTGCGGCGGTTGCATTGTGCAGTTCCATGAAGTCCGAAAACGCGCCGAAATCGGGGTCGTGCGCAACAGTGGAATTGACCGCGAGCAGTTCGTTGATCCGGATCTGAGCGTGGGCAGGTTGCGAGGTAACAATTGCGATGGCTGCCAGGATTAGGTTGCGTTTTATGGCGTTGTAAAACATGGGATAATAGGGGGGATTTTATAGACCGAGATGCTGGCGTGGGATTTTGCTGGATGGGGATTTTGACAGATGGGGACGCGGATTGTGCGGATTAATATTGATTTTTTAGTGGCCTTGCGGCCACTTTGATTTGATGGATATGGATTTTCCGCCTTCGGCGGACTGCTGTCGGACTGTGATTTTATGTGATTTTTATAATGGCCATGATTGCGTTCGAT
>JAKQJD010000348.1 GCA_029561355.1 Bacteroidota bacterium | reverse complement strand
CGTTATTATGCTTCGAAAATTGGACTACGACGAATTTGCATGATTGTGGAATTTACGCTTTCAACCCTTTCGCTTTTTATCAGGATCTCAATGATGAGATCGATGGCTCAAATTTGAGAATGGACGTTGATAAGGCGTATTATATGCTTGCATGGGATACGGACAAAGTTTACGCTATAATTAAACAAATAAACGCACTCCTCCCCAATTTCAATTCTTCTGAAAATGAAAAAACTAAAATAAAAGTCATCGAAGAACGATTAAGCAAATATTTTGAAAGTGATACGATCGTAAAATTCAGTTTATACTTTGACGCATAATGCGATAAATTTGCCCTTCAATTAGGTTTAGAGCAAAACGGCCAATGCCCAAAGTCGATGCAGGTGGCAGTGAGCGTGCGTACAACCGTTAAACAATCATCCCGAGCAACAAAAACATGAAATTGGAAGTTGATCAAAATCTAATTGATAAAATTTTCAGCGCACAGGATGAAAATGGCTTATGGAAAATTTTGCCTGAATCTGATAAATACTATCCGGATTATCTTCATTATGTGCCCAATTTCAAAGCCTCGTTGTGGACATTAATCCTTCTTGCAGATTTAGAAATCGACCGGAATGAACCACGGGTAAAGAAAGCATTGGAAGAAGTTAAAAGCCATTTCTATGACCACAATTTTGGGATTTACTCCTTAAAAGAGGACCATTTTCCAATTCCGTGTTTAAATGGAAACATCATTTATATTGACTTATATTTTAACAAGACGCCAGACAGCAGAAGTTTGAAATCTTTAGAGTTCTTTCACAAATACCAAAGGTTTGATGACGGAACATATGAAGAACCCAAAAACAAATTCTGTTCTAACACAAGTTGTTACGGAAAGCACTCCTGTTATTGGGGCATTGTTAAACTGTTAAAAGGTATATCCTTTATGCCACATGAGTACAGAAGTAAAGAGGTGCTCGAATTAAAAGATAAATGTGTGAATTTTATTTTAAAGCATCAGGTTTGCTACAGTTCACACGATCCGGAAAAAATTATGGTTGATAAAATGGATCGTCTTACGTTTCCTAACATGTATAGAAGTGATTTTTTGGAGATACTGTGGTTGTTGAAACGGGAAAATATAAAGTCTGACCAATTAAACAAGGCTGTTAGTTTGTTGACATCAAAACGACAAAAGAACGGCTCGTGGCTCCTGGAAAGGAAAATCTACAATATGGTCGTTTCGATAGGCGAAACAAATTTATCCAATCCATACATCACCAAAAGAGCCGATGAAGTACTGAACTACTATCTTTCCAACAATGGCTAAAACAAGTTATTAACTGAAACATGAACCCACCCACAGAAGGATTTAACTGCAACGAATATCTGGACGAATACTATGCGTCCGGGCTCTTTCATTCAACAGAATGTCGAGAGTTATATGCTCATAAAAATATGAGCATAGATGAAGATAAATCCTTTTTAAGGATTGGCGAAATATACGACGACCAGGATTTGATTTTGGGGTATAGAAAAAATGAAAACGGCATTTGGGGGCATTACAATAGAAATTATGACGGCACATTTATGTACGTTTCAGACTCCTTAAAAGTATTATGCGAAGGTTGGTACCCAGGAAACCCTGCTTACTGGAGGGAAATGGCGCCGGAAAAACAATGGAATGAAATCTCCAACTATTATGAACAGAACATGGAAAGATATCAATGGAAAGGTGAAAAAATAAAGGAGTTCATCGACAATTGTATAAGAACGCAACAACTTACGGAGTTCTATATAAAGGCATATAGAACTACAGTAGCCATTACTCAAAATAATAGTTTTGCATTGAGGTCCATTACAAATTTGGTTCATGTGACATTTGATTATGAACAAGGCATTTATAAGGTAGATTTTAAAAATGACTTTTTTGACTACCTTCCGAAATCGAAAGTGTATGAAGATATTTCTACAGAAGCCATAAAGGACATTGGTCAGTGGATTAAAAATAGCGCCCTGGGGGGTGTATTTCAAATTGCTGGTATAGTCATCCGATGACTCAAAGTCATCGGATGACTATACCAGTGCGACAATTTGAAATACACCCCGCCCTGGGTAATACCCAATCGTAATATGCAAGGTTCCGCGATCATCACCCGCAATGTCTGGATTTTGTCTTTGGTCAGTCTGTTCACGGATGTAGCGAGTGAAATGCTTTATCCGGTTATGCCGGTTTATCTTAAAAGCATCGGTTTCTCCATTGTATTTATTGGTGTGCTGGAGGGCTTTGCAGAGGCTACTGCCGGACTAAGCAAGGGTTATTTCGGTAATTTAAGCGACACACTGGGCCGGAGGTTGCCATTCGTACAAATTGGATATGCGCTCAGTGCTGTTTCCAAACCGATGATGGCCGTTTTCGTATATCCGCTGTGGGTGTTTTTCGCCCGCGCCACGGATCGCCTCGGCAAAGGCATTCGTACCGGCGCTCGCGATGCCCTGCTTTCGGATGAGGCCACACCTGAAACCAAAGGCCGGGTATTCGGTTTTCACCGGGCGATGGACACCACCGGCGCAGTGATAGGTCCGCTGCTGGCGCTCGTCTACCTGCAATGGCATCCCGGCGCATACCAAATACTATTTTTGATCGCATTCCTGCCGGGTATCCTGGCGATCGCGTTCACGACCCTCATCCGGGAAAAAAGAAAAGCGCGGCGGGAAGGTGCTCCCAAACCCGGCTTCTTAGATTTCCTGCGTTATTGGCGGCGTAGTCCGGCGCAATATCGCCAACTGGCGGGCGCTTTACTCGTATTTACCCTGTTCAATAGTTCCGATGTATTTCTGCTTTTGAAGATCAAGGATGCGGGCCTGAGCGATACCGCAGTCATCGGGGTATATATTTTTTACAACCTGGTCTATGCCTTATCTTCCTATCCATTTGGGGTTTTGGCCGACAGGCTGGGTATGAAACGGGTATTTGTGAGCGGTTTGTTTTTATTTGCTATTGTGTATGCCGGAATGGCTTTTGCCACAACTTTGCCGGCGTTTTTATCGCTATTCTTCCTGTACGGCCTCTATGCCGCTGCCACAGAGGGTGTTGCCAAAGCCTGGATAACCAATATTTGCGATCATAAAGACACGGCTACAGCCATTGGAACATTTACAGCCTTTCAAAGCATTGGAAGCCTCGGAGCAAGTAGCCTGGCCGGGTTTATATGGTACTCCACAGGCGCTGGAACGGCCTTTGCATTAAGCGCAGCAATAGCCGCAATGGTCGCTATGTATTTGGTTCGGTTTTTCATGGATACATCACGATAGAAAGCGTTTTTCAGCCGTTGCAGGCATCCCTTCAACGGCTGAAAAAGAATAGAAGTTATACACAATTTATCCCTTCCGTATTACGCCTTTTTCTTCCATCAAAGCGATTATTTTATCCATATCGTCATATCCAAAGCGGGAATTCGATGGATGTATTCTCGCTACCTGGTTTTCGTGGTCAAATAGATCGATGACATTGTCTGTAATACCACGTCCAACCAATGCTTTTTTATATGTGAATGAAAGGTGTTGATAGAATACCTGCATGCTTTTTTTTCTCCAAAACTGTTTGTATTTTATGATAATAAACATATCTTCGAAGTCGACCTCATAAATGTTTTTATTTACACTGTAATATATTATTAAAAATAAATTAATAATAAGAATGGACACAAGCCCTGTTCCCTTAAAGTTATCTTTACCAATGACAAAAAAACATATTACGTTCAATATGATAAATGGTGAAATCCTGGATCGGCTTTTTGCAATAACATGATTCATAGGTATCATCTGCGGTTGATATTAATTTGAATTTGTAATGCTCAATAGTACAGGCCGGACGCTACGAGTACCTGCAACCCAAAACACATACACCCCCGGCGCCAACCGACCAACCCTCACCTCAAAACGTTCTGTCGATACCACACCTGACAACACCGTTCTGCCCAGCACGTCCCGCAACGTGTAGCGCTGTCCGACCATGCCCGGCACCTCCACCTGTAGCAGGTCGTGTACCGGATTGGGGTACACCAGAATACCACTCTTACCGCTTTCTTCTACCACAGCAGAAACCGCCGAACAACCCCTGCCCGCATTAAAAGCCGCATCCAGGCTGTCCACCTCCACACCGATATCCTTGCCGTCAGCAGTGGCCTGGTAAAACGAACTGGTGGCAGCGAGCGCATAACCATGAAAATCCGAAGCCCCGCCTGCAACATCCTGAAAACCCACCGCGGCTACATTGGCCGGGTAGTAGTTCTGGCTCAGGGTATTGTAATTGGTGTATTTGGCCGAATTGCCGCCAATCAGCACGTTTTTGTGAAAGCGCTGGTTGGCATCCGTAATGTCGGGGAAATAGTGCGCCAGCGTCGCATTCCCCTGCGCCACGCCCGGACCGTATATTCCCTGGTATCCGCCCGCCGACACGGGGCTGCTGCACAGGTTATTGGTAAAAACGAATCCGTTCATCACCTTGTAAGCCCAGGTGATCGGTCCGCTTTGAAAGACAGTGTTGTGGTCGACTACCACGTTTTCAGGCTCGCCGATGTGCAAAAAAGTGCCGTCGTTGGGCCCGGCAATATTCTGGTCGCCGTAAGCAGGACCGTCGATGTCATCGAACAGGTTGTTGGAAATCAGAATTCGTTTGGAACGGATGCCTTGTCCGCCGTCGCGGCCCGAAATAGAAATACCTGCGCCTGCATGGCGGATGATGTTGTTGCTGATCCGCACGTCGCTCACGTCGGCCTGCGGGGCATTCCCGTTTTCGGTGCGGATGGTCAGCAGAATGGCGTAACCACTTTGACCGATGGGCAGGTCGGCCCAGGAATTTTCGAGGATATTTCCGTCGACCCACACGCGGGTACCCGTTTTAAATTCGAGCAGGTTTTTGACGGTCCAGTGTTTGCCCGCATAGGAAGGATCGCCTACCCGCCATGACCAGGGTTTGTAAAAATGATTTTGCCGGATCTCGATATCGGAAGGCACCAGGCCTGCAATCGCCGGGGCCGCGCCGCCAAACAGGATGTTTTCGCCCGAGGCTTCGAGGTAATTATTGAGGATTTTAAAAGGCCCGGGCCCGTTGATGCCCGAAATAGCCTGCGCGTCGAAACCCACACTGTGAAAATCCGAAATATGGCAATCGATCACGGCAGCATTGGCGCAATCGAGCCGGATGCCGTATTTCATGATCGTGGCCTCGGTATGCCCGTGGATGTAGCAGCGGTCGATGACGAAATGATGGGGAACCTCCTCCAGGGTGTTTTGCGCAGCGGAGCCGTCGCCCAGATTGACCAGTCCGTAACTGTTTTCCACCGCCAGGTCGGCCGTGATTTCCAGTCCGACAAAACGGTAATGGTGGGCTCCGGCCTGCGTCCGGAAACACGGAATGCCGGAACTGTTGTTCGTAACAATCCTGGGCATGGCGTCGGCCTGGGCAGGGTAGGAGGTATTGCCGGTTGGGGCGGCCGGTTGAATCCTGGTTTCATCGTCCGGCAACAAATCCATCCGCGACGACATCAGGATGATCCAGCCGTCGCCGGTTTTTTCAGGTAAAATAAAACCGCCGTTAAAGGTAGCGCCCGCGTCTAGCAGCAACACCGTCCCGGGCTGTGCAGCATCGATGGCCTGTTGCAGGCTGCTGTAATCGCGCCCGACCGGACCGACTGTGATGACGGTGTAACCGGCAGTATCCGGGAAACAGGTGATGACCTGGGAGGTGTTGGGAGGTGTGGTAAGATCGACCTGCGCAAATATGCGGGTTGAGTAGAATAAGGACAGGAAAAGGGCTCTGATACGCATTAGGATGAGGTTGGATATTTGTTCGGCTTCGCCTCACGATGAGTGATGGGGACGCGGATTTTGCGGATTTTGCGGATAAATATTGATTTTTTTGTGGCCTTGCGGCCACTTCGTTTTGATTTTTATGGATTGGACCCGCCTTCGGCGGCCTGTCAGATCATGATTTTATATGATTTACATGATGGCCATGATTATGCTGGATGGTAATCATGGCCATCATGTAAACCATATAAAATCATAGTCAAACAAAGTGGCCGCAAGGCCACAAAAAAATCAATATTTATCCGCAAAATCCGCAAAATCCGCGTCCCCATCACCCATCGTGAGGCGAAGCCGAACAAAAATCCCCCCCCAATCTCACCTGATCAAAGTCGCGAAACCCTTAAACTCCATTTTCTCCTTCCTCGGCCCGGTAAACGTCACCACATACACATACACCCCGGCCGGCGAGTTGCCGCCGGTATTCATCTGTCGCCCGTTCCATTCATCCGTCGGATCGGTGGTTTCGAACACCTTTTCGCCCCAGCGGTTCCACACGCTCATTTGAAAATCGGTGGAGCCGAACAGGAAACCTTTGCCGAAGAAACCGTCGTTGGTGCCGTCGCCGTTGGGTGTGAAGGCATTGGGCATAAACCAGCGAATCTCCGGCCGGATGTCGAGAAATTGCGTCAGCGAATCCTTGCAGCCCTTCGGATGCGTCACGATCAGGCGGATTTTCATCAGGCCCGTATCGGGAAAAGTGAAAGTCGGGTTTTGCTGGGTAGACGTTTCGAAGCGGTCGAACTGCCAGTTCCAGCGGTTGGCGCCTTCCGACAGATCGGTGAAGTTGATCGTGTTGTTCAGGTTGCTCAGATTGGTATTCGGATCGAAGGTGAAATTGGCGGTAGGCGAGGGTTCGACCCGGATCAGGCTGGGATAAAAATCGGAAATGAAACACCCGATCGGCGAAGTGATTTCCACACTCACGTCGTACACGCCTTCCTGATTGTATGTATGCGTGGGGCTGATGACGCCTTCCGTTTGGGTGCCGTCGCCGAAATCCCATTTGATATCGTACGTACTGTCGATGGGCGTAGACAGGTTCTGGAAGGTGATCACACCCGGTACACAACCCAGGAAACTGCTGGGCTGAATAATAATGATGGGCGGCGCCGGAAACCAGTTGATCAACTGCAAGGTATCGTCGGCGCAAAAATTTTCATCCGTCACACGGAGCCTGACGGGATGGCTGCCGGGAATAGGGTAGAGGTAATCGGGATCCTGAAGGGAGGAAGTGCCGCCGGGTACGCCGAAATTCCAGTCCCATTTATTGATAATCCCTTCACCCGTCGAGAGGTCGGTAAATGCTACCGGCCCGGCCACGCAGGTATCGTAGGCAAAATTGAAATTCGCCTCGATTTTTGGATAAATATTTACCCGGATCAAAGCCGTGTCGCCACAGATATCGCCCGGATTGAGGTACAGGGTGCCGGTGTAGGTGCCGGTGTCCGGAAATACCACCGTCGGGCTCCAGTCGGTCGTATTCGTATACGGTGCGCCGGGAATATTGAATTGCCAAACGAAATTATCGATAAATTCCTCCTGCCGGCTTTCATTGAGGAAGGTAACCGCATTGCTGCCGCAGGACACCACCACGTAAGAACTGGGGCCGGAGGTAGAATCTTCCTCGATATCGGCGATGACGGTGGGACTGCAATCGGTCACATTGAACTGGAATTCCCGTTTAATCGTGGAAAGCAGCACGCCGTTGCGGAATTCCTGCACACAAATTCCAACCACGAACTGCCCCAGCAAATTGGGGGTGCCGGTTATCAATCCGGTCAGGGAATTGATGTTCACCTGCGGGTTTCCGCCCATGGGGTTGCCGGGCGTATACGTCGGCACGGCAAACGGCACATTGTCGAAGGGCGGCGCACAGGGGGGCGTAGGCACGGCGCCATCGCAGGAATACAGTGCCTGCCCCACCGTAATATTGCCCCCGCCGTTAAACGGACTGCAAAAACTGTACACCAGTTGGTCGCCGTCGGGATCGCTGGCGCTGTGGTCGAAGGTGATCGGGAAATTTTTACAAATGATGATGGGCGGAAAATTGTTAAAAACGGGGCTGTCGTTGCAGAGTTGCTGGGCATCGGGCGTGATTTCCACCATGTAGGTAGCGCCGACGTCGCCGGGATTGATAATATTACTGATACTTTCATTGCGGCAGCAGCGCTGATACACAATAAAATAGCTCTCGGTGCTGAGCGGCAGGGTGGCATTGAACGTATACGTAGCCTGCTCCACACAAACGAACGGTACCATCTGCACGCAGCGGGGCGTATCGGGGATCAGCCGGATAGAGACGGGGCTGCCGGTGCCGAATTCGCTGAATAAAGCGTTGTTGCTGTATGTGCCGCGGTAAATGGCGATTTGGGCCGGGTCGTCAAATTCGGCGCCATTTCCGCCACAGTCGCGGTATACTTTCATTTTGAAACGGTACTGGCGGGAATTGCCGGTCGTAGGCCCGAGACATTCGTAGGTGATTTCGCCGCCGATGATATGGCGTGCCTCCAGGGCCAGCGGAATAAGCAGTGCTGCGAGGGTGGCGAGCACAACAGGCAGGGCGCCGTTCCGGATGAATTGTTTCATATTTAATTTTTTCCTGTAAGAACTGAATGAAAACCGGGCATGTTTGCCGTAAAAGTCTGACTTTTATCCCGCCAAATTAAGGCGACAAACGAATACTAACTCCAATTGTTGGTTTATGTTCCTGCTACGAGACGACATTTCAGAGATTGCCGCTATTTTAGAAAAAGGCGGAACCATATGTTACCCCACCGATACCATCTGGGGGGTGGGTTGTGATGCTTTCAACGAAACGGCGGTTGCCCGTGTTTCCACGATAAAAGGCCGAACGCCGGAAAAAGGCTACGTATTGCTGGTTTCCAGCATTGACATGCTGAAACACTACGTACCCAAACTCAATCCCCGGCTGGAAACCCTGCTGGCATATCATACAAGACCATTGACGATCATTTACGAGCGAAACGTTGGGTTGCCCTCCTATGTGAAGGCCCCCGATGGCTCCGTAGCGATCCGGTTCCCGCAGGATGAGTTTTGCCGCGAACTGATCGCCGCACTGGGCCGGCCTGTCATCAGCACGTCTGCCAACAGAAGCGGACAACCTTTTCCGGCCACTTTCGGGGGTATTTCCAGCGAAATTCTCGGTTCGGTCGATTACGTGGTAAAGTACCGCCAGGACGATAAGGAGCCGCGTGAACCGTCTTCCATCGCCAAACTGGACCGGCACATGGAACTCGAATTTTTGAGGGAGTAACAGCGGGTGTATGGTTTTTGTGTGGGGTGTTTGGGACATGGTTGACTTTTAACGCTTTACGAAACACGAAACACGAAAAACTATATACGTTCAAATATCCTGTTTGACTATGTTTGTACAATATTTCAGAAAATGACCTGCGTGGCGGGCCAACTGCGCTTTTTTTGCGTATTATGTCTATAGCCTGTCAGGATAACCTCTTGCATAAGAAGACTGCTTTCGATCCCCGGGAGGTTTAACCTGCTTGTTAAAGCTGCTGATTATGAGAACACATGGACGATTTGAATGGATTCGACTGCCCGAATTTTGCCTGTTACTTATACTGGTAGTATCGACAGAAATGCTGTCGGCTCAAAAAAACGGCCCTTTTTCGCCCCGCGAATTGAAAAAACTCTCGGTAGAGGAACTGATGAACATCGAAGTGACATCCGTTTCCAAAAGCCCGGAGAAACTGACCGAAGTGGCTTCCGCTATTCAGGTAATTACCAATGAGGATATCCGCAGGTCTACCGTTACCCGCTTGCCGGAAGCACTGAGCCTGGCGCCCAACCTGCAGGTGGCGCAATCCAATTCGCACGACTGGGGTATCACGGCGCGGGGGTTTAACGGCGCTCCGTTTGCCAATAATACGCTTGCCGACAAGTTGCTTGTTTTGATCGACGGCCGTTCCGTATACACCCCGTTATTCGGCGGCGTTTTCTGGGATGCGCAGAATGTGCTGCTGGAAGATGTTGACCGGATAGAAGTCGTGAGCGGCCCCGGCGGCACTTTATGGGGCGCCAATGCGGTGAACGGCGTGATCAATATCATTTCCAAAAATGCCCGCGAAACGCAGGGCTGGTATGCCAGTGCTGCGGGCGGCTCTTTCCTGCGCGATTATGCGGGCGTGCGGTATGGCGGCCACGTCGATACCAACTTCTTTTTCCGGGTATACGGGCAACGATTCGACCAGAATAGTACTACCTGGATAGACAGCACTGAATCGCACGACGCATGGCATATGACGCAAGGAGGTTTCCGGATGGATTATGTGCCCGGCAACTCCAATACTTTTTCGTTCCAGGGCGATTTTTACGGCGGGATGGCCGATACCGGCAATACCATTATCAACGGGCAGGATGTGCTGGGAAAATGGACACACAGATTTTCGGAAAACGCCAACCTGAGCCTGCAGGTTTATTTCGACCGCACCTGGCGGGATTTGACCGCTTCGGATTTCAGCGAACAACTTTCTACGTACGACATCGATCTGCAACATCATTTCCCGATTGGCAGCAACAACCAGGTGTTGTGGGGGGCAGGTTACCGGATGATGAACGACGAGGTGGAAAACAGCATTTCCCTCACATTTACGCCTGCCGAACGCAGGTTGCAATTATTCAACGGATTCGTACAGGACCGCATCATGCTGGTCGACCAGGAATTGTACCTGACCCTCGGTACAAAAATACTGCACAACGACTACTCCGGTTTCGAACTTCAGCCCAGCGTCCGGCTCACTTGTACACCATCTCCGGAACATACCATCTGGGCAGCCGTTTCGCGGGCGGTCAGAACCCCGGCCCGGTTTGATGCCGATGAAACGACCCCGTTTATCACCACCAGAAACGGAGAATTCGACTCGGAAAAGGTGGTGGCTTATGAAATCGGCTACCGGATAAGGCCGGTGCAGTACATCAGTTTTTCCATCGCTGCATTTTACAACGAATACGACGACCTGCGGAGCATCAACCTGAATGATGCGCCGCCGCCGGCCCTGTTGTTTGCCAATGACCAGCAGGCAAAAAGTTGGGGATTGGAGTTTTCCGGGAATGCTGTGCTAACAAAATGGTGGCGCCTGCGCGGGGGCTATACGTTTCTCGATAAACGTTTTACCGCCAAGTCGCCTGCGGTTTTTTCGGGCAGCGACCTGTTTGAAGCCATCGATCCCCACCACCAGGCGTTGTTACAATCCATCATGGATCTTCCCGGAAACCTGCAACTGGATATCACAGGCAGATATGTGGACATGCTACCCGGTTTGCCATCCGTTTCGCCCCAGATTAGTGCATACACTACTTTCAACGCACGGTTGGCATGGATTTTTAGAGAATTTGAGTTTTCTGCGGCCGGGCAAAATCTTGCCGGCAAAAGGCACGGCGAATTTGGCAGCAGGGAAATTCCCAGAAGTTTTTACCTAAAAGGTACTTTCCGTTTTTGAAAACAACCACCCGACATCGAGGTTTGCAGAATTTTGCCGTCCTGCGAAAGGCTGCGGCCTGTTGCTCATGTATTTTGTTTTCCGTTGTGTGCCTCCCCGCGCAACGAACTACAAGCCGGGAAAACCAGGTAAAAGCGGTTTTCCTTTTTAATTTTACACAATTCATCGAATGGCCTGCCAGCGCTTTCAACAGCCCTGATGCGCCGTTCATTATCGGCGTGATCGGGAACGATCCGTTCGGAAATTACCTCGACGAAACAGTTGCCGGTGAAAAAGTAATGAATCACCCCCTGGTTATTCAGCGCTACAAGGACCTGGGCGAATTACAAACCTGCCACATGCTGTTTATCGGTCAGGAGGATCCGCAAAAAATCAAAACCATTCTTGACGTTTTGAATCGCCGGCACACTTTAACGGTCAGCGATTACAAGAACTTCGCATATTCAGGCGGGATGATCCGTTTCTACACGCAGGAAAATAAAACCCGCTTGCAAATAAACCTTTCCATTGCCAAAGCCGCCGAACTGAACATCAGTTCGAAATTACTTCGTGTTGCAGAAATCATCGATTAAGGGCATGAAAATTAAAGGCACATCGATTCAACGCAAACTGATGCGGGTCATCTTGCAAACCTGCGGAGCGGTGTTGATCCTTACATGCACGGCCTTCTTTGCCTACGAATATTATTCGTTCCTCCGCACGACGCGTATCCAGTTGTCCACCCTCGGGAAGGTGATCGCTTCCAACAGCACCGCCGCGCTGGCATTCGATAACAGGGAAGATGCGAGTACCCTGTTGAGCGCGCTGAAAGCCGAGCCTCACATCGTGGCTGCCTGTCTGTACGACGAGGCGGGAAATGTGTTCTCAACTTATCCGGAAGGGATTTCTGTGGATGTTTTTCCCCAACGCCCCGGCGCCGATGGGTACATATATACCGGCACCTACCTGGAAGGATTCGAGCCCTCTGTAGAAGGAAATAAAAAGTTGGGAACGCTGTACCTGAAATCGGACATGGAAGCCATGTATGCACGTTTTCAATTATACGGGCGCATCGCTTTTCTGGTGATTGTCGGTTCGTTCTTTTTCGCATTTTTTCTTTCCAGGCGTCTTCAAAAAACCATCAGCGACCCCATTCACTCGCTGGCGGATACGGCCCGGAGCATTTCCGAACACAAGGATTATGGCGTTCGGGCCACCAAATCGAATGTAGACGAACTTGGGCTTCTGACGGATGCGTTTAACCAGATGCTGACCCAGATTGAAGCGCAAAACTCCGCCATCACCGCTTTTAACCAACAACTGGAACAAAAAGTGCACCAGCGTACGGCACAACTGGAACAGGCTAAAGACGAGATGGAAGTCATCAACAATAAATTGGTGAAATCCAACCGCGATCTGGAACAGTTCGCTTATGTGGCCTCGCACGACTTGCAGGAGCCGCTCCGGAAAATCCATACGTTTACGGAAATGGCGGAAAAGAAAGCGCTGGATCAGGAGCAGCAGAAACTCTATTTCCAGAAGATCAAATCTTCCGCCAAACGTATGTCCGAACTGATAACAGCCGTGCTGAATTACAGCCGCTTGTCCAGAACGGCGGAGGAATTTGCCGACACCGACCTGAATATCGTAGTAGAAAATATCAAAACGGACTTCGAACTGCTGATCAGTGAAAAAAATGCCACGATTGAAAACAAGGGCCTGCCCGTCATCAAGGGCATTTCCTTGCAACTACATCAACTTTGCCTGAATCTCATCAGCAATGCCCTGAAATTTACCGAACAACAGCCGGTCATTCAGATTACCTCCCGGGTGGTTTCCGCCGAAGACATCAGCCGGATGACGGGTTGGGTCGCCAATGGAAATTATGCAGAACTGGTGTTTAAAGACAACGGCATCGGCTTCGATCAGCAATACGCGCAGAAGATTTTCACCATTTTCCAGCGCCTTCACGACAAACATTCCTATGCAGGCACGGGCATCGGGCTGGCACTGTGCAAAAAAATCGTGGATAACCACAACGGCTTTATCACTGCCCAAAGCGAGGTAGGGAAGGGGAGCGCTTTTTATATTTACCTGCCTGTCTGATGCGTCCTCAATGCATGAATTCGGATGCCTGCAAAATCCTGCCCGGTTTTTGCCTGCGCCGGTATTCTTCCCAAACTCCCGCGTAATCATCGGCCTGGTAGCGGGCAAAAACTTCCGCCAGTACGTTCGGCATTTTCCGGTATGGTGAAACGCCGAGATCCTTCAGCAGAATGTCCAGGTATTGCTGAAAACGGGTATTCACGCCGCAGGCACGCGACGGTTCGAATTGGATGTGCTCCCGTTTCCAGGATTGAAGGTATTCGATACTTTGCTGCATCAATGCTTTGGATGGCAGCGCCAGTTCGCCTTTCCACAAAGCCGCCAGCCACAGGGTGCCGACTTCTACGGCGGGTACGTGCATAAAACAGTGGTTATAACCCGCAAATCCGAGTCGGGGAATGTCGGGATGTAGCAGGTGCCGGTACAGTTGCACGCCGTCGGTTTCCGATTCCAGCAACTGCCGGTATGGTGCGGGCAAAAACGGGAACACAGGCGTTTGGGAGCCGACGGACAGCACCACCAGATCGCATTCTAGTACGGCGCCGTTTTTGAGATGCAGGCCGGTGGGAATAAACGACTCCACCTCCGAATGGTGCGGAAGAATCCGACCATCTGCCACCGATTTGTAATAGTTTTCCGGTTCCAGACAAGATGCAGAACGCAGGTCTCCCACCAGTGCATGCGCAGGTACCACGTTGTGCAGGCGCTGTATGGCTTCCGGCTCTTTTCCGGCGCCGGCATTCAGGATATGCGACCGAAAAACCCCTTCAATGTTTTTCCAGAAACTACGGATAAAACCTGCGGAACGTGTATGCATGAAACGCTCCATCGCCGAAGGGTGCGACCAGGCGGGCATCATCACCGAGCCGAAGCGGTTGAACAGCAGTTTGGTAAAATGCAGCCCAAGTATTTTGCGGGGGATCATCCACCTGGGCGTACGGAAAACATGAAAAACCTGCGTGCCTTCCTGTTGTGCCGCAAAATCGGCCATGTCGACGGCGCTTTTCCCGAATCCTACGACTGCCACGCGTTTATTCCGGAAAACATCGAGTGTCCGTACGTCTCTTTCGGTCATGATCTGGCCGCGGAAGGTTTCCTGCCCCGGAAATGACGGTTTGTTTTTGCCTTCGCTGTAGTGGCCGTTGGAAATCATCACAAAATCGAAATACTGCTCCGAAAACCCTTCCGGCGTCCGTATCCCGATTACCCATCCGTCGGGCTGCTCCTGCATGGACAGGATTTCGTGCTCCAAGTGTACCTGCAAGTGGAAATGCCGCACCGCCGATTCCAGGTATTGCATGATCTGTATCCCGGTGGGGTGGGCATCGGGTTGAAAAGGCCACGGGAAATTGGAAATATGGTAATGGCGGGCGAGGTTTTGTAGTCTGACATTCGGATAGGCGAGCGCCCAGACACCGCCAATTTTGGGCGATTTTTCAAAAATATCTACCTGAAAACCGTTTTTTTGGAGCATGACAGCGGAGGCAATCCCGGAGATACCACTCCCGATCACTGCTACCCTGTGCCTGGCAGGGGTGTTGGTGTTTAACATGTTTTTGTTTTCGTTAGCGTAGTGAACCTATTGACAACAAAGAAATAACAATAATCCCTGCAAATACAAGGGCCTCAACGCCTGTTCACCAGCCTCGGTGCCACAATTAGACGAAGACGTTTCAGTCCTGACCGAACTGCCGGATTGCAGGTTTATTGGTTATATCGGTAGCGCGGCTTTCAGTCCGTCGGGAAAAGGCCATTTATGGCCGTCCTTGTATGAAAAATATATTTAAAGGGCCCTCAAGGGCTCTTCTCCCGACGGCTTGAAAGCCGTGCTACCGATGGCACAACCTTACTGCGCTTCCCCAAACAGGAAACTGAAATCCGTGCTAATGGTATCCTTGTTGTAAATAACTTCAGCAAAACTGTGGCAGGAAATACACGAAGCATCTACCTGGATAAATGATTCCAGCGTTGTGTTGCCCAGCCGCGATGGCACGTTGATGGTCGCTTTGTCGCCGCTGCCGTCGTTGGCGACTGTCCACTGCGAACCGACCAGCCGGTAGTTGGCCCACACGGTTCCCTGCAACTGCGCCTGCCAGAGTTGGTTTACCTGCTGCGTGCGGTAGTAAATCGGGTAGGTGCGGGTGATCTGGCTGCCGAATTTTTGTCCGCCGGCCTCTCCCGGCACCGCTGCTGCATACCGCGCTGCATACGGTTCGGTCGGGTTCCATTTGTAGTGGTTGCTGTCGGAGGGCAGCAGGGCGGGAGCAGTATTTACGGGGCAGGTGAGACATTCCACGTTGTAAAAAGACCAGCGTTTCTGGGTGTCCTGCGCGGTTTGGGCGGCCTGCACGTCGTCGGGTGTGTTGTCCATGTGCTCGAAGGTGCTCCAGATCATGAACGAGAAATTATTCGTTTTTCGGATGATGTGCATACCGACCAGGCCCACTTTTGCCTGTACGGTGAAGGCTTTGCCGGTCGTGCTGTTTTGTGCGGGAACGGAAATAACGGCGTTTCGGGTGTAAAAGCGGGTGGTGTCGTCGCCCAGGCCGGGGTTCAAAATGCGCCAAGATGCCTTGATTTCCATGGAACCTGCCGTGGCCGGGAACTTGCTGGAGGGCAGTTCGAATTTTTTGCCGTTGCTTTGGTAATACGCGTCTATTCCCGCTTTGGTAGTCAGTTTGTTTTCGCGGATAAATTTGGCTTCATCGGGATTGATTCGGATCTCGAACAGGGCAAAATTCAGGTTTCGGTCGATGAGCGCGTGCCCGTCGGCTTCCTCGTCTTCGTCGTCGAAATTGGAGGAAGGCGCTACACCCTGGCGCAGCGGATGCCCGCTTTTTGAAAAACGGTAAAAGAATTTTTTCCCCTTCGCCGCGGCATCGCTGATAGACAGCAGCAGCGGTGCGTTACCGGAGTCGAACAATTGAGCAGGATCTGCGTAGGTTTCCCATACGCGGGGTGCGCCGGTATTGCCGGAAATGGGGCCGCTGAGCGGATTGCCGAGCGAATCCGCCGGCCAGTTGAGGGCAATGAACGTTTGCCAGGAAAAAATGTCGAACGGCGGCTGGAAAGTGGGTGTAAGCGTGCCGGAATAACCGAACCCGAATTTTTCGGTCACATCGATGGGCAATTGGGAGCAAAGGGTGCCGCATTTGGTGGTATCGGCGCAGAAACAGTTGTTGATGGGAGGGCCGGGAGGAGCGGGCATTTCGGCCAGACGGGTACAGGCAAAAATAGCAGCAGCGAGCGCTACTGCTGTCAGCAGAGTTGTTTTCATTGGTGAAAAGGATCTAAATTGAAGTGTTACATGTCGAACCGCACCGTGCGGTTTCGGGTATTTGGAATCTGGATGACGAAAGTAAAAAGAGTGGCGCATTTGTCCGCATTTTCCGGGTAAAAAAATGCCCGGATTTTAAAATATTGTGACAACTCTTGCCGTCATTACATCCCTCTTTCGCGAAACCCGCGTTTCCATGAAACTTCGCCGCATCGTGCACCTTACCATGTATATTTTACTGGCGCTTTTGCTCCTGTGGATCATCGCCGTGCAGGCCGGCTGCATGTCGATGCGTACCCCCGACCGGGAATGGACGGAGAAACTGCGGGCGAAAGGCCAAACCCGGGCGCCGGGGTTTCGGGACATTCCCGGCAGCACCGGTCGCACGATTCACGCCGTGGTGGTCGGCTCGACGGATACTTTGCCCTGGGTCATTTTCCTGCACGGATCGCCCGGGTCTGCCGATGCCTATCTGGATTACCTGGCCGATACCAGCCTGAGCCGCCATGCCAACCTGGTTTCCATGGATCGCGCCGGGTTTGGGTATACCGATTTCGGACACCCCGAAATTTCGCTGCAACGCCAGGCCGAAGACATCAAAGCCGTCGCCGACAGTCTGGCGCCGGGAAAACAGGTGTTTCTGGTGGGCCATTCGCTGGGAAGTCCGGTGATCTTTCGTTTCGCTATGGATTACCCCGGGCAGGTAGCAGGCATCATCAACGTTGCAGGCTCGGTGGATGCAAGCCTCGAACCGCACCCGTGGTGGCAGAATTTCTTCGATGTTCCGCCGGGTAAATGGCTGTTGCCAAAATCATTCTGGACCAGCAACCGCGAGATCAAATACCTGGAGCCCGAACTCGAAAAAATGATGCCTTTATGGGCCTCCGTTCAATGCCCCGTTCACATTATTCATGCAAAAAACGACCGGCTGGTCGATGTTCGCAACGTCGATTTTTGCCGCAGGATGCTGACCGGCGCACCCGTGCAGGTAACCCTGTTGGAAAAAGGCGATCACTTTATTTTGTGGACGAGAACAGATGTGGTGAATGCCGCTATATTGAATATGGTAGTCAGGAAATAGCGGTGCGGCAATCCGGCGAAAAATTTAACGAAGACCTGAAATAAAATTTTTCGTTTGCAGCCCGGCAATGAAAATCTCAACATACCCGTAAAGACAAAAAAAAACCGCCAGGACTCGTCCTGACGGTTTCATTGAGTTGGTTTCCGACACCTAAACGGTCTTTTGGGGGTTTTGTCGGTGGGGGCCCATCAGCCATCATTGTTTGTGTGATACAAAGATAGACTTCCCGCCCTCCTTGCTCAATCCCCTGATCAGGGGATGTGGGGCAGATTTTTCAGCGTCGCTTCCACATCGATCATGCCCATTCCGACAGAGCCCTGTACAGGCCTCGTCCGAATGTACCGCAGGATATCAGCTGCTACGTTGCATGCGCCAGGCGCTGAGGGTTTACCCAGATTAGGCTCTTTATCGAGCATTCGGGCTACCAGTCCGGATAAAAACGCTGCTGACATGGATGTGCCGCTGTCGACCAGCATGTGGTTATTGTCGCCGGCTGTCAAGGATGCAATTTTGACACCCGGCGCACTGATTACCTTTTGACCGTCATTGGAAGTTTCAGCTTTGATAAAAACATTTTTTTGAAGAGGTTTGTCCACAGATCCTACTGCAATCACATTGTTGAAACAGGCGGGTACGTAATCTTTTACATCTGCTTTGTTGTCGCCCGCTGCGCAGATAACCACGATTCCTTTGGAGCAGGCGTAGTCGATCACATCCTTCAGAGCAGACCCCACCTGCGGGTTGGACGGCGTTATTTTGGTACCCCAACTGGCATTGATTACCCGGGCATTTTTTTGAATGGCATAGTTCAACGCTACACTTAAAATCGATTCATTGGCATTCGGATAAGCGCGCAGGTTCATCAGCGGAGCCATATTCGCAATGCCTACCGTATGCGTTTTATTATACAAGGCCGCTATGATGCCTGCCACGTGAGTGCCGTGCGATTTGCTATACCCATTCTGACTGGCAGGGATGGCATCGCCGGTAGGGTTGGTCAGCACACCGTTCAGCCATAGCAGGTTGGTAAAATCCCTCCGGTGATTGGGATTGACAAACGATGCGGGATCCAGGTCGATATGTGCATGATCGATTCCAGTGTCGATCACTGCGACCCTGATCGAATTGACCGGCACGTACGACATGAGGTCTTTTTTGTAGTTAATAGCGGTAAACCACCAGTCGTTGATTTTCTGGGGCGGAATTTTTGCAAACAGTTCATACTCCTGGTCAAATTGCACATAATCCACCGCGGGGTTCCTGCTCAATTGCTCGTACAGATTGGGCAGGTATTCCATATCGCCCGAAGTGATAACCACCGTATTTAACAGATTCTGCTCTTCCGGTGTGAGTGATCGCTTGGCAAATGCATCTTCTTCAGTTTGCTCTATATGGTGCAGTTTGTTTACTTCCAGGTATGGATTTCGCTCGCGGAAACCGGCAATCGACCTGGACTCGTTGAATCGGACGATCAATCTGTTTTCAATACTTTTCATTTACTTAAATTGATTAGAATCAAGATATTTTACGTTTCTGGCATAGTAAAAACCGACGGCTGTCAATATTTGAGCGATTATTTCAAAACCGTATTTAATCATAGTCAGTTGGGCATACAGGGCGAAATCCTCTTTAAAAAAATCGTTGCCGGCCAGGTAGGGAAAAATAGCGAGGAGGTTGGGAACAATCAATCCGAGGTTGATCCAGAAATACGGGTTGTGCGAAAGTGGCACTTTGTTGTCCTGGTTATAGAGATACCACATCGATACCAGAGGGAGGATCAGGCAATACAAGCCCGAAACGGTTGAGTTGAAGCCTCCGGCCATATCGTGCCCCTGGATAAAAAAGAAATTGATCGTAACAGCAATCACCAGGGCGATAGAAAGTCGTTTGATCCACACCGCTACCGGCCTGGGTTGAAGGGTAAGGTATAAAAACCAGCCCAGCAGGACGAAATTATTGAGATGGAAAGGATACCTTAAAAAGTTGGTAGTTGCAATGTTACATGCGTTCAGGATCGGCACCCAGAATTCCTTGTTCCTGCGCAGAAACCAGACGAACAAAGGTTCCAGTGCGAAAGCCACCAGAGCGATCAGCAAAAAAAGCCAGTAGATTTTTAGCGCCTTATTAAATTTCCGCCATCGGAATAAGCCGGTGATGAGTGTCAAAATCGAAACGATCATGACCCATCTCCCCGATAAAAGGATCAGGTGTTCGTAATATGCTTTAATTTGATCGTCATACATACCTATTACATTCTGTTACAGAGCGCGTTGCGATGCGGCTTCCGCATCAAATCATCACGGTATTCTGATACCGCCGGTACCTTCTCCACCCGGATTGGTATCAAAAACGCCGCCCGGATCTTCCTCCAGCAGGTTGGGCGTTGCATTCTGGAAAAACACATGATAGGCGCCTTTCGTATTTTTCCCGACCAGGGCGACGATAAAATTGGGCAGCCCATTCGTCCGGTTAATGGCTGCCAGCCCGTTGATGGAATGCGAAATCGTTTCGATTTCCAGTTTTTTGATTTCGCCGTCGAAGTACTTTTTCGACAGTACGAAACAGCGGTCGTTTTCCTTCAGCGCAGGTGGCTTTTTGTCGTCATACACCGCCCATTTCGCTGTTACCTTGTTGGCATTGTGTATATTCCTGACAATGAATGCGATGTGTCCGGTTTTTTTGATCAGGGCGTCCAGTTGCCAGAATTCTACCGGGAATAGTTTTCTGCGTTTGCCTCCCATATCCACATCTGCCCAGTAGCGGTCGAATTCTTCTGTTCTTTGTTCGGCACTGAAGGTTTTGATGGTGGTAACGCCGCTTTGTTTGATTCGCGGGTTTTCCAGAACGGTGTTTGTAGTAGCAATTCTATCCTTTTCTGCCATAATATTAAAGTATTTTGCAATGAAAGGTTGTTTAAATAATTTTTTTTTGAATGGCTTCCCTGACGGCTTCCGGGGCTGAATTAACGTGCAGTTTCCGGTATATTTCCTTGATGTGGTCACCCACGGTATCGATATGAATGCTCAGTTTGTCGGCGATCATCTTGCGACTCAAACCTTCCACCATGGCCTGAAGCACTGCTTTCTGGCGGTCAGTGAGGGCCACATATCCTGTTTGTGCCTGTGCGACATGGCTTTGCATCAGTTTATACACTTTGGCGGCCAGCGACGGTGTGAGGTAACGGCCTCCATGGTGGACGTCCAGAATTGCCTGATGAATCTCGTCGGCACTGCTGCTTTTCAGCAAATAGCCGTAGGCGCGGTTGCACAGGGCGGCAAAAATTTTGTCGTCGTCGTCAAACGAAGTCAGCATCAATACTTTGGCGCTGCTTGCTGATTTCTGAATTTCTTCCAGTGCCTCCAGTCCGGTTTTTCCGGGCATCTGTATGTCCATCAGTACTACGTCCGGGTTATATTCTTTCACATGACTGGCGGCGTTGTTGGCGTTGTCAAAACCGGCTGCGACATAAATGTCGTCTGAAGTTTTAAAAAAATCGGTGAGGCTCTTGCGGAAGCCTTTATTGTCGTCAAACAGGATTATGCGGATCATTTGGCGTACGTGTTTTATTAATGATGCAAAAGTAAAGTGGCTTCAAAACCGCAACAATCCCCGGAACGGGGGAGAGGTGTCAGAGCATGTTGAGATTTTGCTGTCGAGACGAAGCCCAACAAGTAAAATCTCAGCACCTCCTAGAACTGGGGAACAACCATCGTGATACACACGCCTTGTCCCGGCGCAGTATCCAGGCGGAAGTCGATCAGGTTCTCTTTCGCCCGCCAGTAGTAATTGCTAATCCCGCTTCCGTCTCGTTTCACAGCGGGATCAAAGCCGCAGCCGTTATCGCGTATCTGAATTTGAATCCCTTCGCTGTGCAACCCTATTTGAATGTCTACTTCGGTCGCTCCGGCGTGTTTGTATATGTTGTGAACAGCTTCTTTAAATATCTTGAATACGTTGTGTCGTCGCTCCATGCTCATTTTCAGGGTTTTTTCCACCGGAATGCTGTTTTTGAAATGCACCTGGATTTCATTCGGGCCGAGCATCTGGAGCGCAAACTTGTTCATGCGCTGGAAAAGTTCTCCGCTGGTGTCTTTATCGGGTTTGATTGCCCAAACGGTATCGGACAGGTTATGCTGGGTTTCCTTCAGCGTCTGCCTGATTTCCTGTATGTACTGCGCCATGTCGAAAGTGGAAATACTGCGCCGCCGTTCCAGGGTGGTCATGGAAATGGCAATTCCACTCAAATCGGAACTCACTTCGTCGTGCAAATCTGCTGCAATCCGGCTCCGGATTTTCTGCATTTTGAGCCTTTGCTGAATGTTGTTGACTACCAGGAAAAAAATAAAAGCTGCTACGATCAAAGCGATGCAAACGGAAAGAGCCGGGATAAACCACACCTTTTCAAAAACGGATTCCCTGACATGGATTTGCAGGGTTTGGTGCACCGAAGATGCGCCGTTTTTCTCATACCAGTACTCCATCAGGTATTCCCCCCCGGGTAAAAAGGAATAGGAAACCTGCGGGTAACGGGCTGCAATGCCGCATTCCGACAACCCTTTCGCATTGAGTTTGAAAAAATAGCAATCGGCGTCCTCTGCTTTCAGTTCTACAACCAGATTCTCTTCCCGCGCTCCTACGACCAGGCTGTCGGCCCGTCTTTTTTCTCCGTTCACTTCCACGCCGACGATGTGCGGCTCGGGAAGTGATTCGGTTATCACGCCGCCGGTATAACACCCGGCAGGTGGCGGAACAGGGATGCATGCAGGAAAAACAAAAAATACTACCAATAACAGACAAAGACCATACATTGAAAATATCTTTTGCCGGGATCTCATAGAGCGCTTTCCTTTAATTGTAATTGATTTTAAATTAATTACATAAGCAATAAATTATCTTGTATTAACTTGAAGCATGTCCGGAAGGGGGATGGTGTTCAGGTTTTGGGTACTGTTAACCTTGCGAAACACAAAAGCCCGACGAGGTAGAGATGAAAATAAATGTGGCTGGATTTGATTGGACGGCCTAATGTAAGCGTGCACGCCGGAGAAAAACAAACGTTGCACGAAATATCGTCCGGTAGCGGCATAATATCCGTGAATGCTCTACGAGCATGTTGAGATTTTACTTGTTGGGCTACAGCCGAAAAATTTCATTTGTACCGGCGTTAAATTTCTCGCCGGATTACCCGTATCCGACTGCAAAATTTGCCTTGGTACAAAATGAAATTTTCCAGGCTTCGCCTCAACAGCAAAATCTCAACATGCTTAGGGTTTACCGGATATGGTTTAGCACCCGCATCAGTGCTTCCACCTGGGTGTCGCTTACCGGAATTTCATGCGGGCCGATAAAAATGGTCTGGCTTCTGATGGAATCAATTTTGTCCAGGTGCACAATAAACGACTTGTGCACGCGCATGAATTTTTGCGACGGCAGTTTTTCTTCGATCGCTTTCAGGGTACTCTTGGTGATGACGGGTTTTTTCGCGGTGGTCAGGAAGATTTTGACGTAGTCTTTCATACTCTCCACGTGGCTGATCTCTTTTACCGGCACTTTTACGAGCGCATATTCCACGTGCACAAAAAAAGCATCCTCATCAGTTATTTTGGGCTCGGGCGATTGAAGTGCCATCAGTTTTTGTTTTTCTTCGAGGGCTTTCATAGCCGCTTTGGTAAAACGTTCCACACTCACGGGTTTCATCAGGTAGTCGATCACGTCGAGTTCGAATCCCTCAACGGCGTAGTTGGAATAGGCCGTGACCATAATGACCATCGGTTTGGTGCGCAGGCTTTGCAAAAACTGGGTGCCCAGCATGCCCGGCATCTGAATATCCAGGAACATCAGGTCTACCGTTTTTTCCTGTAGCACCTGCATCGCTTCGAACGGGTTTTTGCAAATGCCTACAATTTCCAGAAAAGGGAGATGACGGATGTTTTCTTCCATCAGTTTGCGCGCCAGGCTTTCATCGTCGACAATGATACAGGTCAGTTTCATGTTGCATTAACTTAGGGTGAGGAAAAGCATGACCGTAAACCAGCCGTCTTCATTTTTGATCGTCAGTTGGTGTTTTTCCGGGTACAGCAGTTCCAGCCGCCGGGTTACATTTTTCAGACCGATGCCCGAACCGACACCGTCCTGTATGGCTATGTCGGGCGTGATTTTATTCTGCACCGACAAAGTCAAACCACTTTTCGTCATTTGTAGCCGGATGTCGATGACCGGGTGCTGTACCATGCCGACGCCGTGCTTGAACGCGTTTTCCACGAACGGAATGAGTAGCATCGGTTCGATCATTTGACCTGCCGCTTCGCCTTCCGTTACAAACCGGACTTCGACGTCTTCCTCAAACCGAACCTGCTGTAGTTCCACGTAATTTTTGAGGTAGGAAACCTCTTTTTCAAGCGATATATGCGCATGATCGGATTCGTACAATATATAGCGCATGAGTTCCGACAGTTTGAGGGTAACGGGCTCCGCCAGTTCCGATTTGGAACGGATCAGGTAAACGATGCTGTTCAGAATGTTAAAAATGAAGTGCGGACTGATCTGGGAGCGCAAAAACGACAATTCCGATTGCAGGCGCTCCTGTTTTTGTTCCTGCTGCCGTTTTTCCTGACCCATCACGTAATTCAGTAACCCATATCCCGTACTGATGGCAGCCACCATAATCAGCGCGAGTATACCCTTGATCGACTTGCCTGGTTTGTGTCCGTCCATTTGGAGCAGGAAATCGTCGATGACGTTTATCAGGCCGTAATGTATCAAACTGAAAGCCAGAAATGCCGCAAACAAACTCCAGAAATAATACACTGCACCTTTCCGGTTCAGAATTTTAGGGATCAGCCATTCGGTGTTGACGAGGAACAAAGGAATATGGGTCGTTACAATCAGCGACGTGATCAAAATAGCCCTGTCCCAGAATTCCTCGTCTCTGGCGCTGGCCAGCGACAAATAGAGCCAGATGCTCCACAGGCCGACGTGAAACAGGATTTTCTGATGCGTTTCCGAAATATGAACTTTCATCAGTGCTGTAGTTTAATTGCCGCTGAAATCGGGCATTTCTTCGCCTTCGGGCTTTTTGCTTTTTTTCGAAATAAAGGATGCGTCGGTTTTGCCGAATACCATCTGAACGGACAATTTGAAGAACCGGGCATCGCGGCGGCGCATGGCTTCCTGTGTATACGTCGGCTGCGTGAAAATGGTGATGTCCCTGCGCGTGTTGAACACGTCGTTCACAGAAAACGTCACGTTGAACGCATTGTGCAAAAACGATTTTTTGATCCCGAAATCCATGTACGCGATGCCTTGCCGGCGGCCTTGCGGAATGGGGCGGTTCCCTTCGTAGGCGCCGTTGAGTTGAATGGAAAAACTGCGCGGCAGCCGGTAATTCAGGTTCGCCTTGGCGTTGGCCGCCCAGCCGTCGTTGGTAAATGTATCCACGTTTACCTTGAATTTAAAAACATTGGCATTCAACATCAGGTCCAGGTTTTTGCCGAAAGCCAGTTTCAGGGTATTTTCCAGACCGTACGTCAGTTCGTTCGTGCCATTCACAAAACTGGTTACCAGCACCGTCGGGTCCGTTTCGGAAGCGAGGGTGAGGGGTTTGAGCGAATTGGTTTCGTTGCTCAGGTACAAGGTAGCCAGCCAGTTGTGTGCGCCGAAAATCTTGTTGAAATTCATTTCGGCCAGGTTGATAAATTCGGGTTGCAGGTTGGGGTTGCCAATCTGGATGTTTTGTTTGTCATTGGCCTGAATACCCGGCATCAACTGCCGCGGGTTGGGGCGCTGAATTTTCCGGCTGAAATTAAGCCCGATTTCCGTGAGCGGAGTCAGTTTTTTGGAAAGAAAAACGGAAGGAAAAAACGACCGGAGCA
>JAKQJD010000529.1 GCA_029561355.1 Bacteroidota bacterium | reverse complement strand
TTCATTCAGGGCTCTCACCCAGTTTTGCACGCCTTTATGCAGGTCGTATTGCAGAAGTTGCCACGGCACGCCGAGGTCGTGGCTCCATTCAGTGGTCTGGCCGATCTCGCCACCCATAAACAGGATTTGCGAGCCGGGGTGTACCCACTGGTGGCCGAGCAAAGCGCGCAGGTTGGCAAATTTCTGCCATTCGTCGCCGGGCATTTTATGTTGCAGGGAACCTTTCATGTGCACCACTTCGTCGTGGCTGAGGGGCAGCATGAATTTTTCGGAAAACGCGTACACCATCGAGAATGTGATCTCGTTCTGGTGGAATCGCCGGAAAATGGGCGGGCGTTTGAAATAGCTCAGTGAGTCGTGCATCCATCCCATCATCCATTTCTGGCTAAAGCCCAGGCCGCCGTCGAAGGTCGGTTTGGTGATGCCCGGAAAGGCGGTGCTTTCTTCGGCGATCGTTTCCACACCGGGGAATTCCTTGTAAACGGCTTCGTTGAAATCTTTCAGGAAAGAAATGGCTTCCAGGTTTTCCCTTCCGCCGTATACGTTGGGAATCCACTCGCCTTCTTTTCTGGAATAATCATGGTACAACATGGATGCCACGGCGTCTACCCGCAGGCCGTCGATATGGTATTTATCCATCCAGAACAAGGCATTGGAAATCAGGAAACAGCGGACTTCGTTGCGGCCGTAATCGAATACGTAACTGTTCCAGTCGGGCTGGAAGCCGCGGCGCGGATCGGCATATTCGAACAGGTGCGTGCCGTCGAACAGGTACAAGCCGTTGATATCGCCCGGGAAGTGCGAAGGTACCCAGTCGAGAATGACGCCGATACCGGCTTCATGGCATTTCTCGATGAAATACATCAGGTCTTCCGGCGGACCGAAACGACCGGTCGGGGCATAGTACCCCGTAATCTGGTATCCCCAGGAAGGGAAATACGGGTGTTCCATGACGGGCATCAGTTCGACATGGGAGAAGCCCATTTCGCTGACGTAATTGACGAGTTCTTCGGCCAGTTCGCGGTAATTGAGGGAACGATTGCCGTCCTGCGGAATTTTTTTCCACGAACCCGGATGTACTTCGTAGACCGACCAGGGCTGGGGTTTTTGCGCACGGTCTTTGCGCGCTTTCACCCATTTATCATCTTTCCAGGCATGATCGAACGACCAAACGACAGAAGCCGTGCCGGGCGGCGTTTCCCATTTCCGGGCGAACGGATCACCTTTATCGAGGTGTACACCCGAATAGGTCTGGATATGGTATTTGTAAACGGTGCCTTTTCCGAGGCCGGGAATGAATCCTTCCCAGATGCCGCTGCTGTCCCATCTCGGGTTCAGTACATGGCTGTCGGGATCCCATTTGTTAAAATCGCCGGTAACGGAAACGCGCTGGGCATTGGGCGCCCACACAGCGAAATACACACCGCGTTCGCCGTGCACGTCAACGATATGACTACCCATTTTTTCATACAGGCGAAAGTGTTTGCCGGTCTGTAAAAGTGCTATATCGAACTCGGTCAGTAGGGAATATGATTTGGTTGTCGCCATATGGAAAAAGTAAAAAATCGCGTCTGGTAAAAATACCCTGAATTGGGTGAAAGGTAGAACAATCTATGCATAATGTGCATATTCTGATTTTTTCCAGCCGCTTGGCACAATTTTGGCTACCAAGCGCTTGCCTCCCGGTATAGATTTCAAACCAAAGACAATCATGAATGGATCTTCCTTACACACAGTACTGCAGCGGTTTCCGTTGTTAGCGGCGCTTTCGGAGGCTGAGTTGCAGCGTATGGCATTTATGGCCGAACGACGTACGGCCCACAAACACTCTTTGATTTACCTGGCCGATGAGCCCAGCGAATATTTGTGTTTCCTGATCGAGGGGGCTGTAAAAATCGGCATCTACTCCCCCGACGGGCGTGAAATCATCAAAAACATCCAGCATCCGTATACGATTTTCGGAGAATTGGGCCTGGCCGGTGAGCAGCATCGCTCCGAATTTGCCAGTTCCATGGGCAGAGAGGTGGACTATCTGGCCATTAAAGTGGAAGATTTCCGGTACCTGATGCAGCAAAATTTCCGGCTTGCGCAGGCTGTTATGCTGAATCTCGGCGACCGCCTGCGTCGTGCCGAACGCCATTGGGAATCGCTCATCCTGAAAGACGTGCGCACCCGCATCGTGGAATTTCTGAAAGAAAGCGCCGGAGAACACGGTCGCCAGGTGGGTTATGAAACCCTCGTTAAACATGGACTCACGCAGCAGGACATCGCAAACCTCGTCGGCGCCAGCCGTCAGACCGTGACTGCTATCCTGAATGAGTTGAAAAAATCAAACCTTATTCATTTCAACCGGAATACGATTCTGATCCGGGACATGGATAAGTTGAATTGATGTTATTAGTTATTTGTTATTGGTTATTAGTGTGGTAACCCTTGGTCCGGAATGTTTGTCGGGCCAAGGGTTACCACACTAATAACCAATAACAAATAACCAATAACTATACAGGATATTCATCCTCCTCTTCCTCGTCTACACCCACGGCAGCCATCTCGGCCACGCCCAGTTCCACCTCCAGGTCTTTCAGCCACTCATCTACCTTGTCGGTAGCCGAGCGCACGAGTTTTTTCCGCAAATTTATACCGCGTTCCGTGTAGTAGAGAAAATAAACCCCTCCGGCCAGCAAGGCGCCGCCGAGGAGAAGTTGTAGTGAATTGTCTTTTTTCATGGCATTTTATTCTTTGGTAATACATTGTTCATCCGTGTTCAATGACATCGTCCTGCTCCTTCTCTTTCTTTTTTAAAGTTGCTCGCAACCCTGCTACACTCCTTCGCAACGCACCGAATACGTCTTTTTTATGGGGCAGTATTTCCTTCGCTTTCCGGGCAATCCCGGGCAGGTAGGCGACGGTAAGCGGCGTAGCGATTTTTAGCAGCAATGCCACTTTCGGATCGCGGATGAGGACATCTGCTACCAGGCGCAACGGACCGCTCAGTTTGGAAGCGAACCCGAAAGCGGCTTCGTCTGCCGGGGTGTCGTGTTTATCTTTAAAACCCAAAGCGGATTTTACAGCCTGCCCTAAAATTTCTCCCGGCTGGAGGTCGTGCCGCACGTCTTGCCAGATCTCCCTGATTTCTGTCGTTTCAACGTCAATTTGCGCCTTCAAAGCCGCTTTTCGCTGCTGCAATTCGCTCAGCGAATCCACATCAGCCTTTGTTTTGAGTATCGTCATCTTCCAGGAT
>JAKQJD010000506.1 GCA_029561355.1 Bacteroidota bacterium | reverse complement strand
GCCCGGCTGGTACCATGGCGTGGGCTACGGCACCGGCAATTTCAACGACGGCTGGAGTAGTTTCGCTACGAGTTTTCCCGACGAGGTAGACAATATCGGTTCGGTGTTCAGTTCGGCGCCGAGCAGCAGTTCTTCGGGCGGCGGGGGCGGTGGTAGCAGTGGTGGTGGTAGCGGTGGCGGCGGCGGGGGGAGCTGGTAATTATTTCCTTCCCAGCACCATCACATAAAACCACGCTCCTTCCTGCAAGGCCTCGTACTGCCGGATGCAAGCCCGCACATTTTGCAGCCGCACCTTATTTACAATTCGAAAAAACAAAAGCACTTTCCCGATCGGTAGCCATTTGCGGCACAAATCGTGCAGATTCCGCAAGGAAGTGCGTACATTTTTGGTGATATCCTTTATCTCAAAAGATTGAAATCCAACGGATTGCAAATAATCAGCGTGCTCTTCCCGCGTATCCAGATCAGGAATGGCCCAAGCGCGCAGCCAGCCTTCCAGCAGCGTTTCTCCGAGCGGACTCACCGGGCGGGCGGTACGCATGTAATCGGCCACAACGAGTCGGCCGCCGGGTTTGAGCACCCGGAATGCTTCCTGGTAAAAATCCAGTTTCCGGTCGGCATGGCACTGGCTTTCGCAGGCCCATACCACGTCGAAAGACGCGTCGGGGAAAGGCAGGGCGCAAAAATCGGCCTCTAAAAATTCGGTGTTTTTTGAATTGCGTTTCCGGGCATTTTTCCGGCAATCTTCCAGGTGGCTGGCCACAATGCTGATACCGGTCACGTGCGCCTGCCGGTTTTCTTCGAGCCAGAAACAGGCGCTTCCCATGCCGCAACCGGCGTCGAGCACACGTTCGCCGGGCTTTACTTCCGCCAGATCGGCCAGCGCACGGTTCATGTTGTTCAGCGCCGCGCGGTGCTTGTCGGCATGCTCGTCGTAATACCCGAAGTGCATAGCGACATTCTCCGGATGGTTCCAGATGGTACGGTAATCGAACCGGGTGTCGTTGTAGTAGGTCTTTACGTCGGGAAACACAAAAAAGAAGGTGAGAGTGGTGAGAGATGTGAGAGAGGGTGAGAGGGTGAGAGATGTGAGAGGGTGAGAGCCGACTTCGATTACGCCGTTTCACCCTACCATCGGCATGACCGCTCTTTTGGAACTATGCAAAAGCGAAGCGGTGTAATCTACGGACTCTCACCTCTCTCACTCTCTCACCTCTCTCACTCACTTTTTAAGCGGCTTTCAGCCTTCCCAATTGCGAGCGTTCCAGTTTTTCCTGCGCATACGCCCGGTCGACCACAAATTTTTTCTTGGCGTCTTTCGCTCCGGCTTTGATTCCGGTAGGAAGTTCGAACATGGCATCCGTCAGA
>JAKQJD010000480.1 GCA_029561355.1 Bacteroidota bacterium | reverse complement strand
ATCCTTAAATATTGCGGATGGAAGGACTACGAAATTAGGCATTGAATACCTGGCAGAATATTTGGACATCCTGAGTAACGACCGCAGTGTCTTAGACGTAGGACTTGCAAAGCAACTTATTGCCAGTGAAAACGGGGCGCTGGGTACGGGGTTTACCAATGGAGGGGGGAATGGGACAATACCCGCAAACACGCTTTTAGATTTAGACACAAAAGTATTTTCGGTTGAAAACGGGACAATCGGTTTTAATACCGGGGAGGGAGCTTCGTTACAACTGAACGTTTCGGATGTGGCAATAACAGGAAATGTGTCGTTTGAAGGGAATAATGCTTCGTTTCTCGCTGCTCAGAACCTTACCATTGGAGGCGATGAAAGTATAACAATTACTTCTTCGGCTGGAGAAGGGGCGAAGTACGCCGCAGATTACTCCGCAGGATTTAGCGACAGATCACTCCCGGATGTTGGAGCCGTGAATATATTGAAACAAACGCCCGTTTCCTACGACAACGGCGCCGCTCCCAACAACACCATCTTCTACAGCACGACGGATAGTAAACTGTCCTACAAAGACCCGGCAGGCGTCGTGCACAACCTCTATTAAACCATGCGCCGCTACACCCTCCTCCTGCTATCCGCCGCACTCATCGCCCTGGGCGGCGCTGCCTACGGCCTGAAAGAAACCGTATCCCACCACTACGGTGCGTTTGCGGCCCGCTTTCCGCATGCCGATGCTACGTGGTGGAATCCGGCAGAGAGTTGGCGCAATAAATACGAGAACGGAAATCCGGAGCAGGGTCCGGCATTTCGGGGCAGCACTACCTTTTTGGTATTCCTGACAGACGCTTACCACCTGTTCGGCGAACTGGAAAGGATTTTCACCCGATGCGGATTTGCAATACTTGGCCTGGCTGTGCTTCATTTTGAGTTTCACGGACAGCGACTGCGGATGTTTCTAACCACCTGCCTGTTTATGGCAGTCGGATGGTTTGTCTCTGCCGCCGGTTTTCATCTTGTCTACACCTTGTTTTTCAGAACATGAAACCGCGCCACCTCACCATCATCCTCCTTTCCGCGCTGATCGCCTTCGCAATCGCCGCATGGGGTCGTGTGGTCGAATGGTGGGAAGATATGACGCCGGGGTGGAAGGTTGGCGTGTTCCTGTTTTGTTGGGCGCTGGCAATCATGATCGGGTTTAGAAACGGACCATACTACGCGCTTGCGGCGGTTATTGCGGGAGTGGTTTTCATATTTGCGCAAATCTGGATTGTGGGCAATAAAATGATGGATGAATGGGAGCAATAACAGGAACAAACGGGACAGTAACGAGAACTTTTACTTGTGCGCAGTACGCGCTTTTGGGCGGTTCTTTGCCTTCCGGGTTTACGATAACCGAAAACACTTGTGGTATTT
>JAKQJD010000427.1 GCA_029561355.1 Bacteroidota bacterium | reverse complement strand
CCCTCATCAACCAAAAAATTAAGATCGGAAAATAGTTGAATGGCCGGACGGCGCCGAAAGGTGTTTTTCCGGCCTTTTTATGTCCATTTTTAAACCAAATATTTTTTTACCGGTTTTAGTGTCAAGACATTTAACTTTGTGTCATGAAATTGGAACTGGAATTAAAAAACACCAAGCCTCTGCAGGCGCATCAGCGGGCCGTATTGAATGTAATGTTTACGGCAAGTTGGCTGGATTGTATGCTTACCCGGCAATTGCGCCCGTATGGACTCACAGGGCCGCAATACAATATATTGCGCATCCTGAACGGGAGTTTCCCGAAAGGCCTGTCGGTGCTCGACATCAAAAGCCGTATGATCGACCGGAGCAGCAATGTGAGCCGCCTGGTGGAAAAACTGCGTCTGGCAGGACTGGTAGAACGGGTTGCACATACGGAAGACCGCCGTATGGTGATCGTTTCGATATCGGAATCAGGTAAAAAACTGCTTTCCGATATCGAGCAGGCCAATTTTATCAACGGTCCGGGTGCGGCAGGCAGCAAACTCAGCGAAGCCGAAGCCATGGAACTGGCACACTTGTTGGATAAATTCCGCGAGTAACAAACCACGCAGGTATCACCGCATTGGCTACCTTTGCGTGCCGAATACTCGAATATGCCGCCGCTTCTGTCGTTTTCGGCGGCATTTAATTTCTGTAAAAAACGCTACAAAACCTTTGTCCGTTCGTCGTTGCCCGACGCGGCCAGTATTATATGCTAACGTTAGATCTTTTTACACCGACCGATGATGTGCGACCTGTGTTCCTGACCGGGAGTTTCAATGACTGGACTACCCGCGACGAGCGCTTTAAAATGGTTAAAATTAAGGACGGTCATTACCAGTATATTTTTCATCAGGTGCCGTCCAGTGGCGAGCCGTTCGAATACAAATACGTAAAAGGCGGCTGGGAAGCCGAGGAACTCGGCAAAGACGGCCACCCACCCACCAACCGCCGTATGGAAGCCCCTCGTGGTAAAGTTGCCGATATCGTACCGCTCTGGAAACAGCACTCCGGCGCCTACGACCCGAAATATTACCCTGATATTCAGGTTGTTGCCAAACGTTTTAATGTGCCGCAACTTCGCCGGAAACGCCGCATCTCCGTACTGCTTCCCTGGAATTACCACGCCACCGACAAGCGCTACCCCGTACTCTATTTGCAGGACGGCCAGAACCTGTTCGAACAGGATGCGCCATTCGGCACCTGGGGTGTCGACAAGAAACTGGCGTTCATGGCACAGCATGGTAAAGGTGATTTTATCGTAGTGGCCATCGACCACGGCGGCAAGGAACGTATCCGCGAATTCTCTCCCTACGACACCCACAAATGGGGCGAAGGACTGGGGCAGGATTATGCCCGGTTCATGGTGGAGACGCTGAAACCTTACATAGACGAACAGTTCCGCACCTTGTCCGACCGCACCCATACGGGTGTGGGCGGCAGCAGTATGGGGGGATTGATCAGTATCTACGCCGGACTGATGTTTCCGCAGGTGTATTCCAAATTCATGATTTTTTCGCCCTCACTCTGGCTCACGCCCCGCATTTATGTGGAGCCCATGCAGTTTGCAGCATTTTCAAGTCCAACCAAAATTTACCTGTACGGCGGCGGCAAGGAAGGCTCCAATATGGTGGCCAATGCCAAAAAATTCAGGGATGCCGTGGAAAAACGCGGTATGCCGCCCGGCCTTTTGCAGTTCCGCCTGGAAATTGATCCGGAAGGCCACCACAATGAGGGTCGCTGGGGGCAGGAGTTTCCGAAGGCGGCGGAGTGGCTCTTCTAGTTATTGGTTATAAGTTATTGGTTATTAGTGGTGGTGACCCTTGGTCCATGGTATGAAGCCAAGGGTCACCACCACTAATAACAAATAACCAATAACCAATAACGATCGGCCTACAGGCCGAGTAGATGCCCCATCAACTCCTTTTTCGTCTGCAAATAATCACGGCTGTCATCCGTAGCGGGAATTTCGATGGGGATGCGGCCGGTGACCTGAATCGGTGAGCGGCGCAGTGCTTCCACTTTGTCTGGATTGTTGGTGATGAGTTCGACCTGACTGATGCCGAGATCCTGCAGGATGTAAATAGCACAGTCGTACTGACGTGCATCCACATCGAAACCGAGGTGGGTATTGGCTTCGGCGGTATTGAGGCCGAGGTCCTGAAGGTTGTACGCTTTTAGTTTGTTGATAAGCCCGATCCCGCGGCCTTCCTGGCGCAGGTAAATGACCACGCCGCCGCGTTCGGCGGTAATTTTCAGGGAAATATCGAGTTGTTCACCGCAGTCGCAGCGGCGCGAACCGAATACGTCGCCCGTCATGCATTCAGAGTGAATGCGCACGGGAACAGGTCGCGAAGGATCAAAATTCGGTGCAACAAAGGCCAGATGCGGCATTCTTTCAGCCGGATCATCGGCGTATGCGATCATCTGAAAGGACCCGTAACGAGTAGGGATGGGGGATTCTGCTTGTCTGTTCAAAATCAATCAGTTCAATCAAATCGCTGTAACAACAGTGCAAAGGTACTTTGGTTAAACACGCGGTGCATTTTTTTGGGAAAATTTCGCCACATGGGCCCCAATTCAGTAAAGTGTTACCGCACGAACGGCACTTCTACCTCAAAAGTATCCTGCGTGAAATTACGCCAGTCGTACAGCCGCAGCAAACGCAGCGCTTCTTCATCGCAGCCGTACTCCAGAGAATGCAGTATTTTGAAGTCTATGGGTTCCCGTTTGTTGTTCAGGCGAAACGATACCCGCACAAATCCGCTCACGTTATTCTGCCGCGCCGCCTCTGGAAGCCGGGCATTGCGGCGCAGGTAATCCTGTAGGGCAAGCATATCGTAATTGACAGGTTCCATGGCGTTTGCATTGCCTGGCGCCGATGGCTTGGCCTGATTGAACTGCGGTTTCCGGGCAGGAGCGGCCTTTGCTTTTGCATCCTTTTTATCTTCAGCAAAGCCCTGTTGTTCTTTCCGGGACTGGGATTCTTCCATGGCGACCACCTCGTCGTCTTTTTCCGCGGATTCGGCCGGTACCGGCGCACTTGCAATGGAAGGCGGGGCGGGCGTCGCCAGGTCGTTCAAAAAAACACTTTCGGATTCGGATTTTTTTTCCGGGCCAGCGCTAGCGCCTGCCATCCTGTCGTCGGCAACTGCTCTGGGGGGAGCGGGGTTTTCCGGTACCGTTCTGGTCGCAACGTCTTTTAAAACCTGCGGAACTTCAGGTTGTGCGGCCGGTTCGGCGGCATCGGAAAGTGATGGATTGTCAATAACCGGCGCATCGTTTTGGACAATTTTTTCAGGGATTTCCGGCCCCGGCCCCCGGAAAAACCACAAGGCTCCGAGCAGTAAAACGAAAAGCGCCGCTGCTGCCATGATTTGCGGAAATAGTACCCGCCGTCCGCCGCGTTCCGGCTGGATACGCGCCCGCAGCGTTGCCAAACGGCCTTTATGATCTGCTTCGGGATGCAATTGAAAACCCTCCCAGGCCTCGCGGCGAAAATCGTCGCTGCCCGCCAGCGACTGAAGTTCCAGTTCGTCGCGGTGCGTAAAATCCCCTTCCTGCCACTTTTGCAGCAGGTCGAGAAAACGCTTGTCGTCGGATGGAAGGTTCATTTTTTGTTGAGAGGTTGAGAATGTTGAGGTTGTTGAGGGGTTGAGGTTGTTGAGGGGTTGAGGGGTTGAGGGGTTGAGGTTGTTGAGGGGTTGAGAGCGAGTTGAAAACTTTGAGTTACCACCTCAACCCCTCAACATTCTCAACCTCTCAACAATCTCAACCACCCGCAATTCCATATTTTTCCAGGCAAATCCGCAGGTTCCGGCGTCCGTTCTGAATGTACGAGCGCACTTTACCCACGTCTTCTGCTATCATTTCGGATATTTCCTTGTACGATTTTTCTTCATAATAGAACCATTGCACCGTGTTTCGTTGCACGGCATTGAGTTGTTCCAGGCATTTTTCCAGCGGTGCGCGGTCCTGCGGGAGTTCATATTCTGCCGGATGTTCCACCGCATCGTGGTACACCATGTCTTCCGGAGCATAATGATCGGTCGGTCGCCGCTGCGCTTTCCGCCACTCCATCAGGCAATAATTTCGTGCCAACACGTACAACCAGCCCCGAAACGATGCGATTTCGTGTTCTTTTACTTTTTGGCTCAACGACTCGTACACGCCCATCACTGCATCTTCCGCCTTGCCGGGGTCTTTCAGAATCTTCAGGCACACGCCGTATACCATTGGCATATACCGTTCGAACAGTCGCCCCAGCACCTCCGTTTCTCCCGTCCGGACGTACCGCGCCAGCAGCGACTCATCGCTGTCCTGATCGGCGGTATTTGGACGGAGAAATTTCAGCATGAACGTAGTACAGAAAGATAGACCGCCAAAAGTATTGAAAGGATGCGATTCGGCGCGGGATTACATAAAAACATGACGGCGATTTAGCAGTATTTATTTCATGCCTGAAACGCAAGGTTGCCTTATAAATGCAAGTGCATTGTTGGGACGCATGGAGAATATTTTATATTATTTCCATAATTCATATCTACTTTTCATTGCACGCACTACTTTTGGGCGTTTAATCCGCGAAAAGTGAATCAAAGGCCGGTTTATAATCATCTTTCTTTCACTAACAGGTTTTCCCGCATGAAGCAAACATCTACTCACCTTCCAGCCGGTATCATCGGACTGGACCTTATCAACGTTTAGTTTTTCGTTATCAGTTATCGGTTATTAGTTATCAGTCTGGTATCTCCCGGCATCAGTTAAAAGCCAAGGGCTACCAGACTGATAACTGATAACTAATAACTGATAACTAATTTCGTATTTTTGCGCCACTATGTCTGTCAAGGTTCATCACTTAGTCAAAACATTTGAAGCGCAGCATGCCGTAGATGATGTCTCTTTCGAGGCACATAAAGGCGAAGTACTTGGATTCCTGGGGCCCAACGGCGCCGGGAAAACAACCACCATGAAAATCATCACCGGTTACCTGCCCCAGTCGGCAGGCCAGGTGGAAGTCTGCGGCTTCAACATCTCGGAATCGCCCATGGAGGCGCGTGCCCGCGTGGGTTACCTGCCCGAGCACAATCCGCTCTACCGCGATATGTACGTACGCGAGTACCTTGCCTTTACCGCCGGTATGCACCAGGTGCGCAACGCCGCCAAACGGGTGGATGAAATGGTGGAACGCACCGGCCTGACCAGTCACCGCCATAAACTGATCGGTGAACTGTCCAAAGGTTACCGCCAGCGCGTAGGACTGGCGCAAGCCATGCTCCACGACCCGGAAGTGCTCATTCTCGACGAGCCGACTTCGGGCCTCGACCCCAACCAGATCATCGAGATCCGCCAACTGATCAAAGACCTGGGTCGCGAAAAAACGGTGATCCTCAGCACCCACATCCTGGGCGAGGTGGAAGCCGTGTGCGACCGCGCCATCATCATCAACAAAGGCAAACTGGTAGCCAACGCGCCCATCCAGGAGTTGAAACAACAGTTTACCGGGCAAAGCATCGTCACGGCGGAATTTGCCGGCAAAACAGACGCCGGCCAGTTGAAGAAGATCCGGCACGTGCTGGCCGTGCAATCGCTCGGCGGCAATACCTGGCAAATGACTGCATCGGCGGAGCACGACATCCGCGCCGACGTTTTCGCATTTGCCGTGGACAACAAACTGACCTTGCTGGAACTGCACAAGGAATTGTTCAGCGTGGAAGACGTGTTCCAGCAACTCACCAAATAATGGCCATGTTCGCGATCTATTTTAAAGAAATCAATAGTTTTTTCTCGTCCCTGATCGGCTATATCGTCATCGGCACTTTTCTGGTGCTGATGGGCCTGGTGATGTGGGTGTTCCCGGAATACAGCGTACTGGATAACAATTACGCCAATCTCGACGCCCTGTTCGGTGTGGCGCCGATGATTTTCCTGTTTCTTATCCCGGCGGTCAGTATGCGCACTTTTGCGGAAGAAAAACAATCCGGCACCATCGAATTGCTGGTTACGCGCCCCATTTCCGATTGGCAGATCGTAGGCGGAAAATTCCTCGCCTGCCTTACGCTGGTGGTGTTTTCCCTGCTGCCTACGGTGTTTTACTACATTACCGTATACCAGTTGGGCGCGCCGCAGGGCAACCTCGATTCGGGCGGCATTCTGGGATCGTATATCGGCCTGCTGTTTCTGGCCGGGGCATTCGTAGCGATCGGTATTTTTGCCAGTTCGCTTACCAACAACCAGATTGTGGCCTTCGTGCTGGCTACGTTCCTCTGTTTCATGACGTATATGGCTTTCGATTCGTTGAGCCGACTGCCTATCTTTTTCGGCAAAACGGATGACATTGTACAATCCATCGGCATCTCCTACCACTACGATTCCATCAGCCGCGGCGTGCTCGACTCACGCGACGTGGTGTATTTTATTTCCGTGATCGTGCTGTTTCTGGCGGCTACGGTGTTGTCGCTGGGGCGCAGGAGATGGGAAAAATAGAAATGAGAGAGTGAGAGCGGTGAGAGGGTGAGAGAAGTGAGAGCCGACTTCGATTACACCCCTTCGCTCTACAATCGAAACGGCTGGAGCGAAGCGGTGTAATCGAAGTCGGCTCTCACTTCTCTCACTTCTCTCACCCTCTCACTCTCTCACTCTCTCACCATCTCTCACCTCTCACTTCTCACTTCTAAAATGCTGCTCCCTACCCTACTCCGTACCATCGCCACCTTTGCGCTTTTCTGCGCGCTGCAATACATCATTCCCTACTATTTCCTGGCTATCGGCGGTATTATCGCCGGTTTCTTTATGCTGAAAACCAGCGACGACCGGCCCCTGGCCCTGGGTGTGCTCATCGGCAGCATCGCTTTTGCGGTGTTCGCTTATGCGATGGCGCAGATATACCCGGTGAAATAGAAGTGAGAGGTGAGAGAGTGAGAGAGTGAGAGCCGACTTCGAGTACGCCTCCTTCGCCCCAGAATCTGTTTGTTTAGGGCGAAGGAGGCGTACTCGAAGTCGGCTCTCACTCTCTCACCTCTCTCACCCTCTCACTCTCTCACTCTCTCACTTCTCTAAAACGGCTTGCCCTTCCACCGCAAACACCACCCAAACCGCCGTTTTTTTCTCCGGAAATAACTGCCGGAGCAGCACCTGCGTCCAGCCCATGAGCGGGGAGAGGGATTGCGCATGGTGTTTCCATTTTTTCATGCCTTCGGCAAATCCGGCAAACTGGATGGCTACCACCGTATCTTCATTTTCCAGAAAAATATCGGGCTGAACTTGTAGCAGTCTTTTACCTTGCCAACCCTGTAACGGATATTGAAAATGGCACGCTGCTGCCGGGCATTGCCGCATCCAGAAATCGCGGAATGCTTTCGCGTGCTGCAACATTTGTTCCGCCGAAACGGCATCCGTTACTTCCCTGATCTGCAATTGTTTGCGTGCCGTTTGTAAAAACTGCGCGTCGGAGTTCGGATACAAAGCGATGCCCAGCAAACTTTGAACGGCCTTTCCCAGTGCCGGTGAATAATCGCCCCGGAACTCGAGCCACGGCGCAAACGGCTGCGGATCCGCCCAGGCGGGGTTGAACCCCGGCGGCAACTCACCGGTGGCATCGATCTGCAACGGCGAACGCGGAACCGGGCGCCGACCCTGTCTGGGCGCATGAAACGACACCGGCCTTGTGTCGGGCTCCGCTTCGGGAAAATCTTTAGGCTGGATGGTTTGCTCCGTCAGGCAGCGCAGCGGCACACCGTTGTGGTAAAAGGGTGTTTCATTGGAATTTGCATCGAGGGTCGGAATGGATTCGTCGCCCTGATTGAACACGCGGTTGAGCCATTTGGACGGTTTGCGCACCGTCGGGAACACCAGGTAATCGCGGGCCCGGGTAAGGCCGACGTACAGCAGCCGCGCTTCTTCTTCGAGCGCCTGTTTCGACGCGGCGCCCCACTCTTCCGTTTGTAACAGCGTTTCTTCCAGGTGGGTATTCTGAAACTGGTCGGCGTAGGGATTGACCCAAAAACGCAGCCAGCGATTCCCCAGAATATTTTGAATATCAGGCTTTTCGGTTTCCGCCACCAGGCTGAGCCCCCAGATCCGTTCCTTGAGTGCTTCGTCGAGGTTGTGGCAAATGGCAACAGGATATTCCAGGCCTTTACTGCGGTGATAGGTGAGCACTTTCACGGCATCTTCGCTTTCGCCGGAGCCCTGGGCATCCAGTTGGTTGCGCCACAGGTCGTTGATCCACAGTAAAAAACCACTCAGCGATGCCGCGGAATGCAGGCGATTGCAGGCCGATTCGTAATCGAGCGCATAGTGGCGCAGCCGGTCGAGGTTGTCGAGGCGCTGGTTGAGGTAACCGAGCGGGGCCACGAGTCGGCGCAATTCGAGTTCGTCGAGCAGCAGGTTGAGGATTTCCGAAGCGGAAAGATCGGCGATACGCGGCCGCAACTGTAGCAACTGATCGAGCAAAGTATCGTGAATGGCCCAGTGCGTACGCCCGCTTTCCGATTCCATGTGCAGCCATTCCAGCCGGCTTTCCACCATTTTTTCCAGTGACATCTGGTTGGTGAGCAGCAGAATTTCAGCGGCGCTCAGCGCATCGGACGGCGTGAGCAGGTATTTCAGGCAGGCCAGCGTCAGTTTGGCTTCCGGCGTATCGAGCAGGCCCGTTCGGCTGATGGCGGCTTTGAGTCCGGCACGGTGCAAGGCTTCGGCCATATCGAGGCAGTCTCGGTTGTCGCGGCACAACACTGCGATATCGCAGGGCTGAACGGGGCGTTTTTCTTTCGTTTTTTTATTGTAAACCAGCACTTTACGGTCCAGCATTACCGCTACCTGATGGGCTATACAATTCTGTATCCAGGGTTTTCCGGGCACCTTGTTTTCATCGAGCGCCGACAGGAAATTCCAGTGTTGCAGGGCGGGTTCGAGGTCCGGATCGTCGGAACGCGCGGGTTCCAGCGCCACCTGTTCTGCCGGAATTTTGGGAAATGCGCGGGTAAAAATGGCATTGACAGCGTGCACGATATCGGGCCGGCTGCGCCACGACTGTTTCAGAATATTTTCATTTTTCACGCCGCCGGTTTCTTCAATAATGGCCTGCATGAGCACCGGATCGGCGCCGCGAAACCCGTAAATGCTTTGCTTGGGGTCGCCCACCCAGATGGAACGTTTGGCCAGTTGGCTGATTTGCAGGAAAATATCCAGTTGAATGGGCGAGGTGTCCTGAAATTCGTCGACCAGCAGCAGGTCGATTTCGCCGGCCAGCGTTTCGCGCACGGAAGGCACGCGCAGCAACTGGCTCACGTAGGTTTCCATGTCCGTGTAATCGATCAGGCCGCGTTTTTTCTTGTATTGCTCGTATTCGCCCAGGGCGTCGGTAGCGATGTCGAACACCAGATCGATAAAGCCCTTGATGTCGGCCCGGAACTGCGGGTGCTCGTCGTGGCGCAAGGCAAGTTCGCGCAGGTCCTGCACCAGATCGGCGCTTTTTTTGGACGGGTTGGTTTTGGCAATTTTCACCCACTCGTGCCAGTACAGTTCGCCGCGGTATTTCAACTGGTTTTGTAAATCGCGCAGCACTTCGACGGCCTTTTGCGTCACCACCGTCGTGTCGTTTTCATTGGCTTCCAGTGCCGCTACTGATTGATCGATGGCTGAAAGCAGGCGGTTATTCCATACCACCGGGTCGGTATCCTGCACCGGGGGGAGCAAACGCTCGAACGATTGCCAGGAGCGCAACTTGCTGGTTTCCAGCACCTTTCGGGAAAAATTATTGGCACGCGCCACGTCGGTCATTTCCCGGATATTGCGGCGCCAGTCGTATGCTTCGCCGGTCGCGCGTTTTTTCGACAGCCCCAGGCGGTCGGCGAGTTGGTTCATACGCTCGATGCGGGTGGGCGTGAGCACCTGCGCCAGCGACTCGTTGAACAGGCGCTGGCTGTCGCCATCGGCAATGATTTCCACCAGCGGCGACACGCCCGCCTCGAAGGCAAAGCGCTGCAACAGCCGTGTGCCGATGCTGTGCACAGTGCCGATGAGCGCCGAGCCGAGTTCGTTGGCGGCCTCGCTCATACCCGATTCGAGCAGGCGCACCCGCACCCGTTCCTGGAGTTCCGCCGCCGCTTTTTGTGTAAAAGTGGTCGCCATAATGCCTGCCGGGCGCACGCCGTCTTGCAGGAGTTCGACCATCCGGCCCGTGAGCCGGTAGGTTTTCCCGGAACCGGCGCCGGCGGAGATGACTTCGATGTTCAGCACGCTGGATTGGTGTTTAGTGTGTGGTGTTGGGTGTTTGGGGCGCGTTGCCCGCGGCTGATGATGAGATTTTTGGGGTTCGGCTACACCCCTCGTAGAGTTAATGGCAACGCGGATTAGGCGGAAAAACGCGGATTTAGTGGCCTGACGGCCACTTTTCCCAAATCACGTTCGAGGTTCATCCTTAAAATCCTGCAACGAGTGGCCGACAGGCCACTAAATCCGCGTTTTTCCGCCTAATCCGCGTTGACATTAACTCTACGAGGGGCGTAGCCGCACTCACCCCGCAAAAGTAACAATTCCAAAGCCCCCAATTCCCTATCTTTCGCCCAAAAGTATGTTTCGCTTTTTCCCGCTCTTGCTACTGCTTTTTATCTCCTGTACCGGAAAAATACATCCCGTTCGCCCTATGTCAGATTTTAAAATTCCGTTTGAAACGAACCCCAACCAGACACTTACCTATTTCGAGGCCATCGAATGTTATGAAAAAATGGCGGCTGCCCACCCCGGTGTTTTTCACCTGGAAACGGCCGGCAGCACCGACAGCGGCTACCCGCTGCATGTGGCCGTGCTGAACACCGCCGGCGTATTCGATCCGGAGCAAATACGGGCTTCCGGTAAACGTATCTTATTGATAAACAATGGCATACACCCCGGAGAACCGGAAGGTATCGACGCCACCATTCTGCTGCTGCGCGATTATTTCAGCAAACCGGACATGCAAAAAGTGCTGGAACACCTGGTGATCGTGTTCATTCCCGTTTACAACATCGACGGCTGCCTGAACCGCAACAGCCACACCCGCGCCAACCAGGACGGGCCGGAATCGTACGGCTTCCGCGGCAACGCCCGCAACTACGACCTCAACCGCGATTTTGTGAAATGCGATTCGCGGAACGCCCGCTCGTTCAACCAGATTTTCCAGAAATGGATGCCCGATATTTTTGTCGATAACCATACCAGCAACGGCGCTGATTACCAGTACACGATGACGCTGATAGCCACCCAGCACGACAAACTGGAAGCGCCGCTCGGGCAGTTTTTACAAAATACCATGCTGCCGGAATTGTACAGCGACATGAAAAACCGCAACTGGGAAATGACGCCGTATGTGGATTCGCCCAATGAGGTGCCCGATTCGGGCATCGTCGGTTTTTGCGATTACGCGCGTTTTTCAACCGGCTACGCGGCGCTGTGGAACACGATCGGTTTCATGCCGGAAACGCACATGCTCAAGCCGTTCAAGGACCGCCTGTGGAGCACCTACCATTTCATGGAGTCCGTTATTCATTTCATCGATCGTCACCATGAAGAGATCGGGAAAGTGCGGGAAGCGGCATTTCAACTGACCCGAAGCAAAACCACTTTCAACCTGGATTACGCGCTGGACCAGCAAAAACACGACTCAATCCTGTTCAAAGGCTACGAAGCGGGCTACAAACCTTCCGAAGTGAGCGGACTGCCGCGCCTCTGGTACGACCGCAGCAAGCCCTACGAGAAAAACATTTCCTACTATAATTATTTCAAGCCTTCCGTAACAGTAGAAAAACCTGCCGCATACATCCTTCCAGCCGCCTGGGAAACGGTGCTCGAACGCCTGCGCATCAACGGCGTAGCCATGCAGCCGCTGAAAAACGACCTGGAAATTGAAACGGAAACCTATTTTATCGGCGATTTTAAAACGCGCAATGCCTGGGAAGGACACTACTTCCATTTTGGGGTACAACTGGAAAAACGTACCCTGCGCCGGAAATTTCAGAAAGGCGAC
>JAKQJD010000406.1 GCA_029561355.1 Bacteroidota bacterium | reverse complement strand
GAATTCAAAAACCGTCGAACCAAAACCTGTCTGTTGCCGGTGTACTTAATCCGCAGGGAATCTTCGCCGATCAATTGCGAAAGGCTGGATTACCATTGAAGAAAATACATTGTTAATGCCGTTTTATTAAGAAACTTCAATCAGGCCGTCGGGAAAAGGGCCCTTCAGGGCCCTTAAATTATTTTTTATTACATAACGCGGCCATGAATGGCCTTTATCCCGACAGCCTGAAGGCCGTGCTACCGACAAGTGGAGTTACAATCCCAACACTACCTTCCGCGTCAAATACCCCGATTTCGTTCGAATTTGTACCAGGTAAATACCCTCCGGCAGGTGCCCGGTGCTGATCGTCATGGATTCGTCCGGCACATTCGACCACTGCCCGGCAAGGCGACCGGTGGCATCGAACAGGCGAATTTCCTGCACGGTCAAATCATTGTACCGCACCGTAATGAAGTCTTTGGCAGGGTTGGGAGCGATGTTCCACACAGCATCAGCGGGCGCCTGAACAATACCGGAAACAGCACAGGCATTGGAAAAGCCCTGGTCGTAAATAGTTTGAAGCGTCGCCATATCCGTATAGGAAGGACCCAGAATATTCGGGAAAGTGCCGTCAAAATTAGCGGTCCAGGCTGCGGTTATTGTTTCCACTTGGCCGGGAAGCAGTTTTCCTACATAATGCGAACCCAAAGCGCGGCGATCAGCAAAAGGAATATTCGCGCTGACCATACTCCATCCATTCGGATCGGAAGGGTCGCCCGGAAAAGCAAAATTCGTCGGGGTGCCGCCGTTCTCGTGGTATCCGTTATCTCCAAATGTAATCGGCGATCCATCTAACCAGGAGCCGCTGATGTAATTGTAAAAATCTGAAGACGAATTCGGATCTGAATTATAACTATACGTGCCTTGTCCGGAAGGGCCGCCACGATTGTAAGTAATGAACTTGTCCAGGGATTTATTCAGTAAGACCACCATTTGTACGGGAGGCGTATTTGCAAAAACAGGCGCGCAATCTACCGATGGTTCACCATCCGAGGCATCCCTGTTATAGGCAAAAAAAGCATTTCTGTCAGGCGTACAGCCGGTGTAATCATCCAGAGAACAACCCAGATCAAAATCGCACCAAAGCGCCATATAAAAAGAATCAAGCGGTTCCTGCCCCAGATACGTCACTTGCTGCGACGTAAAAACGGTGCGGTTCAGCACGGTCTGATCCTCGCAATGAAAGGCCCAGGCAGTCGACTGGATTTCGGCAAGGACGCCTACATATGTCGAATTAGAATCGAGTGATGTTAAAGGGCCGGTATTACTGATGTTCCAAACCCATTCGGTTGGAAGGAATTGCACGCCATTGTCTAAAGCGACGACCGGATAATCGCCCTGAAGCGGATCATAAACACCGTCGCTATTCTCGTCGAAAAAAGGCGCCAGCGTCTTGTCTGCCGGAAGATCGAATCCCTTGATTTGCAGAAAATAAGGATTGTTCCTGCCGGGCCAGCCCATGATTTTCGGGTATTGCTGGATAGCCAGGCTTATATTCGTGCCAAGTCCCGGAAGGTCATTCAAAAACTGGGCTACCATACTTCCCTGCATCGTGAACATTTGGTCCCAGTTCAGACAGGTAATGCTATCCGCCGTATTGTCGCTGCCAAGCGGGCCGGCCTGGCTATGATGCCTGTAATCGGATGCATACAACTTGTACTGTCCGTCAGGACCGAGGCTACCCAGCCAAAGTCCGGTGCTGTAAATCGTAGACGGTCCCGTGACGTCGGGGCCTGCAGCCGGATTGAAATGGTCGGGGGAAAATAAACGAGACCCCAGGTTTACCACCGCATCGATGTTGTTTACGTGCAATTGATATTGTGCCTGACTTTGGCAAGGCAGTTGCGTGAGTTGCGCGTATAGCGAGGCATACCCACACAGAATTAAAAAGAGAGATACGAAAAGCACTGAACGCTTCCGGCGGATGTAACAGGAATACGAAAATTGTTTCTTCATGATGTAAAGTTCTTTTGGTTAACTCTACAAAACAGGAGAGAACTATCCACAAAATTTTATCCATTGTGTGGCCGGCTTCCGGGAAATGGTAGTTACAGGTTCTGAACGAGCAAACGAATCACAAGGCTCTTCATTCATCACATTTTCTCGTTGTGGTCCACCATTTCCATCACCGTCCGGAACACGGCATACTTACCCTCGTATCTTTTTCGTATATCTTCCTGTAGTGCCGGTGCAAATTCCTGCTGGTAACGCATGAGGTGTGTCATGTCTTTAACCAGGTATTGCACGGTAAAAATTTCGGAATCGGTGTGCTCATGCCCGATCAGGCGGCACATGCGGTACGACAAGAACATGCCGGTCGCCATCACGTCGGGTATGTGGGTTTCCTGCATCCAGCGTTGCCAATCGTTGTAAACGTCCAGATCGATTGTAACGGTAACATTATAAAGCAGCATATATGGGAAATTTGGTATCTGAAAAGGGTGTAGTTGGCTTTGCAAACAGCGGTTTTGGGCAAAAAAACGCATTTTTATGAATCTCTCTGAAAAATTATTTTAAACTTGTTCGTTGTAAGAGCATGCTGAGTTTTTCATGCTGAGGCGAAAACAGAAAAATTTTATTTCAGGCAAGGCAAATTTTGCAGTCGGATGCGGGCAATCCGGCGAAAAATTTAACGAAGGCTTGAAATAAAATTTTTCGTTTGCAGCCCGGCAATGAAAAACTCAACATGCTCTAAGACAACAGGAGACAAATCCTTTACATCCCAAAACTGTTTCACGATAAACTTAAGCAGAAAACATGACAATACGGCAACTCTTTTTCCTGCTGGCCTGCCTGGCCTCCCCTTTCTTTGTATTCGCCACACACAACCGTGCCGGTGAAATCCATATCGAGCAAATCGGTCCGCTCACCATCAAGGCTACTATCATTACCTGGACCAAAGCCAGCAGCGTCAATGCCGACCGCGATACACTGCCTATTTGCTGGGGCGACGGCTCGCCGTGTCAGAATGTGCCGCGTATCAACGGCAACGGCGAAGGAGTCTTGTTTCCCGGCGACCTGAAAAAAAATATTTACATCGCCATTCATACCTATGCCGGACCGGCTGCCTACCGGATTTCCATGACCGACCCCAACCGTATCGCCGGGATTATCAATGTAAATCCGCCTTCCTCCGACAATGTGCCGTTCCACATCGAAACGATCTACGTTTTTCAGGACCCACAGTTCGGCGGCTGGAATACCACACCCTACCTGACAACGGACCCCATCGACAATGCCTGCGTGGGCAAGGTATTTACCCACAACCCCAGCGCATTCGATACCGATAACGACAGTTTGTCGTATCATTTTATTGTGCCTTTGCAGGGACTCGGTACAGCGGTGCCCAATTACAGTTACCCGAACCAGATTTCCGCAGGTCCCAACAACTCCCTCACCATCGACCCCGTAAACGGCAACATCGTGTGGAACAGTCCGCAGCAGGCCGGCGATTACAACCTGGCATTTATCGTGGTGTCGTGGCGAAAAGGATTGCCCATCGATACCACGATCCGCGACATGCAGATTTTTGTAGACGAATGTGAAAACAACCCGCCCAAAGTCGAGGCCATTCAAAAAATATGTGTGGTAGCCGGCACAACCATTCTGTTCGACGTGACAGCCACCGACCCCGACAGCCTCGACAAAGTGCTGCTGACGGCTGCGGGTGGCCCGCTCGACACCCTGATTCCCAGCCCGGCTACGTTCACCGCACCGCTGACGCCACAGGATCCGGTCGTTACCGGCACATTCCGCTGGGTGACTACCTGCGATCATATTTCGAAATATCCGTATTCCGTGGTATTCAAGGGTGTCGATGACGGATTTCCCAAACTGGCCGACCTCAAAGCCGTGTCTATTAAAGTAGTAGGCCCCGCGCCCGAAGACGTGCAGGCGGTCGCCAGCCCGGGAGAGGTGCTCATTACCTGGGGAAAACCATACATCTGTGAAGATGCACTGAACGATTATTTTTTCGGGTTTTCCGTATGGAGGAAAGAAGGTTCCAACCCGTTCGAACCCGATACCTGCCAGCCGGGCATGAGTGGACGGGGATACACCGAACTGGTGCTCGTGACCAACCAGATGCAGAACGGCCGCTACTATTTCAAAGACACGGAGGTACAGCGCGGCCGCACGTATTGCTACCGGGTAGAAGCAAAATTTGCACGTTTGTCCGGCGGGGGTTATCCGTTTAACCTCGTGGAAAGCCTTCCGTCGGAGGAAGTATGCGTACAGTTGCCGCGCGATCTGCCGCTGATCACCAACGTTTCGATACAGGAAACCGACGCGGCCAACGGGCAGATCAAGGTACAGTGGTCGAAACCCGACCCCGCAGATCTGGATACGATGATCAATGCAGGGCCGTACCGGTATCAGTTGCTGCGTGGCAACGGATTCGGTCCGGGCGGCCTGACGGAGGTGCCGGGCGCTTCTTTTGTCGCAGCCAATTTCTGGCAGGCAAACGACACGATGTTTCTCGACCAGAACCTGAACACGGCGGATGCTCCGTACCACTACCAGGTCGCTTTTTACGTGAACGGCCTGAATACCCCGCTCGGCAGCACCAATGAAGCCTCATCTGTTCGTTTAAGTATACAATCTACGGATGAAACCAATATCCTGACCTGGCAGCAACTGGTGCCCTGGGATAATTACCGCTACGATATTTTCCGAAAGGATAACTCAACCGGGCTGTTCGATTCCATCGGCTCGGCGCCGTCCAGCCCTTATTACGACAAAGGACTGGTGAACGGAACGGAATACTGCTATTACGTGCGCAGCGTAGGCACGTACAGTATCGGCGGCGTCATCGACCCGATTGTCAACCTCTCGCAGGAAGATTGCGGCGTACCGATCGACACGGTTCCGCCCTGTACGCCTACCCTCACGGTAAGTAATCTGTGCAACGGAGGCTCCGGCATTTTCCCCGATCCGCCGTATGAAAATAGCCTGAACTGGACCAATCCGAACGTAGCCTGCTCCGAAACCGACGACGCCACTTCCTATCATATCTGGTATGCCGAATCGGAAGGCGAACCGTTCACCTTGCTGGCAGAGCAGGGCGACGCCACCAATACCTCCTTCGTGCACAGCCTGGATGTCGGGCTGGCGGGCTGTTATTCGATTTCCGCACTGGATTCGGTGGGTAACGAAAGTCCGCGCAGCGCACCCATCTGCGTCGACAATTGCCCACAATACGATTTACCCAATGCCTTTTCTCCGAATGACGACGGCAAAAACGACTTCTTTATACCCTTCCCCGGCTGGCGCTTTATCGACCACATCGACCTGCAGGTGTTCAACCGCTGGGGCAACCTCGTGTTCCAGACCCAGGACCCGGAGATCAACTGGAATGGTACCAACCAGAACGGAAAAACCGTGGCCGAAGGCACGTATTTCTTCGTTTGTAAAGTGTATGAGAAAAGGGTGAGCGGGGTGGTACTGCGGCAGGACGTGCTGAGCGGATATATCGAGATCGCTACCGGGGGACGGTAGGTGTTTGGGGTGTGGTGTTTGGGGTGCTTCGCGCCTGGGCATTTTTATCTAACCACAAGGTGCACAAAGGGGTTGCACAAGGTTCACAAAAGACATGGCGTAAATCGCTTTGTGAACCTTGTGCACCCCCTTTGTGCACCTTGTGGTTTAATAATTTAATACTGTAAATTCAAGAAAGCGGCCGCCAGGCCACAAAAAATCCGCGTAAATCCACCTAATCCATGTCATCCGCGTTGCCCTTATTCCTACGGGAGGCGTAGCCGCACTAAATGCCCAAGCCCGAAGCACCCCCAAACACCAAACACCAAACACCAAACACCAAACACCAAACACCTAAAGCCCTTTGATCTGCGCAAACAACTCCTTTTCCATACCCTGGTAAAAGCCCTTGTGCTGCCAAACGAGTGTTCCGTTTTTATCGAACAAAAACACCTGCGGCAGACCGTTCAGTCCGCCGGGCAGCAGGGTTTTAAAGGCGCGCGCGCTGTCCCAGTACACCGGGAAGGGCCATTTTCTTTCGGCAGCCATCGGGCCGATCTTTTTAAAACGTTCGGGGAAATCGAGGGAAATAGCCACCAGATTGAAATCGGCCTGTTCCTTCCACTGCGCATAGTTCTGGGTATATGCGCCGAATTCGGCGATACACGGCACGCAGGTGGTGAGCCAGAAAGCGAGCACCGTGGGTTTGCCTGTTGGCAGCACGTTTTTCGAATCCGTTTGCGTACTGTCCGTTTGGGTAAGCCTCACGTGAAACGGAAACGGTTCGGCCGGTTGCTCCTGCTGGGCAAAAACAGGTATTCCGGTCATCAGGAAGAACAAGGCAACTGCAAAAGATTTCAGCATGTCTCAAAATTTAAGGGCAAAGAAACAGGAGATTGAAACTTTAATTCCAGCGCCCATGTGACGCATATCGCTGTTTAACGTCATATTAACGGTTTTGAAAGAAAATGCAAGATCATTGTTCTGATCCGGGCGTTTTTTCGTCTCTTTGCGGCGATAACCTTCTTTTTCTTTTTAAAGCCCTCCCCAGTGACGCCAGTCGTTGCCAAGAAAATAACCGACTATACGGACAGTGAACTGATCGCACGATATCTGCGCGACCAGAACACGATGTATTTTACAGTACTGTATCGGCGGTATGCCGGGAAAGTGTTTGCCAAATGTATTTCGATGCTGGCAGACGAAGGGCAAGCCCGGGATGCCACACAAGATATTTTTATAAAAGTCCTGCTCAATCTGGCCAAATTCACCGAACAATCCTCTTTTTCCACCTGGGTGTATTCTATCACGTATAACTACTGCATAGATATGATCCGGAAAAAGAAAAAGATGCCGCTGATTTTTACCGAAGACGTAGGCAAGGTAAGCAAGGAAACCAACCAGGAATTGCCCGACAGTGTGTTGCTGGAAATGAAGCAGGAGCGCCTGGAAAAAGTGATCGACCGCCTTCCGCCGGGCGACAAAGCCATTCTGATGATGAAGTATATCGACGATATGCAGATCAGGGAAATCGGCGAAGTGCTCGGCAAAACGGAAAGCGCCATTAAAATGCAGATCATGCGGGCCAAGCAACGCTCCCAAATGATTTACGAAGAAATATACGGCCACGACCCCATAGAAGAATAAATGCGACGCTTGCAGTCGCTTCTTTTTAATACCCGACGATACCCGATTTTCCCATTAACAAATAAACACATCCACAAACTGATTTATTCATCCTCTTCGGCATTTTAATCACTCTGTTATGAAAAATAACTTTCAAGAATGGCAGTCCGATTTTGAAAGGGTGCCGCCCGAAATTGAAGACCGCGTGCTGCAGCAGGCCCGCACTTTCTCTGCTTTTGGCAAAGTAGTTGAAGTGTTCGTGCCCAATGCGCTGGGCGCGGTCGCTCTGATGATCGGCGGTGAAGCCCCGACCCGGCCCGTTACACACGGCCCCGGCGCACACCTCGACGACGAGGTTCCGCTGTGGCGTATTCCACCGGGACGAGACCTTTAACTGGTGTTTAGGGTTTGGTGTTTTGTGTTTGGGGGTGCTTCGCGCAAAGCAATACAAATATCAAGCGCGAAGCACCCCCAAACACGAAACACCAAAAACCAAACACCCTTTTTTGACCCTTGCTAACGAACAATAATCTTCCTTTTCCAACTTATGGGCTTTCTAGACGAACTGAAAAAAGGGGTATTCAACGACCTGATCCAGCGTTTTTCCGCCGCGATTCCCAAGATCGCACTGGCGCTTTTCATCCTGCTGATCGGCCGTCTGATTGCCGTCACCGCCCGGAAGATCATTAAAAAAGTGCTTTCCGGCATCGGAATCGACCGGATGGGCGAGCAACTGAACGACATCGACATCGTACAGCGCTCCGGTATGCGCATCGAAGTTTCGGCCGTAGTAGCCCAGATGGTCTATTACGTGCTCATGCTCGGCTTTATCATATTCGCTACCGACATGCTCGGCATCCCGGCCATCACGGATATGGTGCGCGACATCGTGAACTACCTGCCCGCGCTCTTCTCCGCTTTTGTGCTGTTCCTTCTGGGGCTTTTTCTGGCCGACATTGTGCGCAGTGTGGCCCAGACGGCCCTGCAATCCATGGGTATTTCCTCGGCCAAAATGATCGCATCGGGCATTTTTTATTTCCTGTTTATCACTGTTGCGGTGAGCGCTTTGTCGCAGGCGAAAATCGCCACCGGTTTCATCGCATCCAACCTGACCGTCATTATCGGCGCAGGCGCCCTGGCATTTGCCTTCGGCTACGGATTCGCTTCGAAAGACCTGGTTTCCAACTACCTGGCCGGCTATTACAATAAAAACAAGGTGCAGGTGGGCGACGACGTCCGTATTATCGGCGTGCGCGGCAAAGTAGTCATGATCGACTCCACTTCCCTGATCCTGCAAACCCCCGAACGCGCCATTATTATTCCGCTGAATAAACTGACCACGGAAAAAGTTGAAGTGTTTTATCCGGATGCACAGGAAGAGGATTTGCTGGAACCGGGGGCGTAATTCTGAAAGGATGGCACGCTGCCATCAGTCTTATATTTCACCAATCACTTTATCGTCATGAAGGTTTTTGCTTACCCCTTACTTCTAATCCTCTTTGTTAGTTACAACATGTCCGCACAGGCCGGCGACGACCGCCTCAAGGAAATCAATGCAATGGCCAAGAAAGACACCTCCGGCTGGATGAAAGGCGGCGGTATGGGTCTCGATATGGCAGGTATGGGCTTTGTCAACCCGAAAGTGGGCGCCGGTGGCAACCGCTTCGGCCTGGGCGGCCTCGCTACTTTTTTCGCTAATTACAAGGCCGGCAAGGTATTCTGGAACAACGGATTTTCCCTGCAACTTTCCACACAGCGCCTCGGCAAATCCAGCCCGACCCAGAAAACGGGTTTTCAGAAAAACCTGGACATTGTGCGCCTCACTTCCCGCTACGGCTATAAACTGGGCAGCGACAAATGGTTTATCGCAGCCGACGTATTTGCACAAACGCTGCTGCTGAAAACGTATGCCAGCAATTACCTGTCGCCCATCGATGCCAATGACAAGGTGGTAGCGAAATTCCTGTCGCCCGTGCAGATCACCTTTTCGCCGGGTATCGACTACAAACCCAACCCGCACCTGTCGCTCTTTTATTCGCCTTGCGGTCTCCAGTCGATCTATGTGGCCGACGACTCGATCGCCGCCCGCGGCATCCATGGCAATGAAGTTACCCGCAACGACGAGGGCCGTATTACGGCTTATAAAAAATCCTTTTTTGGGGTCGGCTCCGAATTCAAGGCAGCTTATAACAATAAATACTACAAGGACCGGCTTTCGGTTACCACCGGCCTGCGCCTGTTTTCCAACTACCTCGATCATCCTGAAAATGTCGACGTACTTTTCACCAACAACCTGAGCCTCGTGATCTTTAAAGGCCTGTCGCTCGACCTGCTCGGCGAGTATTTTTACGACAACGACGTGCTGGTGCAGAAAGACGTGAACGGCGACGGTATTTACGAAATCAAAGTGAACTCCGACGGCACCACTACCGGTCCCGACCGTATTGGTCGCGGCGGGCAGTTGACGGGGGCGTTTTTGTTGAAGTTCAGCAAGATATTTTAATTTTGTTGAGAATGTTGAGGGGTTGAGATTGTTGAGGGTGCTTCGCTTAAGTTATTTGAATATCTTGAGCGAAGCACCCTCAACAATCTCAACCCCTCAACGTTCTCAACATCTCACCCACCCATGAAAATATTAATGGTTTGCCTCGGCAACATCTGCCGCAGCCCGCTGGCGGAAGGCATCATGAAGCACAAAGCCGCTGAACATGGCCTCGACTGGCACATCGACAGCGCCGGAACAGGCTCGTGGCATTCGGGCCAGTTGCCCGACCGGCGCTCCATTGCCATTGCCCGGCAAAAAGGTGTGGATATTACCGATCAGCGTGCCCGACAGTTTCACACCGGCGATTTCGAGCAGTTCGACATGATTTTTGTGATGGACACACAAAATCTGTCCGACGTACTGCGCCTGGCAGCCACGCCCGCCCACCGCGAAAAAGTGGCGCTTATTCTGGACCAGACCAGCCCCGGCCAGCGCCTTTCCGTACCCGATCCTTACTACGACGACAACGGTTTCGAAGAAGTATTCAACATGCTCGACGAAGCCTGCCACCATTTCATCCAGCGCCATATCTGATGACGCGCTACTTCCTCACCCTCGCTTACCACGGCGCCCGCTTCAACGGCTGGCAGATACAGCCCGACGCTCCTTCCGTGCAGGAAACGCTGGAGCAGGCGTGCAGCACGATCCTGCGCCAGCCGATCAGTATTACGGGTTGCGGACGAACGGATACGGGGGTGCATGCGCGTTATTACGTGGCGCATTTCGATGCGGAAGGGGAATTGCCCGGGCGTTTTGTGACGGGTGTGAACAGCCTTTTACCCGATGACATAGCGGTATACAGTGCGCGCGCCATGCACCCGGAAGCACATGCCCGTTATGACGCCTATGAGCGCAGTTACGTCTATTATTTGTCGCTGCGCAAAGATCCTTTCAGCACCCAAACGGCCTGGTTTTACCCGCAAAACAAACTGCTGAACCTGGAAAAAATGCAGCAAACGGCCGACCTGCTGCCGCAATACGACACGTTTTTTCCTTTTTGCAAAACCCACAGCGGCGTGGATTCCTATCACTGCGAACTAAAAACCGCGCGTTGGGAGCACCGCCCCGAAGAACATCTACTACTCTTCCACATTACGGCCAACCGCTTTCTGCGCGGTATGGTACGGCTCATCGTGGGCGCCTGCATACAGACTGGTATCGGGCAAATCACCATCGAAGAAGTGCAGGCGGCGCTGAACGAACAGAAAACCCTGAAAAAAAGCCTGAGCGTACCACCGCAGGGTTTGTTTTTGACGGATGTGAAATACCCATACGAACTGTGACTATGATTTTAGTATGATTTATATGATGGCCATGATTACACCGAATCGTAATCATGGCCATCATATAAATCATACTAAATCACAGTCCGAAAAAGTGGCCGCCAGGCCACTAAAAATCAATATTAATCGCATCATCCGCACAATCCCCATCTTATCCGCGAGGCGAAGCCGAAGCACAAATCAAGACTGGATTACCCGGTCATAGAAGTCCCGCACATACCCCGCGCACGCCTCCGTATCCTCCCAGATACCCATATGCCCTACGCCGGGCAGCACGTGCAGGTCGCTCGCCGGCGGCATTACCGCCGCTTTCAGTCCGCTTTCGAGCGGAATCAGCGCATCCTTTTCACCCAGGATGAATTGTACCGGGCAGGTCGCTGTTTTCAGCGTTTGTTCGTACGAAGGCCGGGCAATCATGGACTCCAGGGCGGCAATAATACCTGCGGCATCCTGCCGGCGGCCCATTTCCGTCATTTTTTGAATGATTTCCGGGTGCGCTTCCGCAAATTTGGGTGCGAATAAGTTGGGAAACAACTGCGCGACGTACAAATCCCGTTTGCCCTGTTGCAGGGTTTCGATGCCGCGCCGGCGGTTTTTAATACGTTCTTCATCGTCGGGAAACGGGTGGGAGTGAAACAGCCCCATGCCGGCCAGGTGTATGCCGTGGTGCCTTAGATATGCCAGTGCCACGTATCCGCCCAACGAGTGCCCGATGAGCACACAGCGTTGAATACCAAGCAATTGCAGCGCACTGTGAACGGCATGGGCATAGTCTTCCATTTGAATGGACGCCGGAAGGTCGGAGCCGCCGAAACCCGGGAGGTCCATCCGGATCAGCGGTGTTTCCGTCAGGTGCGGCAGCATGGGCTCCCACACGGAGGAGTCTTCACAAAAGCCGTGCAGAAGCACCAGCGGCGTATGGTGTTGCGGCCCGCTTTGGTAAAAGGCCATTTGTCGTTGGTCGGAGGTTGTTATTTTCTTCATGGTTGGGAAAAATTGTGTTGAGGGGTTGAGGTTGTTGAGGGGTTGAGGTTGTTGAGGGGTTGAGGTTGTTGAGGGGTTGAGATTGTTGAGGGGTTGAGGGGTTGAGGGTGTTGAGGGGTTGAGGGTGTTGAGGGGTTGAGGGTGTTGAGGGTGTTGAGGGTGCTTCGCTCAAGATATTCAAATAAGTTTGAGCGAAGCACCCTCAACAATCTCAACCCCTCAACAATCTCAACAACCTCAACCCCTAATATACGATCAAAACGTCCGTTTCGTTGCACAGATTCGTATTTCAATACATCCCGTTTCAAAAAGTCGGCTGAATACAGAAAGTTTCGCTGCGGATTTCCCGACTTTTGCGGCTTCCACCACTTGAATAGTGTTTGGTGTATCGTGTATAGTGTTTGGTTCCCGAATCGTCAAAGAAACTTGAGTGCGAAACACTACACACCAAACACCAAACACCACCTTCACCAAATTCAACACCATCATGTGGCTTTCCCTGCCTGCCAATACTGATTTTTCCATCCACAACCTCCCGTTCGGCGTTTTTCATACCGGCGACAACCGGCCGCGCGCCGGGATCGCTATCGGCGACCACATTGTCGATCTGGTTGCCGCTGCCGAATCCGGCCTGTTTGGGAAAGCACGTTTTTTCAAAAAAATATTCCTGCAACCCACGCTGAACGAGTTCATCGGACTGGGCAAACCCGTTACGAACCGTATTCGTCGCAAGGTACAGGACTGGCTGCGTCTTCCGGAAGCCCCGGCCAATGCGGCGCGACTGCTCACCGACCGCAAAAGTGCGGTGATGCTAATGCCCTTACAGATCCCGAATTACACGGATTTTTACAGCAGCATTGAACACGCGACCAACGTCGGCAGCATGTTCCGGCCCGACAACCCGCTGCTGCCCAACTGGCGCTGGCTGCCGGTAGGCTATCACGGCCGCGCTTCATCCATTGTAGCCAGTGGCACACCGATACGCCGCCCCAAGGGTCAGATTGTGCCGAAAGGCCAGGAAACGCCGGTGTTTGCCGCCTCGCAGCAACTCGATTTCGAACTGGAAATGGCATTCGTGATCGGGAAAAACAGTACCCTCGGAGAACCGATCCCCATCGACCGGGCCGACGAATACATTTTCGGCCTCATGCTGTTCAACGACTGGAGCGCCCGCGATATCCAGCGCTGGGAATACGTACCGCTGGGTCCGTTTCTGGGAAAAAATTTCGGTTCCACCGTATCGCCCTGGATCGTGCCGCTGGAAGCGCTGAAACCGTTCCGTGTAAAAGGCCCGCAACAAAAACCCGCGCCGCTGGAATACCTGCAGCAAACAGGCAAACAACAATATGACATCGCCCTGGAAGTATCGCTCACGCCCGGCCCGAAAGGCTCCGAAACGGTGATCTCCAGATCGAACACGAAATATCTGTATTGGTCGATGGCGCAACAACTGGCACACCACACCGTGAACGGCTGCAACGTACAAATAGGCGACCTCATGGCTTCCGGAACCATCAGCGGCCCCACACCGGGCAGTTACGGCTCCCTGCTGGAATTGTCGTGGGGCGGTAAAAATCCGCTCCAACTGGCCGGCGGCATTCAACGCACGTTTCTGGAAGACGGCGATACCCTGACCCTGCGCGCCGCCGCCGAAAAAGACGGTGTCCGCATCGGATTCGGAGAGGTATCCGGTCAAATCACTGCGTGATTAGTGCGAAGTTTTCAGTGCGAAGTGCGAAGTCCACATTCACTCGAATGCCATAGACTTCGCACTTCGCACTGACGACTTCGGACTGATTCCAGACTTCGAACTTCGCACTGAAGACTTCGCACTGCTTTCAGACTTCGCACTGATTCCAGACTTCGCACTTCGCACTGAAGACTTCGTACTTTCATTATCGGATGACAGAACTAGCACATACGCCGGAAAAGCCCCGAAAATTCACGCGCCTGTACGCCGACTACATCCGCTCCTTCGCGGCTATGGCGGTGGTGACGATCCATGCTACCGGCTCCTACCTGACGGCGTTCGATCCGAACAACAACATGGACGTGCACTGGTGGACGGGCAATATTTACTGTAGCCTGCTGCGCTGGGCGACCCCGTTTTTCATCCTGCTCAGCGGCGGGTTTCTGCTCGATCCGGCGCGGCACGAATCGACGGGTGAATTTTTGAAAAAACGTATCGTGCGGGTGTTGCTGCCGTTCGCTTTCTGGACCGTCGTGTATACCGTTTACCAGTACCGCGAATCGCTGTTCGGCGCGGGTGTGTGGCCGACCTGGAGCGAGGTGCTGAACCGGATCTTTTTTGAAGACGTGTATTACCACCTGTGGTTTGTGCCGATGATCGTCAGCCTGTACCTGCTGACGCCTGTTTTTCGTATATTTATCCGGCATGCGCAGCGCCGCGAAGTCGAGTATTTCCTCGGGATCGCGTTTTTTATCACGGCCATGCAGCACTTGTTTCCCGGCTTTTTTGTGGTCGAATACGTGGGCTGGCTGGGCTACATCGGCTTTTATGTGCTCGGATATTACCTCAGCACGTACCGTTTGCCCGACCGCTGGCGAACGCTCGTGTACGCGCTGGCGATGCTGATGCCCGTGGTGACGGCCCTGGGCACCTGGTGGCTGTCTGCACGAAAAGGCGCCCACGACCAGACCCTGTACGTTTACTTTAGTCCCAACGTGGTGATCATGGTCATTGCGTTTTTCAGTTGGCTGCGCTGGCGCGACTGGTCGACTTTCGCGGACAGGTTTCCACGGATCGACCGGTTTATCCATAAGTTTGCGGCATTGAGTTTCGGTATTTACTTCATTCACGCGCTGGTACTCGATATCCTGAAAAACGGATACATCGGCAACTGGCACACCACTTCGGAGTTGTTCTTCAACCGGCCGGTATACCCGCTGCTGGGCGCTATTCCGCAAACATTGATGGTGCTGACGCTGTCGTATGGGTGTATTTACTTGTTGAGTAAACTGCCGGCTGCGAATAAATGGCTGATGTGAAGCGGGGGAGGGCTCTTAGAGTGTACCCCTCGTAGGAATAATGGCAACGCGGATGACGCGGAGGAGGCGGATTTACGCGGATTTTTAGTGGCCTGACGGCCACTCGGGTGTTATTTTTTTTAACCACAAGGACACAAAGACACGATGCTTAGTGCCCTTGTGCCCTCGTGGTTTAGAAATTAAAAGTGGCCGTCAGACCACTAAAAATCCGCGCAAATCCGCATAATCCGCGTCATCCGCGTTGCAATTATTCCTACAAGCGGCGTAACCGAATTAAACAAAGGGCTTATTTTACGTCGTTAAAGCGCGTAAAAGATAGATTCAGGTCACGCAGCCACACGTTGGTCGATACAAGTACAATGCGTTGCAAC
>JAKQJD010000399.1 GCA_029561355.1 Bacteroidota bacterium | reverse complement strand
GGACAGTGCGGAAACAGTGTTACAAGACCATTTCAAATGGGCCAATTACCTGCTCGGGGTCATCAGTGAAGCACGAAAAGACGGGCTCGTTTTCGGCGGCCTGAATGTCGTTTTTGGCGGCGACGTACCGCTGGGCGCCGGGCTGAGTTCTTCGGCAGCGCTGGAAAGCGGCGCTATGTTCCTTCTCAATGAGTTGTACAGCCTCGGCTTGTCGCGCATGGATATCGTGCGGCTGGCGCAGCGCGGCGAAAACAACTTCGTGGGCATGAAATGCGGCATTATGGATATGTTCGCCTCCGTTATCAGCCGGGAAAATTCGGTGGTCAGGCTTGATTGCCGCAGCCTGGAATACGCCTATTTCCCTTTCGATGCACCTGAATTTAGCCTGGTGCTCTGCGATTCGGGCGTAAAACACACGCTCGTCGATTCCGAATACAACACCCGCCGCGAAGAATGTGAAGAAGGTGTGGCGGTGTTAAAAACATTCGATCCCGCTGTGTCGAGTCTGCGCGACGTATCGCCTGAGTTGTTGAAAAAACATGAAACCGACCTGCGCCCCATCGTTTTCCAGCGCTGCAAATATGTGGTGGAAGAAATCGCCCGGGTGGAACAAGCCTGTGAAGCGCTGCAAAAACATGATTTTAAAACACTCGGCCAACTGATGTTTCAGTGCCACGACGGACTGAACCACGAATACGAAGTCTGTGTGCCGGAAACAAATTTCCTCGTAGAAAAAGCCCGCGATTTCTCCGGCGTACTCGGCGCCCGGCAAATGGGCGGCGGCTTCGGCGGCTGCACCATCAACCTGGTGGAAACGGATGCCATGGACGCTTTTCTCGATTTTATCAGGACGGCCTATGAAGAGGCATTCGGCATCATCCTGAAAACATATCCGGTGCATTTAACTTCAGGAACGGAGATAGTGCGAAGTCGCTAGTGCGAAGTGCGAAGTACGAAGTCCATACAAAGGCACACTTTAAATTAGATAACTTTGCAATTATTCAAAACTCGCGGACTTGGCACTTCGCACTGATGACTTCGCACTCTCATGGACTTCGCACTTCGCACTGACGACTTCGCACTACTCAACGACTACCCGCACCGCCGATACAACCCGCTCACCGATTCCTGGGTGCTCGTGTCGCCGCACCGCGCCAAACGCCCATGGCAGGGACAGGTGGAAAAACTGGCGCCCGATACCCGCCCGGCGCACGATCCGGATTGTTACCTCTGTGCCGGCAACGTGCGCGCCAACGGCGAACAAAATCCGCCCTATGAGGATGTGTATGTGTTCGACAACGACTTCGCTTCGCTGCTGGAAGACACACCCAGCGCGGAACTGCAAACGGGAGATCTGTTTCTGGCCCGGCTGGAACGCGGCGTTGGGCGGGTTATCTGCTTTTCGCCGCGGCACGACCTGACGATTCCAGACATGGAGGTGGGCGCCATCCGAAAAGTGGTGGATGCCTGGGTGACGGAATATGAAGTGCTGGGCGCCAAATCGTTCGTTAATTACGTCCAGATTTTCGAAAATAAAGGCGCCGTCATGGGCTGCTCCAATCCGCACCCGCACGGACAGATCTGGGCGCAGGAAAGTATTCCCGACGAACCGCTGAAAAAACAACACGCCCAACTGAAATACTGGGACCTGCACAGCAAAACGCTGCTCAGCGACTACCTCGACGCAGAACTGAACGGCGCACCGGGCGTCACTGCCCGCGAACGCGTTCTGTTTGAAAATGAACAGTTTGTGGCGCTGGTGCCATTCTGGGCGGTATGGCCGTTCGAGGCCATGATCGTACCCAAACGCCCTATGGCACGCATTTCGGAAATGACCCACGCCGAGCGCGACGGACTCGCCGATGCCTACAAACAACTGACTGTCCGCTACGACGCTCTTTTTCAAACGTCTTTCCCCTACTCTGCCGGTATCCACCAGGCGCCCACCGACGGTATTGATCACCCAGAATGGCATTTCCACATGGTCTTTTACCCGCCGCTCCTGCGCTCAGCTACCGTGAAAAAATTTATGGTGGGATATGAAATGCTGGCGAATCCGCAACGGGATATTACGCCCGAGAAGGCGGCGGAACTCCTTCGGGGTTAGTTATTGGTTATTGGTTATCAGTTATTAGTGTGGTAAATCTTGGTAGGGCCGCCTAGCCTAGCGACCCGGTGGCTTCGAGCCACCGGGTCGCTCAAGCAGCGCTCGATTGTGCTCTATTCGAGATTTTACTTCGATACAGGGTAACCTCCATAGTCCAATTCTTTCGGTAAAATATCAACCCTTCAGCCGCGTAACCAGCCGCCCATGCGCCAGCGTATAATTGTGGCTCGTGCTTTCTTTCGCCACCACATGAAATCCCGCTGCCACCAGCGCCTGCAACGACGCCTCGATGCGCTGGATATAACCGCCGTCCAGGTGGTTGGCATGCGATTCATCGTATTCGATACACACGACGTCTATGGGAATTTTGTCCTCCAGAATCGATTGTAATACCGTGTATTCCGCGCCTTCAATGTCGATTTTCAACAAATCGATGTGACCATGGCCTTGTTCTCGCATCAGTTCCGACAAACGGCAAACAGGTACTTCGATAAATCGCTCGGTCTTTTGCAGGTTGACCAGGGAATGGGAAATGTAGTCGTCGTTATCCGGTTTGAAAAAACGCAGCGTGGTGGTTTCACTCCACAGCCCGATTGGGTGCATATGGAGCAGGCCGGCAACTTCGGGTGAATAGTGCGGGTATTTTCCGGTGGGCGTATTGGCCAGCGGCATATCTGTACCCGCGCTGATGTGGGCCTTTAATTTTTCCACATGTTCCACGGCCCGTGGTGTCGGATCGACGATGTGAACCGGGCAGCCGTATTTTCCTGCAATATTGGTATCAAAAGAAACATCCTCGCCGGCGCCAACGAGGTAAACGACCGAATTTTTATCCAAAAAACCTTCCGGAATGATCCATCCGCCATATCCGGTGCCCAGGCGTTCCAGTGGCAAAAGCGGTTCGATGTTGACGTTCAATTTCCGCTCCGTCCACTTGTAAAACCTTGACTTTAAATATTTTAGCATGATAAAATCCTGAAAGCGGAAACCTTATAAGTTTGGCACCGATAAATTTAAGATTCAGACAGTTACTATCGCTGTTTGCGCGATTACCGCCTCTCCATCAGCAGTCAAATTCCCCAGCAAAACCGGCGCAATCGTATTCAGCCGGCCCACCTCGAAAGGCATTTCAATTTTTACGTAATTATCCGTGAAACCCGAAAGCAGCGAGCGGTCCTTGTGCTGCTCGAACAAAACCGGGCGTTCCGTGCCGGCATGTTCGCTGTAGAATGCGCGTCGTTTCATTTCCGACAGCCCGCGAAGCGCCTGGTTGCGGCGGCGGCGTTCTTCCACTGGCACCACGCCGGGCATTTCAGCGGCGGGTGTATTGGCGCGCTCGGAGTAGGTGAATACGTGCAGGTACGATACGTCGAGCCCTTGCAGGAACTGGTACGTTTCCAGAAAATCCGCTTCCGTTTCGCCGGGAAAACCGACGATCACGTCGCATCCGATGCAGGCGTGCGGCATCAGGCGTTTGGCCAGTTCCACGCGTTCGGCATACAGATCTCGGCGGTAGCGACGACGCATTTCGCGCAATTGCTTGTCGTTGCCGGATTGCAGCGGAATATGAAAATGCGGCATAAAGCGTTCACTTCCAGCCACAAAAGAAATAATTTCGTCGGTTAGCAGGTTCGGTTCGATGCTACTGATGCGGAAGCGGCTCACTTCATCCAGCCGGTCCAGTTCGCGGACGAGGTCGATGAACAGCGCTTCTTTTTTCATGCGGGTGCCTTCGATCACTTCCGTGCCGTTGCCGAAATCGCCGAGGTTCACCCCCGTCAGCACAATTTCCCGGGCGCCGCCGGCAGCAATCTGACGGGCGTTTTGCAGCACGTTTTCCACGGTATCGGAGCGGCTGGCTCCGCGTGCCTGCGGAATGGTGCAGAAAGAGCATTTGTAATCGCAGCCGTCCTGCACTTTCAGGAAAGAGCGCGTGCGGTCTCCGAAAGAAAACGACGCGGTGAACGTATTGACGTCGCGCACTTCGCCCGCATGCACCATGCCCTTGCCCTGCGCTTTGCTCAGATCATCCACATAATCGAGTATACGGAATTTTTCACCCGCGCCCAGCACCAGATCGACGCCGGGGATGTTGGCGATTTCGTGCGGTTTGAGTTGGGCATAACACCCTGTCACCACCACGAACGCGCCCGGCTGCCTGCGCAATGCCTGCCGCACGATTTTCTGACACTCCTTGTCGGCCTGTTCCGTTACGGAGCAGGTATTCAGCACATAAATGTCGGCGCCGTCCTCGAATTTCACCGGCAAATAGCCGCTGCCCTCGAACAGCCGCGCGAGGGCGGACGTTTCGGAGTAGTTGAGTTTGCAACCCAGGGTATGAAAAGCGACGGTACGCGGAGTCATGTTCTAGAGCGTGAGAAAGTGAGAGGGTGAGAAGGTGAGCGTTTAGAGAATGGGCGCAAAACTACGGGAAACAAGGTGAAATTTTCGTTTATCGAGCGGCCAAACTCTCACGCTCTCACTTTCTCACCCTCTCACTTCTCTTACACGAGCGTGTCGATCCGTTCCAGCAGCCATTTTTTCGACATGACGTGCGAGGTTTCCTGCACACGTTTTTTCAGTTTTTGAACCGCCTGCGGGTTGGAGGAACTGAGCGTCGACAGTTTTTTCAAAAAGACAAGAAAATTATTGTACTCTCGTTTCAACCCCTTGGAAATCACCTTGTTACGTCGAAGGTAAATTTTAAAACTGTCGATCAGCGAGTCCATGGCCATGTATTCGTCCGATTCATAATAAGTGCGCAGCAGCACCAGTTTGGAGCCGAGTGCGTACACGATATCGCTGTACTCGACGTCGCGCAGGAGTTCGATCACCTGATCGTATTTTTTCTGGTGCGAGTACACGTTGGCAAGGTTGAAGGTACGGGCATTTTCGCGGATGTTGGAGGGCAGGTAAGGGGCATATTCGCGGATAAAATCCTCTACCCAGTCAAATTCGTTTACGCGCAGCCCGATGGTAACGGTATTTTTAAAAACGCCCTCCGAGATCTGGCCGTTTTCCAGTAAAATACCCCATTGAATCGTGTCTTTGATGAGGTTAAAAAAAACGGAATAATACTCCGTACGTCCCTGATTGATCTTAAGCGCGCAATAATTCTGGGCAGTCTGGTAGCATTCGCGCAGGTCTTCTTCGGGCAAATCGGTAGCATATTGTTCCAGATCGATTACAAACTGGCGGAAATGCTCTTCCTCTTCCGGTTCGGTAAAACAGGCGATCATTTTCTGGTAAACGGCGATGATGGGCACATCGGCAAATTTTTCGCTGCCGATGTATTCCCAGAATCCCGGAAACACCTCCAGCACCTGGTCGGTGGCCCGAAAACCGCGATAGTGCAGCCAGCCGACGTAAAATTTTAGTTTCTGAACGATGTAAAAACACTCCAGAAAATGGTCGGCGGGTAGCAGGCGATCCATATATCCCGCCGTGGAAACCGTTTTGGATGCCTGGTTGAAGGTTTGGACGTGCTTTCTGAACTGGACGTAATAATATTGCGAGGATTTCCCGACGGAGGCTTCCAGGTATTTATCGATCTGCCGTTCGGCGCCGGCCAGGTGTTTTTTGAGTTCCTGTTTACCCAGCAGTTGCTGCAATTCCAGCGCTTCGGAAAGTGGATCCTGCTGCCGGGCTTCAAACACGAGAAACTGTAAGGCGAGTTGCGTAAGATCGGAAGCCAGGCGGCGCAGGTGCAGGTCTTCGGGCTCTTTTCCGGCAAACAGCTGTTTCCAGACGTGTTCTTTTTCAAAATCCTGCGCATCGGGTACCGTTTTTCGCAGGCTTTCATTGACGATCTCGAACAGCCGCAGGGCATCGGGCTGGTCGTTGAGATAGGGGGACTGCAAATATTTCCGGAAACGGTT
>JAKQJD010000338.1 GCA_029561355.1 Bacteroidota bacterium | reverse complement strand
TATATTACACGTATCTATTCCATGGTGTTGATGGTGTAATCTACGCTTTGTGTCCTTCGTGCCTTTGTGGTTAAATAAAAAACAGCCCGTCAGGGCAAAATCCGTTTTCCAATCCTCCTACGAGGGCTTCGCAGTACCAATCTTAACAATAGAAGTAAATGGCATCCATCTATTTTGAAGAAAAATCGTTCGGTCCGGGCGATTTTGCCGCCGCGCCGCCCACGCCGGGCGAATACGAAAACTGCACGTTCAACGACTGCGATTTTTCCAATGCCGATTTTTCGGGATTTAAATTCTCCGGTTGCTCCTTCGTGCGCTGCAACCTGAGCCTGTCCAAACTGGTGAATACCGCCTTCCGTGACGTGCATTTCCGCGACTGCAAAATGCTGGGCCTGCGCTTCGATGATTGCAACGACCTCGGCCTCACGGTCGGTTTCGAAGGCTGCGCGCTGCGCCACTCCACTTTTTACCGGAAAAAACTCAAAAACACGGTTTTTAAAAACACGCAGTTGCAGGAAACCGATTTCGGCGAATGCGACCTGACAGGCGCTTTGTTCAACGATTGCGACCTGCTGGACGCGACGTTTGAAAATACAATCCTGGAAAAAGCGGATTTCAGAACAGCGTTCAACTATACCATCGACCCGGAGAAGAACCGCATTAAAAAGGCGAAGTTTTCACAATCCGGCGTGGCAGGGTTGTTGCAGAAGTACAATATCGAGATAGAGTAGTCGCCTCACACCTGCTGATCGCCCGTCACCAGGTGCCGCGCCTGCCCGACCCAATCCTCTTTGTAAATTTTTCCGGGACTCACGTTGAGCGCTTTGGCGAAAGCCAGGATGGCGCTGTCGTCCCAGCGGCTGATCTGGGCGAAGGTCTGGATGCCCAGCGCGATGAGTTGCTGCTCGGCAAAAGGAGTGATGCCGTTAATGATTTTCAGGTCGTCGCTGCTTTCGGGCGCGGCGGGGCCGCCCTGGCGATCGCCCTGGGCGGTTGATTTTTGCGGGCCGGCAACAGATGCCTGCGTATGTTGCTGGAGCAATTGCATTTGCAGGTTTTCGATCTCGATGCGG
>JAKQJD010000318.1 GCA_029561355.1 Bacteroidota bacterium | reverse complement strand
GAAGGTGCGGCTGGAATACCTCCTTTTAAGAGAGATGTTACGAGCGTGTGAAATGAATAAACGACCAGGAAGGGTTAATTGATATCCTTCGATGTTCTCTCCCACAACTCCTTTATTGTCTCGCTACCTGTCAATGTTTTTTTTGTTCGGAGTTTGAAGTTTGAAGACGGAAGCACATCGCATTTCCTTTCCTACTTCAAACTCCGAACGTGTTTTAGGCCGGTTCGTTCCCAACGAATCGCTGGTTTTCCAGGGCTATAGCTCAGTTGGTTAGAGCGCTACACTGATAATGTAGAGGTCTCCAGTTCAAATCTGGATAGCCCTACCGCCAAACTAGAGAAGTGAGAGGGTGAGAGGTGAGAAAGTGAGAGGCGTAGAGTACACCGCTTCGCTCCATGTATTCAAATGCAGGAGCGAAACGGTGTAATCTACGCCTCTCACCTTTTCCCCCCTTACCTCTCACCTCTCACTTCTTTTCTAAGGGCGAAGCGGTGTACTCTACGCCTCTCACCTTCTCACTTTCTCGCCCTCTCACTTTCTCGCCCTCTCACTTTCTCACCTTCTCACTTTCTCACCCTCTCGCTTTTCTTTTAAGGCCGATTCTGCCAATTTTTCACAACCTTTTCTACCTTTGCCTATTCACAAATTCTGTTACAGGAAACCGTTCCTGTGCCGAACGTTTTTTTGAGGTAATGAAGGTATCGCTGAATTGGATTCGAGATTTTCTCGACACACATAAAACAACCCCCGAAATCGCCGACATTCTGACATCGCTGGGTCTGGAAGTAGAAGGATGGGACGAAGTAAAACCCTCGCTAGTTGATCTGGATAAAGTTTTTACCGGTCAGGTTCTAAGTTGCGAGCATATTGCAGATACGGATCATCTTTCTGCCACAACCGTCGATGTGGGTGACGGCGTCGTACGTTCCATCGTATGCGGTGCGCCGAATGTGGCCGCAGGGCAAAAAGTATTGGTCGCCCTGCCCGGCGCCAATGTTCTGAGCAAAGACGGCGAGTTGTTCACTATCGGCGAACGCAAAGTGCGCGGCGTACCCTCGCAGGGTATGATCTGCGCTCAGGACGAACTCGGCATCGGCCACGACCATTCCGGCATCATGGTGCTTCCGGCAGATACGCCGCTGGGCATCAGCGCCGCACAATGGTTCAAACAGGAAACCGATACCATTATCGAAATCGGCCTTACGCCCAACCGTGCCGACGCCACCAATCACCTCGGCGTCGCGCGCGACCTGCTGGCCTGGATCCGCCACCACGAGAATCCCGCTGCCTCTTTAAAAATTTCCGGCGCCGCCACTGTGCTTCCGGCTTCCGGTACACCTTATCCGGTGTCGCTGGAAAATAATACGGCCTGCCCGCGCTACACGGGCGTCGTTATCCGGAATATTACCATCGGTGAAAGCCCCGAGTGGCTGCAAAATCGCCTGAAAGCCATCGGTCAGCGCCCCATCAACAACGTGGTGGACGTTACCAATTACGTGCGCGCCGAACTGGGCCAGCCACTCCACGCTTTCGACCTGGACAAAATCAGAGGCGGAAAAATCATCGTCAAAACCCTGCCTGAAGGCACCGTTTTTAAATCCCTCGACGGCATCGAGCGCAAACTGCTGGCGGAAGACCTCATGATCTGCGACGGCGAATCCAACCCGATGTGTATCGGCGGCGTATTCGGCGGGGCAGACAGCGGCGTATCGGAATCCACCACCGCCATTTTCCTCGAAAGCGCTTATTTCCACCCGCAAAGCATCCGCCGTTCGATGTTGCGCCACAACCTGCGCACCGACGCGGCCTGGACTTTTGAAAAAGGGGTAGACCCCAACGGCGCCCTCATTGCCCTCGAACGCGCGGCGCAACTGATTGTCGAACTGTCCGGCGGGCAAGTTGATTCCAGCGTTACCGACATTTACCCACAACCTATACTTCCTGCCCGCGTGGAAGTCGAATTCGCACGCATCAACCGCCTCATCGGCGAAAACCTGTCGACGGAAAAAATCAAAAGCATTCTTTCCGCACTTGAAATCGGCATGGAAAACGAAACGCCGGAGGGCCTGACCGCCGTGATCCCGACCAACAAACCCGACGTGACCCGCGAGGCCGACGTGGTGGAAGAAATTTTGCGTGTACACGGACTGGATTCCGTACCTATTCCTACCCAGATTCGCAGTAGCATGGAAGTGCAGGCCCGCCCCAATCCGGATGCCGTGCGCAACCAGGCCGCCGATTTTCTGGCAGCCAACGGATTCAACGAAGCCATGAGCCTGGCGCTCACCAATTCGGCTTATTACACGGGCGAGGAAGCGGTATTGCCCGTTGAAAAAGAACAACTTGTATTTATCCATAACTCCGCCAACCAGGGCCTGGACTGTATGCGCCCTACCATGTTGTTCAGCATGCTGGAAGCGGTACAACGCAACCAGAACCGCCAGAATGCGGATTTACGTTTGTTCGAATTCGGCAAGACCTACGGTCGTGCCGGTGAAAAACTTTCGGAAATCGCACGGCTGTCCGTTTGTATGACAGGTGTGCATAGTGCCGAAAGCTGGCACCCGAAAGCCAAAAAAACGGTGGATTTTTATAGCCTGAAATCGTACGTACGCAACCTGCTCGCGCGGCTCGGCGTAAGCGGTTTTCAGGAAACCGTCGTTCAGGAAAGCCCTTACCAGTACGCTTTGCAATACCACCGCGGTACGCAGGAACTCGTGCGTTTCGGCGCCGTTTTGCCCGCTATCCTGAAAAAAATGGATATCAAAAACCCGGTATTTTTTGCCGACTTCCATTTTGAAAACATCCTGAAAGCGGTAGGAAACAACAAAATACAATTCAGTGAAATAAGCCGCTTCCCGGCCGTACGCCGCGACCTGGCCCTGGTGCTGAACCAGTCCGTTCCGTTTAGCGATATCGTCGCACTGGCCAATAAAACAGCCAAAAAAATACTGAAAGAAGTCAACCTGTTCGACGTGTTCGAAGATACGGCCAAACTCGGCGAAGGCAAAAAATCCTACGCCGTCAGTTTCGTATTCGAAGACGCGGAAAAAACGCTTCAAGATAAAGAAATCGACGCACTGACGCAGCAACTCCAGCAGGCATTCGAAAGCAAACTGGGTGCTGTAATCCGAAAATAAGCCGGCGGGAAAGAGATTTATAGCGATGCCATACCTGTCAGGATGCCATTTCTAAAAATCTGCTGACTCGCTTTCCAATCATACATTAACACACAAAATGCTCAAAAAATGGAAATCATATCGATATTAATAGGACTTGCCATAGGCGGAGTCGTTGCCTGGTTGGTGGCCTCCGCAACCATAAAAAAAGGAAACCAGAAATCTATTGAAGAACAAAACCGCCAGGCGGACCTGATCATTCAGGAAGCCCGACTGACCGCCAAACGCGTCGAAGACGAAGCGTCGGTAAAAGCGGAAAAACTGGTGTCCAAAGCAGAAGCAGAAAACGAACGCATCAAACAGCAAAAAATACAGGAAGCAAAAGAGCGGTACGCCACCATGAAACAGGAACTGGAAACGGAAAAAGCCCGCCGACAGTTGGAACTGAAAGAACTGGAAATCGAAATCGCTGCTCAACAGAAAGACCTCAAAGTAGAAACCGACGCCATCAACTCCCGTTTTGCTGAACTGGAAAGCCGCAAAGGCGAACTGGACGTGCGGGAAGTGGATCTGGAAGCCCTGCGCGAAAACCTCGACAAGCAGGTGAAAATCGTTCAAAAGAAAAAAGAAGAACTGGACGCCGCCAACGAAGAGCGTATCAAAGCCCTCGAAAATATTGCCAAACTGAACCAGCAGGAAGCCAAAGACCAGCTGCTTGAAGCGGTGCGCGCCAAATGTGAAACGGAAGCCACGGTGATCGTTCGCGATTCCGTCAATCAGGCCAAACTCAACGCCAGCAAGGAAGCCAAAAAGATTGTTATCCAGACGATCCAGCGTATGGCTGCTGAATTCACCATCGAAAATACCGTGTCGGTTTTCAACCTCGAAAACGACGACATGAAAGGCCAGATCATCGGTCGCGAAGGCCGTAACATCCGCGCCCTCGAAGCCGCTACAGGTGTCGAGGTGATCGTCGACGATACGCCCGAAGCCATCGTTATTTCCTCCTTCGACCCCATCCGCCGGGAGGTGGCGCGCTTGTCACTCCAGCGCCTTGTGGCCGACGGCCGTATCCACCCGGCCCGCATCGAGGAGGTAGTTGCCAAGGTCCGCAAACAACTCGAAGAACAAATCATCGAGATCGGCGAACGCACCGTGATCGAACTGGGCATCCACGGCCTCAATGCCGCCCTGGTGCGCATGGTAGGCCGTATGCGTTTCCGCTCTTCGTACGGACAGAACATGCTCAAGCACTCCATCGAAACGGCGGAACTCTGCTCGATCATGGCTGCTGAACTCGGCCTCAATCCGAAGCAGATCAAAATGGCCAAACGCGCCGGTTTGCTGCACGACATCGGTAAAGTAGCCGAAGAAGAAACGGAACTTTCCCACGCACTGGTCGGCATGAAAATGTGCGAACAGTACGGCGAACATCCCGTCATCGTGAACGCTGTCGGCGCTCACCACGACGAGATCGAAATGA
>JAKQJD010000324.1 GCA_029561355.1 Bacteroidota bacterium | reverse complement strand
AACCCATAAACCTATAACCCATTAACAATCACTATCATGCAAATCGGTCTGATCGGCCTCGGAAAAATGGGCTACAACATTGCCCTCAACCTCAACAACCACGGCCATGCAGTAGTGGCGCACGACGTTTCGGCAGAACTGACGGCCAGTATTGGTACCGTGCAGGGCATCGAAACGGGTGAAACCATCGAATCCTTGTGTCGCCGACTTACCGGTCGCCGCGTCATCTGGCTGATGGTTCCGGCCGGACCGATTGTCGACGACGTGATCAATTCGCTGGTGCCGCACCTAGCGCCTGGCGATATCCTGATCGATGGCGGCAATTCCAATTTCAAGGATTCCGTTCGGCGCTATACGGCCCTGAAAGGCAAAGACATCGATTTTATCGATTGCGGCACCTCCGGCGGCACTTCCGGCGCACTGAACGGCGCCTGCACCATGGTGGGCGGCGAACCGGAAGTTTTCGCCTATTGCAAAGCCATTTTTGATGACATTTCCCTGCCCGGCGGTAGCCTGTACGTTGGTGGTCCCGGTGCGGGGCATTTTACCAAAATGGTGCACAACGGCATCGAATACGGTATGATGCAGGCCATCGCCGAAGGCTTCGAGGTGCTGGAGCAGTCGCAATACGATGTTGATTTTCAAAAGATTGCAGAACTCTGGAACCACGGTTCCGTGGTGCGTTCCTGGCTGATGGAACTGGTTGCCAACGCCTTTTCCAAAGACCCGAATCTCGACTCCATCCGGGGCGTGATGCATTCTTCCGGTGAAGGGAAATGGACCCTCGAAACGGCGCTCGATCTAGGTGTTCCAACGCCGGTCATCGCTTTGTCGCTCATGATGCGGTACCGTTCCCAGCAGGCCGATACTTTTTCAGGGAAAGTGGTGGCAGCACTGCGGAATGAATTCGGCGGGCATGCGGTGGAGCGAAAGTAGACGATGATTTTTGACTATGATTTTTGACTATGATTTTAGGTGATGACTATGATTGCCATGATTTGATGCCTGGAAAATGCATGAATAACTAAAACCTTCCCGCCTTGATCCTACTGCTACTCAGTATCGCCCTTTTGCTGGCCCTGATCATCCTGGTCCGGCTCAATGCCTTTATGGCCTTGATTATCAGCACGTTGTTTGTCGGCCTGGCAAAAGGTATGATGCCGGTCGATCTGATTAAGTCGATCCAAAACGGCATCGGCAGCACCCTGAGCGGACTGGTGATGGTACTGGCTTTCGGCGTTATTCTGGGAAGTATCCTCGCCGAAACGGGCGCTGCGCAGGTCATTGCACAACGATTGCTGCGCGTTTTTGGGCCTACAAGGGCCAACTGGGCCATTCTCTGCACCGGTTTCGTCGTCGGCATCGCTATGTTTTACAATGCGGGATTCGTGGTGCTGGCGCCGCTGGTTTTTACCATTAACGCCGTTTCCGGACAGCCGCTCGTGCCGCTGGCTATTTCCATGGCAGCGCCGTTGTCGGTTACGCACGGGTTCCTGCCCCCGCACCCGGGCGCTACGGCAGTAGCCAATTTGTTCGGCGCCGACCTGGGGCGCACGTTGTTGCTGGGACTGGCAATCGCCATACCTTCTATTCTGGTGGCGGGTGTTTTTTTTCCGTCTTTTTTAAAAAACATTCCCGCCAAACCGCCGGCCGGCCTTTTTCAGGTAAAAGAAATTGACCCGGCTGCTCTACCCGGTTTTCCCAAAAGTCTGCTGGTGGCCCTCACGCCGGTGGTGCTAATGGCGTTTTCAACCGTTGTGGATTTGAATTTTCCGCAGGCAAATGAATCGTTTGCGTGGTTGAAATTTGCCGGCGACCCGGGTATTACCATGCTGGTTTCGGTGTGCCTCGGGCTGCTGCTGCTGGGCAGAAATCCCTTGTCGCCTAACCCTAACTACCAGAAAGCCAGTGCTTTATTGGAAAAATCGTCTGCCGCCATGGGCGCGGGCGCGTCTCTGCTGCTCGTTGTGGCGGCCGGCGGCGCTTTCAAACAGGTGCTGGTAGACAGCGGTATCGGCAAGGAACTGGCCGCACAACTGACCGACGCACCGGTGTCGCCGCTGATTCTGGGCTGGAGCATTGCCACGCTGCTGCGCATTGCGGTCGGTTCGGCTACGGTAGCGGGTATGACCGCCGCAGGTATCGTTCAGCCGCTGGTAGCGAATGGCAGCGCTTCGCCCGAACTGATGACGCTGGTAGTCGGCGCCGGCAGCCTGATGTGCTCGCACGTCAACGACACCGGATTCTGGATGTTTAAGGAATGGTTTGGTCTCAGCCTGCGCGATACGTTTAGATCCTGGACGCTTATGGAAACGATCATCGGCGTGATGGGGCTGCTGGGGGCGTTGCTGATTAACGTTTTGGGAGGAGGTTGAGGTTGTTGAGAATGTTGAGGAGTTGAGATTGTTGAGGGTGCTTCGCTCAACAATCTCACCTCCTCAACCACTCAACCACCCTCAACCCTCAACAATCTCAACCCCTCAACAATCTCAACCCCTTCAACATCCACTCCCTTGCTCATCGCCGTCGACATAGGTACTACCAACATAAAAGCCGTCGCCCTGAACGATGCAGGAGCATTGCTTGCACAGGCGGAGCGCCATAACACCACCCGCAGCGATCAGCCGGGCTGGCAGGAGCAGGATCCGGCGCATATTTTTCAAAACGTTACAGCCGTTCTGGCGGAAACCTGGCAGGTTGTGCAAGGCAGGGAAATACTGCACGGCGTAGTTTTTTCGTCGGCCATGCACGGGTTACTTGCGCTGGATGATGCAGGCAAACCCTTGACAAACATTTTGTTATGGTCGGATCTGCGCTCGAGTGTGATTGCCGGCGCGCTTCGGCAGCAAGAAGCGGGGTTGAACCTGTACAGCCGCACCGGAGTGCCGATTCACGCCATGTCGCCTTTGTGCAAGGCGATCTGGCTGCGGCAAAACCGGCCGGAAATTTTCAAAAAAACACACCTGTTTGCCGACATCAAATCCTGGATATGGAACCGACTAACCGGCGAATTTGCTTGCGATCTGGCAGTCGCTTCCGCAAGCGGACTCATGGATATCAGGCAAAAAAAATGGGACGCCGAAGCACTGGGACTTGCCGGAATAGAAGAAGCGCGGCTGCCCCTACTGGTTGCACCCTCCCACACGGCAAGTGTTCTGAATGAAGTAGCAGGCCGGTACAACCTTCCGTCAGACGTACCATATATCATCGGCGCCAGCGACGGCGCGCTCGCCAACATTGGTTCCAATGCCACGCAGCCCGGTCAGATTGCCATCACAATTGGCACCAGTGCAGCCATCAGAATGATCACTTCACAGGCGGTTCTGGACGAATCGATGCGCACGTTCTGTTATTGTGTAGATGCGCAGCGGTATATTGTAGGGGGCGCCAGCAACAATGGCACCAACGTGCTGGAATGGCTGCGGAAATCGGTATTCCGATCTTCACTGACGGCGGCGGCGTTTGCGGAAATGGCTTCGGAGGTCCCCGAAGGTTCGGGAGGTCTCCTTTTTTTACCTTATTTATGGGGAGAACGTGCGCCTTTGTATGATGCACAGGTAAGAGGAAGTTTTCAAAACCTGGCGGCACAGCATGCGCAACCACATTTTGTGCGCGCGGCGATGGAAGGCGTTTTGTTCAACGTCAAAATAATTGCGGAAGCCCTGGAAGCGCACGGGCCGGTGCATACTTTACATGCAGGCGGCGGGTTTTCCCGTAACCCGCTGTGGGTGCAGATGCTGGCCGATATTTTTCAGAAAACGGTGGTGCTGCCCGATGAAAACGTAGATGCCTCGCTTTTGGGGGCCATACGGTGTGCGCAGGAGGCATTGAAACTGTCCCGGCAAAATGAAAGTACACTTTCCAGGCGTATCGATCCGAACACGGTACTGGCGAGTGTATACTCGAATGCCTATCTCGAATTCAGGGATCGGGTAGGGGAACTAAAAAACAGAAGCCTCCCGGAATTTTAAGCCTTACAACTGTGGTATCTTACTGAAAATGTTCAGTTTATGTAGATTGTAGCGATCTAAAAATCCGGAAAGACTTCTGCAGTTGTAAGGGGCATTCACTCATTCTTAAAAAAAGCCCGGCAGCAGTCATGCTGCCAGGCTTCGTATTGCTACTAACTAAAAAGTAATATAAACGAAAAAACTACCTTTTCAATCATTTAGCCCTTGTTGGTAGAGGAGCGGGCATGATGATCATCATCATCTTTTCCTGCATTCCGCGAAGTAGTGGCAGATTTGTCCTGAACGCCCGTTTTTCCACTTGGTACATGGGTGGTTTTATCACTGTTTTTGGCGTCCGAACGAGCATCTTTTTCCTTATCTTTTTTCATGGCATTTAAAGATTTGGTGAAAGGAATGAAGCATGTTGTGCTACACTACAGGTAAAAAGTCCATGCCACAACACCAGAAATATGTCTTAAAATCCTTCATTCTCAAATAGAGGAGCGCTTTGCCCAACACGGGGTAGAGCAGCTTCCAAATATCTACATACTTTTGTGCCCTCATTCAGACCACATATTTTGCCCATGATCCTGCTCGACGGAAAACTGCTTTCCGAAAATGTCAAATCCGAACTCGCTGCCGAAGTCGATCTGCTGCGCGAGCGCGGAAACAAAATCCCCCACCTGGTTGCCGTGCTGATCGGCGAAAATGCCGCCAGCCAGGTATACGTCAACTCCAAAATCAAATCCTGCGAACAGGTTGGGTTCAAAAGCACCCTGATCCGCCGCCCTGCCGACACTTCGGAAGCCGAAGTGCTGGACATCGTTCAGGGATTGAACGACGACCACGACGTGGACGGTTTTATCGTGCAGTTGCCGCTGCCAAAACACATCGACGAGGAAAAAATCACCCTCGCTATCGACCACCGCAAAGACGTGGACGGATTTCACCCGGTCAATTTCGGCCGTATGGCGCAGGGGCTTCCGGCATTTTTGCCAGCCACACCGTATGGCATCATTGAAATGCTGCGCCGTTACAACATCGAAACGGCGGGGAAACACTGCGTGGTCGTCGGCCGTTCCAACATCGTCGGTACGCCCATTAGCATCCTGCTCTCCCGAAAAGGATATCCCGGCGATTGTACCGTAACGCTCACACACTCGCGTACCCGCGACCTGCCCGGCGAAGTGCGCCGTGCCGACATCGTTGTGGCGGCGATTGGAATTCCCAATTTTATTCAGGGCGACTGGGTGAAAGAAGGCGCGGTGGTGATCGACGTGGGCATCAACCGCATCGAAGATTCTTCGCGCAAATCGGGCACGCGCCTGGTCGGCGACGTCGATTTTGACGCCGTGGCGCCCAAGTGCAGCCATATCACGCCAGTGCCCGGCGGGGTAGGGCTTATGACGGTGACGGCGCTGCTGATGAATACGTTGAAGGCGTGCAAAAAAGAGATTTATACGACATAACTCAATTTGCTTTAACTCATTGAGCCACAAGGCTCGACCCTCCCAATGCCCGTTTCACGAAACGGGCATTTTTATTTCCCCTGCCAGTGTGCACTTTTCAGGTGGAGAAGCATCGTGATCGACATGCTCCTTCTAATCGCTCAATCTATCTTTTCCACCGGCGCTACAGAGTATCTGCCTGAATCATTTTACTTCCGACAAGTCTCCTGGCGCAAAAAATCAATCTGATATGAAGATCTTACTTTTCATGCTGGGCAGCCTGTGCTCCGCTGCTTTCTGGGGAATTCAAACCACCTGCGTTATACAGGGCATCGTCACAGAGGCGAGTACCGGTGAGGCGCTCATTGGTGCTTCTGTAAAAATTTCCAAAAATGCCGTAATGATCCGGGGAACTGTTACCGACTATGAAGGCAGGTACCGGGTGCAATTAGAACCCGGTACTTATGATATTGAAATTACTTACACGGGCTTTGCTCCTAAAATAACCACCGGCGTACAAGTGCTGGAAGGCAAGTTAAATCAATTCGATTGTGCCATGGAAGACGATCAAACCTTGAATACGGTCGAGATCGTGTGCAAAGCACCCATTATTAAAAAAGACATAACGTACTCCGGTCAAACGCTCACTTCCGAAGAGATACGTTCCCTCCCCACCGGCAAATCGTCTGCTAAAAAAGAAGGCAAGGGAAAACGGAAACAATCACAATCAGCGCGGAACAATACGTCTATAGATGGTGGCCAGATCAATATCAAGGGCACCAGAAGCACAAGCACCAACTACTACATAGACGGCATCCGGGTGCAGGGCTCACCTCCTCCGGTGCAGGAACTGCTGCCTCCGGGACAGGATATTTCCGTAACGGAAAAAATAGTTGCTCCCCCGCATGATGAGTCGCCCGAAAATTATGATCAAATTATTGAAAATCAATTTATTAAGTCGAAAGGAAATGCCACTTCCACCTTTTCCATCGATGTGGACGGCGCCTCATATGCCAACGCGCGCCGGTTTCTGAATAGCGGCCAGTTGCCCCCGCGCGATGCGGTACGGGTCGAAGAGTTCATCAATTATTTCGATTATCAATACCCGCAGCCCAGCGACGGAAAGCCGTTTGCCGTACATACCGAACTGGTAAAATGCCCCTGGAATTCGGAGCACCAGCTGCTGTCAGTCAATTTGCAGGGCCGCGAAATCGAAACCGGACAGTTGCCGGCGTCTAATTTCGTGTTCCTGGTGGATGTGTCGGGCAGTATGAACGAGCCCAATAAATTGCCGCTGGTACAATCTTCGCTGATGCTGCTAGCCGACTACCTGCGCCCGCAGGACCGGGTAGCACTTGTCGTATACGCCGGCGCCGCGGGCCTGGTATTGCCTTCCACACCGGGGAACCAGAAGGAAAAAATAAAAGACGCTATCGAATCGCTGGGCGCAGGCGGCAGTACAGCAGGTGCCGCGGGTATTCAACTGGCTTACCAGACCGCCAGGGAAAATTTTGCCGTGGGTGGCAACAACCGCGTGATACTTTGTACGGACGGGGACTTCAACGTAGGCATCAGCGACAATGCCTCACTGGTGCAACTCATTGAAAATGAACGAAAAACAGGTATTTATCTTTCCATCCTCGGTTTCGGGATGGGCAATTACCAGGATTCCAAAATGCAGCAACTGGCCGATAAAGGCAATGGCAACCACGCCTATATCGACCAGTTGGCCGAAGCGCAAAAAGTGCTGATCAGCGAATTTGGCGGCACACTGTTCGCCATAGCAAAAGACGTCAAGATTCAGATCGAGTTCAATTCGGATAAAGTGGCTGCCTATCGCCTCATCGGCTACGAAAACCGCCTGCTGGCGCGTGAAGATTTCGACGACGATACCAAGGATGCCGGTGAAATGGGCGCGGGACATCGGGTTACGGCACTGTACGAAATCATTCCTGCCGGACAAAACATTCCGGTAGCGAGCGCAAATGGCAGTTTAACGTACGAAAAAACGAAACCTGCAACGGGCTCGAAAAACGCCGATTTGCTGACGCTCAAATTGCGCTTCAAACAACCTAAAGTCGGTGCTCGCAGCGAACTCATTAAAATGGTTGTTGCTGATAAAGAATCAGAAACCATGAGTGAAAACCTTTCACTTGCCGCCGCTGCTGCCTCTTTCGGACTCGTTCTTCGCCATTCCGCTTACAAGGGCGATGCGACGTTCGAATCGGCACTCTTGCTGGCCCGGGCAAGCCTTGCGAACGATGCTTCGGGTTACCGGGCCGAATTGTGCAAATTGATTCAACACGCACAAATGGTGCGGTAAAAACAGAAGGGGGCAACTACTACAGTTTCATCTAAATATTTCAATATTCGAGGATGCGGGAATTTGAGTATAAATGATTGGTTGTAAGTCAGATACTCGAATCTCACATCCTCGAATATTCAAAAAAACCTGAGTGCCTAACTACTACTGAATATTTTTTATTTCCCATTCCTGTGCACTTTTCCTCCAATGTGCATCTTGCAATAACTGAAATACGATCCGGCCGGATCAACCACTCATCCCATTCATTTTTTTCACCGGCGCATACCCTGCGCTCTGTCTGTTGCATGTCTGCAAGAGCCGGAGTGCCAGTGGACTGCGCAAAATCAAATTAACATGAAAACCTTTCTTTTGATGCTGGCCGGATTGTGTGTTTCCGGCTTTTTTCTCGTACAAAATAATACGGTCCTTCAGGGAACGATAACAGGCGCGGACGCCGGCGAGGCACTTCCCGGTGCGAACGTCAGCATCTCGCGCGATTCCGTATTCGTCAAAGGTGTTGTTGCTGATATTGACGGGCATTATACCGTATCGATAGAACCCGGCACCTATGATATCGAGGTGAATTATACCGGTTATGAACCCCAAAAAAAGACGGGCGTAAAAGTGGTGGAAGGCCAGAAAAATACCTTCGACTTTGCATTAAAAGCAGGTTTGGTAATGTCTGAAACGGTGGTTACCGGATACCCCAGCCCTAAGTCATACTCACAGAACGCGCCTGTGTCCAGGTCGGATGTCAGGTATGTACCGGCCAGACGGAAAACAGACTTCGCCAAGATGTATGACAAGAAAGAGGTCCCGGCAGAAGAATTCGAGAGGCCCCCGCACGACAATTCACCGGAACACTACGCGACGATCATTGAAAATCAGTTTATCAAACCCGTCACCACGCCGGTTTCCACTTTTTCAATCGACGTGGATTGTGCTTCCTACGCCAATGCGCGCCGTTTTTTGAACGAAGGTCAATTGCCACCCCGCGATGCGGTGCGCGTAGAAGAATTCATCAACTATTTCGATTACAAATACCCGTCACCCAGGGACGGAAAACCCTTCTCCGTATACACCGAACTGGCAAAATGCCCCTGGAGCACCGAACACCAGTTGTTGTCCATCGCCTTGCAGGGCCGGGAAATTGAAACCGGCCAATTGCCGCCTTCGAATTTCGTATTCCTTGTGGATGTATCGGGCAGTATGGAAGATGAAAACAAGTTGCCGCTGGTGAAGTCATCGCTTGCCATGCTGACTGATTATCTGCGCCCGCAGGACCGGGTGGCGCTGGTTACTTACGCGGGGGCTGCCGGCCTGGTCTTACCTTCCACACCCGGAAACCAAAAAGAAAAGATAAAAGCCGCCATTGAAGCGCTGGGCGCCGGTGGAAGTACAGCCGGAGCGGCAGGTATTCAACTGGCCTACAATACGGCACAAAAGGCGTTCGCGGCAGGTGGAAACAACCGGGTCGTTTTGTGCACCGACGGCGATTTTAACGTAGGCATCAGCAGTGACGAAGACCTGGTGAAACTGATTGAAAAAGAACGGGAAAGCGGCATTTACCTCAGTATTCTGGGATTTGGCATGGGCAATTACCAGGATTCAAAAATGCAGCAACTAGCCAA
>JAKQJD010000322.1 GCA_029561355.1 Bacteroidota bacterium | reverse complement strand
AAGAAAGAAAACCAGGACCCATAAGGTTCCTTCGTGGATTCCAAAAATTTGAAAACTTCTGCCAGGCCGCTTCCATATTCTGGGACGCTTGAAAAATACTACTATGTCAATGAACTGTTAGAATTGTGGCAGTACCATAGGCTTGAAAGCCGTGCTACCGTTACTACCCCAACAACCCGCCGTACCCCGGCAAATGCAGATACCCTTCTTCCCGGATGGTAGCAGTGAGGTTGAATTCGGCGGCTATGGCTGCCACGTCGCGGGCTTCCAGGCTGCCCTTTTCGTTCAGGTTGCGCGACAAGGCCAGGAGGAAGCCGCGGTGTTTCGACAGCAGGTTGCGGGTTTCGTCCACGAGGTGGGCAATCATTTGCTCCACGTCTTTATCCGTCTGGAATTTATCCATGGCAAAGCCGTATTCCAGGCTGTAATTGGCCTGGTAGCGCGCATCAAAACCGTAGCGGCGCAGGTAATCCATGGCGAGCATGGTTACCTGTTCGCGGTCGTTGAGGCGACCCACGGTGGCATTGGTTTCTCCGAAAACAAGTTCTTCGGCGATACCGCCCGACAGGAAAACCGTTATCTTTTTCAGGATGTTTTCCTTGGTTTCATAGATCTCGTGCGGAAAAGTGAAGCCTGATGCATAACTGCTGGCCACTTTCGATTTCAATTGCAGCGGCGCCAGTCCGAACAACGCCACATACGCAACGGCGTGGCCCGCTTCGTGCACGCTCACATTGGCCACCACGTCGGCAATATTACCCTGACGGATTTTGTCGATACGACCTACAAAAGGGATTTCCACTTTTCGATCGCCTACCAGCGCTAAAATTTTCTGCCGTTCGCTGTCGTAATCGATGGAAAGGCTGCGGCTGCCGTCGTTGAGCGCTTCAAAAAGGAACTTGCTCAGGTTCGTTTCCAGAATATCGGTTACGCTGCTGAAAACCGGCCGCACGCCCTGCACAGGAAATACGCCGTTACGGTAGATAAGGTGAAAAATCCGGTCGGTAATCTCGATTTTGATGCCGAAGCTCTGCTCTGCGCGGGCTACGATTCGTGCCACTTCCTTGCGGATCAGGCCTTCAAAATCGATTTTCCGCAGGCTGGGATAAATCAAATGGATGTTGCCGAAACGCGCCACCTGTTCGGGCCTGAAACGCCGGGTCAGGGCATTTTTGATGTCGACCGCCGTAATTTTTTTGGTAAAAGCATGGTAAATATCCGCATCCACCTCACTGTCCGACGTGTGGGTAGCCATTTGAAACGCTTCGTCGAGGTTGCCGCTGATCAAAATAAGTGTTTGGGAGTAGTCCACCGGCTCGAATACACGTTTGCGGCTTTTGGCCTGCAAAATGAGGTCGAGCATTTGCTTTTTGCTCATTTCCGCAATATCGACCACGTCTTCTTCCAGTTCGAGCATTTTTTTGAGGTTGCGCGCCTCCCAGATGCCGACGGTGTCTAGCAGCGGATCTTCGTTTTCCACCTCGGCCGGCCGGCGCGTACGCTGCCGCTGGTTGAACATGAAATCCGAGATGTAGTAGTCGAAATCGTCTTTTTCGCGTTTGGCGAGGCGGCCGTCGCTCAGCAATTCCCAGAAGTCGTTGAACTTGGTGGCGGGCACCGGCGAGCCGTCGGCGTCGATGGTGTAGAAGCGCTGGATCTCGTCGAACAGCACGATAGAAGGGCTGTTGTCAGTGATACTATTGGCTTTCAGGATTGCGCTGACGCTGTTAAAAAAGGTGGTGTTGTCAGAATTTCCGAGTTCCACTTCCGCGAAACGTTCCTGAAAATCAAGGTATTGCACCATTTTCCTGACCAGGTCGGTTTTGCCGACACCGGTCATGCCCCACAGGCAGACGATGATGGGGCGCGTCAGGATTTCCGGCATGAGGTACCACACCTGTATGTAATCGAGCAGGTTGTCGATGATATCGTCTATACCGACAAAATCTTCTTTCAGACGCACCCGCAGCAATTCGAGGGTCGCCCGGCGTTGGCGCAGCCGGTTCTGATCAATTTGAAAGGATGGGTTTTCCATAGAACTGCAAAGAAACGAAAGGTTTTTCACTGAAGTTCCGTGTGTTGGTTATTCGTTATTGGTTATTCGTTATTAGTGGTGGTAATGCTTGGCATCATGCCATACCAAGCGTTACCACCCCTAATAACAAATAACCAATAACCAATAACCAATAACTACTGCCCCAACAGCACCGACGCATTACTCTTTCCATTCATAAAAATCACCTTGGCATTGTTGGAAGTGGCAATTTCGCGCTGCGCCTTGATTTGCTCGTATTGGATGAGTTTGTCCGTCAACGTGGACGTCAGGATGCGCTGGTAATCGGAAATACCCTGTGCTTCCACGCGTTTCCGGTCGGCTTCCTGTTTTTCTTTTTCCAGTACGAACTTCATTTTCTGGGATTCCTGTTCCGCGTTGATTTTCGATTCGATGGTTTGTTTTACCGATTCGGGCAACTGGATGTTTCGGATCAGCAGGTTTTCGAGTACGATGCCGCGGTCCGCAAATTCCTTTTCAATGGTCTGAAAAATTTTCTGCTGAAATTCTTCACGCTTGGAAGAATACAGCGCTACGGCATCGTAGAACACGGCATTATCGCGGATTTTGGTGCGGGAAACCGGCCGTACGATCACGTCTTTGATGTTTTTACCGATCGTGCGCAGGATTTCGGGCGCTTTTTCAGGAACGATGTGGTACAATACCGACAAGTCGATGACGACTTCCAGTCCGTCGGCGGTCAGTACGCGAATGGCATCGTCACCTTCGTGATCGCCTTCGTCGTGAATAGCAGACATCGTATAGTTCTGTGTACGTACGTCGTAATGGACCACATCCACCAAAGGATTTACGACGTTCAGGCCTTCCGTGAGTACGTGTGGTTGCACTTTACCGAACAGGGTTTGTACGCCGACTTCACCCGGCTCTATTTGTACGAAAGCAGCGCTTACGGCGCCCAGGGCAATTAATACGAAGCCGACAATGCGGCTCGTTTTGGCAGCAGTAGCGAAATTAGGATTGATTTTGGAGAAAAAACCGCCGAATACAATGGCCAATATGCCAAGAATAATAAAGAACATGGTTTATGATTGAAGGATGGAGAAAGTTGGTTGTTTGACAGGCCAAATGTGGCTCCATCAACCACAGCAATATTCATTATTTTCGAGCAGCATACGGCGAAAGTCGTCGAAAAACAATTTATTAACGAAAATCGGTTGGCCGGCACTTGCTGCCAGTCAACCGATTTGTCTGTTTTCGCACGATCTGCAAAAAATCCGTCTTTTCAGTGTTCCAAAAATCCACGTAAATCCGCTTTCATCCGCATTGCATTACATGGCCGAACTGAACTGCCGCAGGAACCGCACATCGTTTTCGAACAATAAACGAATGTCACCGATTTCGTACAGGCGCAAAGCCTGGCGTTCCACTCCCATTCCGAATGCGAACCCGCTGTATTTGCGGGAGTCGATGCCGCAGTTTTCGAGCACTTGTGGGTCGACCATGCCGCAACCGAGGATTTCGAGCCAGCCGGTGCCTTTGGTAAGGCGGCGGTTTCTTTCCGTATCCATGCCGAGCCAGATGTCCATTTCGGCGGAAGGTTCGGTGAACGGAAAGAAGGAAGGACGGAGCCGGATCTTGTTGGCGCCGAACATTTCGCGGGTGAAATGCAGCAGTGTTTGTTTGAGATCGGCAAAGGAAACGCCCTCGTCGATGTACAACCCTTCTACCTGGTGAAACTGGCAGTGGGAGCGGGTGGAAATTGTTTCGTTGCGGTATACGCGACCCGGTGCGATGATACGGATCGGCGGTTTGCGCTGTTCCATCACCCGTGCCTGTACGGTGGACGTTTGCGAACGCAGCAACATGCCCGGCGCATCGACCACGTAGAAGGTGTCCTGCATGTCGCGGGCAGGGTGGTCTTCCGGCGTGTTCATGGCAGTAAAATTGTGCCACTCGTCTTCCATTTCCGGGCCGTCGGCAACGCTGAATCCCATGCGGGTAAAAATATCGACAATGCGGTTGAGCGTAGCGGATACCGGATGCCGCGAACCCAGGGGCAGCGGTTCGCCGGGCGCTGTCAGGTCGAACGATTGTCCGGCCGCGCTTTTTGCCTGCGCTTCGAATTCCGTTTTCAGCGACTGGAATTTTTCTTCCGCCTGCTGCTTGAGCGTATTCATCAACTGACCGTAGGCGCGTTTCTGCTCGTTGGGCACCTGGCGCATTTCTTCCATCAGACCTTTTACCAGGCCTTTGGTGCCCAGATAACGGATACGGAAAGCCTCCAGGGCTTCGGCGTTGGCGGGCATTTCGGCAGCGATGGCTGCAAGGGTATGTTCTGCTTTTTCAAAAATATCCGACATGGGCGGAAGGGATTTGTTGATGATGATGAGGGGTTTATAGGTTTATGAGGGTTTATGGGTTTATGAAGGTTTATATTTATCAGCTCGAAAAGGAGGAGATTCTTCGTTCATCGAGCTGATAAATATAAACCCTCATAAACTCATAAACCTTTATAAACCCCTTCAATACAACGTTTTGTCCGGATTTTCCTGCCATTCCTTAAAAACCACCAGCGCTTCTTCGCGCAGGAGCGGGATCATGGGAATCTGGCGCTGGTCCAGCGGAACCGTTATTTCCTTATATATAAAATCGTCATCGAACTCGATATCGGCCGCATCGGTACGGGTACAGCCGAAAAATACGCGTTTGGGGCGGGCCCAGTAAATGGCGCCGAGGCACATCGGACAAGGCTCGCAGGAGGTGTAAATGTCACAGTCGTCCAGTTGAAACGCGCCGAGATTTTTGCAGGCATCGCGGATGGCAACCACCTCCGCATGTGCGGTCGGGTCGTTGGTCGTCAGCACGCGGTTGTTGCCGCGCCCGATGATTTTTCCGTCTTTCACCACGATGGCGCCGAACGGTCCTCCTTCTTTGCGGTCCATGCCTTCTTTCGATTGCCGGATGGCTTCGCGCATGAATGCTTCGTTCATCTTTGTTGGTGTTTGGTATTTGGTGTTTTGTGTTTGGGGCGCATTGCCCCGGGTTAGAGAACTTCAAGCCCAGGGCAATGCGCTCCAAACACAAAACACCAAACACAAAAAACTATTTTCGTTTGTTCAACTCCGTCATGAAGCGTAAAAGTTCGTCCATGGAGTAAAACAGCACTTCACGCGGTTTGGATCCTTCGGCGGGCCCGACGATGCCGAGTCCTTCCAGTTGGTCCATGATGCGACCTGCGCGGTTGTAGCCCAGTTTCATACGCCGCTGGATCATACTGGTGGAGCCGTGCTGGGTTTCGACCACCAGTTTGGCGGCGTCCTCGAGCATTTCGTCCATGTCTGCGAGCCGGAATTCCTTGTTGCCGCCCGCGCTGGGTTCTCCGTCGGGATGAAATTCGGGGAGGAAGAACGGCTCGGCAAAACCTTGCTGGCTGGCGATGAAATCGATCACACGTTCCACTTCGGGCGTGTCTACAAATGCGCTTTGCAGGCGAATGATGTCGCCGCCGACGCTGAGCAGCATATCGCCCCGGCCGGTCAGTTGTTCCGCGCCGCCGGTATCGAGAATGGTGCGCGAGTCGACTTTCGACGCTACTTTGAACGCGATACGCGCCGGGAAGTTGGCTTTGATCACGCCGGTAATAATGTTTACCGACGGGCGCTGTGTGGCAATAATCAGGTGGATACCCACGGCACGCGCCAGTTGAGCGAGTCGGCCGATGGGCAATTCGATTTCCTTGCCGGCGGTCATGATCAGATCGGCAAATTCGTCGATGATCAGCACGATATACGGCAGGAAACGGTGGCCTTTGTTGGGGTTGAGCCGGCGGGACACGAATTTTTCGTTGTACTCCGAAATGTTGCGCACTTCTGCTTTTTTGAGCAGGTCGTAGCGCGTTTCCATTTCAATGATCAGCGAATTCAGCGTATGCACCACTTTGGTAGTGTCCGTCACGATGGGCTCTGTCTGGTCGGGCAGGAAACCCAGGAAGTGGTTTTCGAGGTGGGCATAGGGAAACAGTTCCACCTTTTTCGGGTCGATCAGGATCAGTTTGACCTGCGACGGGTGCTTTTTATACAGCAGCGACATCAGTACGACGTTGATGCCGACGGATTTGCCCTGACCCGTGGCGCCTGCTACGAGCAAGTGCGGCATTTTGGCCAGGTCGGCCACAAACACCTCATTCTGAATGGTTTTGCCCAGTGCGATGGGCAACTCCATTTTGGCGCGTTTGAATTTTTCGTCTTTCAGTACCTCGCGGATGCCCACCGTCTGGCGCTTTTTATTGGGCACCTCGATACCGATGGTGCCTTTACCCGGAATGGGGGCAATGATACGAATGCCCAATGCCGAAAGGTTGAGCGCAATATCGTCTTCGAGGTTTTTGATTTTGGAAATACGGATGCCCTTGGCCGGGATGATCTCGTAGAGCGTTACCGTCGGACCGATGGTGGCCTTGATCTTTTCGATTTCGATTTTGAAATACATCAAGGTCTGGAGGATCTGGTTTTTGTTGGTTTCCAGTTCCTCCCGGTCGATTTCCAGTACGGAGTTGTCGTGCTCCACCAGCAATTGCAGGTGCGGGTATTCGTAGCCCGACAGTTCGAGCGTAGGGTCGTAGGGCTCCGTCAGGTTGGCGGTTTCCTCCTGTACGGCTACCACCGGCGGTTTGTAGGCATCGGCTTCGTCGGGCGTGACGATGGGCGGCGCTACCGGCGCTATGATCTCCAGATCGCTGTCGTTGCCTGGTTTGAGCGGCTCGGGACGGGGCGGGAGTTCCTGTTTGGGAGCGTCGTCGGCAAACAGGGCGGAGCGCTGGCTCAGGTCGAGGGCAAGTTGGGCGGCCGTAGGCGGCGCTACGACGGGTGGCGCTACCGTTTCGCGCGCTTCCAGGCCGGCAATGGCCTCGTTGATGGTACCGCCGGAAACGGTTTCCGGGCGTTGCCTTGCGGTGCGGGCTGCCGCTGCCGCTTTCTGGCGTTTGCCGAAATTGCCGGTCAGCAGGTCGCGCCAGGCCAGTTTGGTTTCATCCCAGAGTTTGAGCCAGGTGAATTCTTCGAGATCGGGATTGTTCGACCATACGAAAGTGGCCACCAATGCAAAGATCATCAGGGCTACGGTGCCGATGATCCCCAGGAAATTCTGGATGTAATCGCTGATGGCCTGCCCGAAAACGCCGCCCCAGGGAAATTCGAATTTTTGCAGGAAGAAAGAACTGACCACGGAAATGATCACCATCAGGATGACCGTGCGCTGCAGGGTAATGGTGAGGTAACCCAGGCCCGAACGCCTTACCAGCGCCAGTCCGTATTTGTACAACAGGTACACAAAGCCATATGATGCTACCCCGAAACCCCAGTAAATGATGGTATCGGACACAAATGCGCCCAGACGGCCCAGCCAGTTGTCGACCGGCAGGTCGTCCCAAAACACATCCCAGGAAAACCGGAAGACAATGTCGTGGTCGTTTTTCCAGGTGAAAAAATATGAGGTGAACGCTATAAACAGGTAGAACGACAGGAACAGGAAGAAAATCCCGAACAATTTCGAGACCCTTTCACCGTCGAAGTTCATGCTGAGTTGTCCGCGTTTTTTTGCTGCCATGCAGATCGGGATATCGGGTTATTGCATCGCAAAAGTAAGAGAATGTTTTTATTTATATTATCGAATACACAGGGCGGTGCCCTGTGCGGATGCTTGCGCCCCTTCAGGGCTGGTATTATTGAATACACAGGGCGCGCGGTGCCTTGTGCGGATGCTTGCGCCCCTTCAGGGCTGGCTATTATCGAAAACACAGGGCGGTGCCCTGTGCGAATGCTTGCGCCCTTACAGGGCTGGCTATTATTGTCTCAATACACGACAAAACAAGCCCTGAAGGGGCGCAAGCATTCGCATAGGGCATCGCCCTATGAATTCAATAAAATTAATATATTCGCAGTGTTTTTTTATTCACTAATCACGCTATCATTATGCCACAATCTCTCACCAAGGTGTACGTACACCTCGTATTCAGCACGAAATACCGGCAACGCCTCATCGACGACGCCATCGCACCCCGACTCTTCGAATACATGGGCGGTATTTGCGATGAAATGGAATGCCACCCTGTCCGTGTAGGCGGCTACTACGACCACGCGCACGTGTTGTGCGTCCTTTCCAAAAAAACAGCCCTGATGAAACTGCTGGAAGAGGTAAAAGGGCATTCCTCCAAATGGATCAAATTTCAGGGCGAGCAGTACCATAACTTCTACTGGCAGGATGGATATGGCGCTTTTTCGGTCAATCCGACACAAGTAGAAGTAGTTGACCGGTACATAAAAAACCAAAAACAGCATCACCAGAAAAAGGATTATCAAACCGAATTCCGGGCGTTTTTGCATAAATACAGGGTGGAATACGACGAAAGGTATGTGTGGGATTGAGTGTCGTCCCTGAAGGTGGGTTCAAAGTGTCTTCCATTGGCTTGTTTTTTGCCTCCAATTTAATGTATACTTTTGACCATGCAAAAAGAAGCACCCGCTGATCCGATCGCCGATCAACGAATTCCGGAAAAAAAGCCCAGCCGCTCTCACAGTACGATGTTTTATGTCAATTACGATAGTAATCTGACCCTGAGTCAGATGGCCGACCACAAGGCGCACCTGCTGATCGGCTTGAATTTGTTCCTGCTTTCGTTTGTTGTGGCTAAAAAGCACATGGGCGTTTTGGCGCAACTCGATATATACTTCATTCCGAACCTGATACTGATCATTTCCTGTCTGGTGAGCATTGTGCTGGCGTTGTTCGTTGCACGCCCGATTTTGCCTGCAAAAAACAAACCCGGCGAGCCGGTCAACTGGTTTTTCTTCGGCAGTTTCAGGTATTATTCCGTAGAAGAATTTCACCAGGCCATATTTGCCTTGCAGCAAGATAAAAATGCAATTTACGAGGCAATGAGCAGGGATTTGTACTGGATGGGGCTTTCTCTTGCGCGGAAATACCGCTTGCTGACCAATGCCTACAAGGTGTTTTTGTATTGCCAGTTGACTACGGTCATTTCGTATTTCATTTGTTTCGCGTGGGATAGCCTTCATTGATTAGTGGGGAAGTGAATGGGGAACATCGGAGATACGGGGCACATTAATGTTGCAGCCGGATACGGGCACTGGCAGGCAGGCTTACACTTACTGCAACGTTTTGAGAGTATCTGACAGGCCCAACTGCGAAAAATTCGTGCCATCCGGCCAAATCCATTGCTTTTTACCCATATTTTTCAAATAAATCCTTTGTTTTTTCATTCGTCCTGGCGTACCTTTGCCCGCCCTTTCAAGAAAAGGGTTTCGTTCACTAAATATTCATATTCAATATGTTCGCAATTGTTTCCATCGCCGGTCAACAATTCAAAGTTGAGGAAGGTCAGCAGATCTTCGTCCACCGGCTGGCAGCGAATGAAGGAGATTCGGTTTCCTTCGATGCCGTACACCTCGTCGAGAATGAGGGTAAAGTTACCATTGGTACTCCACTGATCGGTGGCGCCAACATCAAGGCCAGCGTTCTGGGCCATGTAAAAGGCGACAAAGTGATCGTTTTCCACAAGAAACGCCGTAAAGGCTACCGCAAGAAAAACGGTCACCGTCAATCGTTTACCAAAATCAAAATCGAGTCTATCGGAATCTAAGATTCTGCCGGGCTTTCCCCGACCAAACCGTTTTTTCTCCACGACAATTTACTCTTTGAAAAATGGCACATAAAAAAGGTGTAGGTAGTACCGACAACGGCCGCGACAGTAAAAGTAAGCGCCTCGGTGTAAAACTCTTCGGCGGCCAGACCGCTATTGCAGGCAATATCCTCGTTCGTCAGCGCGGCACACGTTTCCACCCAGGTGAAAACGTATACCTCGGACGCGACCATACGCTGCACGCCGCTATCGACGGCGTTGTAGTATTCAAACGCGGCAAACACGACCGCAATTTCATCAGCGTACTGCCCGCAGAAGCGGTAGTAGCCACGCAGGTGAAAGAAACGGTAGCACCGGCCGCCCCGAAAGCGGAAAAACCGGCAGCGCCGAAAAAAGCAGCAGCAGCACCAGCTCCGGTAGCGGAAGCGACTGCTGAAGTAGCGGAAGAGAAAAAAGCAGCAGCGCCGAAAAAAGAAAAAGGCCCGAAACTCGACGATCTGAAGATCATTGAAGGCGTCGGTCCGAAAATCGAAACGCTCCTGAAAGAAGGCGGTATCAACACTTGGGCCGAACTGGCTGAAGCCCCGGTAGATCGCCTGAAAGAAATTCTGGACGCCGCCGGCCCTCGCTACCAGATCCACGACCCCAGCACCTGGCCCGCTCAGGCCAAGTTTGCCGCAGAAGGCAAATTTGATGAACTGAAAGAATACCAGGATGTACTGATGGGTGGACGCGATACAAAAGATTAAAACTTTGAAAATGCTGCTTGTGAAAGCGGCATTTTCTTTTTATAATTGCAGCTCAAAACAAGTTCGACATAAGAAGTTTTTGTTTTCATAGCTTAATTTTTTAGTTGTTGCCCCGGCTGTAATTAGTCGGGGTTTTTTTGTGCGTAAGAGGCGTTGGGTATATGAGGATTTGAGGATGCGAGGATTTGATGTAGATCTGTTCAAATCCTCGCATCCTCAAATCCTCATATCCTCGCATCCTCAAAACAGTCTGCCCAACCACATGCAATTACCCAACACCCTCGAAGGCGCCCGGCAGGCCGACCAGGCCGATCCGCTGCACCATTTCCGCAACCAGTTTTTATTCCCGCAACACAACGGCTCGGATTGCCTGTATTTCTGCGGTAATTCGCTGGGACTGCAACCCAAAGGCGTTCGCCCGGCGCTGCTCCACGAACTCGACCACTGGGCCGAACACGGCGTGGAAGGCCATTTTCGGGGCGAAATGCCCTGGATGCACTACCACCGTTTCCTGACCGAAGCCGCTGCCCGGCTGGTTGGGGCTTTACCCGAAGAAGTCGTGGTGATGAATACCCTCACCGTGAACCTGCACCTGATGATGGTATCATTTTACCGGCCAACCCCCGGACGATACAAGATCATCATGGAGGCCGGCGCTTTTCCCAGCGACCAGTATGCCATGGAAAGTCAGGTGCGCTGGCACGGTTTCGATCCCGAAACGGCTATTGTGGAAATAGCGCCGCGGCCGGGAGAAGATACCTTGCGCACGGAAGATATCCTGCAAATAATTGAAAAAGAAGCAGATACGCTGGCGCTCGTTATGTTCGGTGGCGTGAATTATTACACAGGCCAGTTTTATGACCTTGAAAAAATCGCCGCCGCCGGCCACCGCGCCGGTGCTTTCGTCGGGTTCGACCTGGCGCATGCTGCCGGGAACGTGCCGATGCAACTGCACGACTGGGGCGCCGACTTCGCGGTCTGGTGCAGTTACAAATACCTGAACTCCGGCCCGGGCGGCCCCTCGGGCGCTTTCGTGCACCAGCGACACGCACACAACCCGCAACTTCCGCGTTTCGCCGGCTGGTGGGGGCATGATGAAAACGAGCGTTTTCAAATGAAAAAAGGTTTCAAACCGATGCCCGGCGCGGCAGGCTGGCAACTCAGCAATGCCCAGATTTTTTCTTTTGCCGCGCATAAAGCCAGCCTCGATTTGTTTGATCAAGCCGGCATGCAAGCGCTTCGCACCAAAAGTCTGCAACTGACAGCGTTTCTGGAAAAGGTGCTGATGGATGCCGACGGCGGGCGAAACCTGTTCCGAATCATTACGCCCCGCGACCCCGAAGCGCGCGGCTGCCAGATTTCCATGCTCACCGATGACCGGGGCAAGGTATTGTTCGAATATTTATCTGAAAACGGAGTGCTGGCTGACTGGCGGGAACCCAATGTGATCCGACTGGCGCCGGTGCCGCTGTATAATTCGTTTGAGGATGTGTGGCGGCTGGGCACGCTGATTGTGAGTTGTGAATCGTGAGTGGTGAGTCAGGGGTACGAAGGATTTTGTGCGGCTACGCCCCTTGTAGAGGGGTGGCAACGCGGATTGAGCGGATTTTTGCGGATTTTTGGTGGCCTTGCGGCCACTTCTTTTTGATTTTTACGGATTTGGCCCTGACGGGCCTGTTTCTATAGTTAACCACGAGGGCACAAAGGACACAAAGCGTAGATTACTTTCATCCATTCAATGATGTGGTGCAATCTACGCTTTGTGTCCTTTGTGCCCTCGTGGTTAATAAAGAAAAGAAAAGTTGGCCGCAAGGCCACCAAAAATCCGTTTAAATCCGCTCAATCCGCGTTGCCATCCCTCTACAAGGGGTGTAGCCGCACAAAATCCTTCGTATCCCTGACTCACGACTCACAATTCACCACTCACCACTCACCACCCTCATCTCCAGATCACCTTATCCTCTATCGGCTCCCGTTTGCCCGGAATAGCCGGCATGTCGTGCCAGCCCATATAAAACAGCCCGAGGCAGCGTTCGCCTTCGCCCAGCCCCAGAAACTCGCCGGCTTCCAGCGCGGCTTTCGGGCTGCTCCAGTAACAGCCGAGGTTGATGGCAGTGCAACTCAGCCACATATTCTGAACGGCCATGGCGACCGATGCAATTTCTTCCCATTCCGGAATACGTTCTTCCGGGTCGCGGTGCAGAATGATCGCGATGACCGCACCTGCCAGCAAAGCATTTTCGCCTGCTTTCATGACCTTCTCCTCCGTCAGTAGTTCGGGCGCGGTGTGCCTGCGGAAAAAATCCGACATATAAGCGCTCAACTCGTGCCTGCTTTTTTCGGAGTGAAACACCTGAAACCGCCAGGGCTCGGTGAGCCGGTGTGTGGGCGCCTGATTGGCATTTTCCAGAATCTGTTCGATCACCGAACGCCCGATGGCTTTCCCCGGAATGTAGGTTTTCGGGAAAATAGCCCGGCGACGGTGGATGAGGGAGGAGAGGTCATTCATGGTGTTGTTATTGGTTAATGGTTAGTTATTGGGGTGTTTCAGGCTGGATATGAGGAGATGATAGAAATTTTTTCCCTATTGGTGTTATATGTTTAAATCTGGGATTCGGGACATAACGGCTTCGTTTAAGCAATTCCAGCCTGAAATACCCCAATAACTAATAACCATTAACCAATAACAACTCAAACAAACAAAGCACTCTTCAATTCCTCCACCTTCCCCAGCGTCTGAATCCGGATGCCATAGCGTTTCGGGTCTATACCTTTCATGCCGTATTTGGACACGTAGATTTCCTTGAAACCCAGCCGGTCGGCTTCGGTGATGCGTTGTTCCACGCGTTGTACGGCCCTGATTTCGCCACTGAGGCCCACTTCACCTGCAAAACAAACGTTGGAAGGGATGCTCACATCCATCAGGCTGGAAATCAGGGACACCACAATGGCCAGGTCGATAGCAGGGTCGTCGACGCGGATACCGCCTGCAAGGTTCAAAAATACGTCGTTGATGCTGAAAAAATAACCGCAACGTTTTTCCAGCACGGCCAGCAGCATGGAAAGGCGTCGCATATCGAAACCCGTAGCCGAGCGCTGCGGCGTGCCGAAAACGGCTTTCGACACCAGCGCCTGCGTTTCGATGAGCATGGGGCGCATTCCTTCCATGGTAGCGGCTACGGCGCAGCCGCTGAGTTCCTCGTCTTTCTGGCTGAGCAGCAGTTCGGACGGATTGCTGACCTCGCGCAGGCCGGCGCTCTGCATTTCGTAAATGCCCATTTCGTCGGTGCTGCCGAAGCGGTTTTTCAAAGTCCGCAGAATGCGGTACGTATTGTGCCGGTCGCCTTCGAACTGCAATACGCAGTCGACGATGTGTTCCAGCAGTTTGGGCCCTGCGATATCGCCCTCCTTGTTGATGTGGCCGATCAGGAAAATGGGAATATTGGTTTCCTTGGCAAAGCGTAACAGTTCGCCGGCACATTCGCGCACCTGGGCGATGCCGCCCGGCGCCGAATCGAGGTGCGGCGTGCTCATGGTCTGAATAGAATCGACGATCATGAGTTGCGGTTGCAATTCCTGGGCCTGTTGGAGTATTTTGGTCGTGTTCGTTTCGGTCAGGATATAACATTCCGATTTGAACTCGCCCACCCGGTCGGCGCGCATTTTGATCTGCTCTTCACTTTCCTCGCCGCTGATGTACAGGATTTTGGCCGGCGTTTTCATGGCTACCTGTAGCAGAAGTGTACTTTTCCCGATGCCGGGCTGCCCGCCGATGAGTACCAGCGAGCCGGGTACGATGCCGCCGCCGAGTACCCGGTTGAGTTCCTGATCGGGAGCTGCCAGGCGAACGGTGCGACCCGTCTCTACCTGTTGCAGGAGTACTGCTTTGGGGGCTTCCGATTTGCCGTTGGGGCCTGCCGGCGCCCAGGATTTCCGTTTTTCTTCGGAAACGGTTTCTTTCTGGATAATTTCTTCCTGGAACGTGTTCCATTCGCCGCAATGCGGGCATTTGCCCAGCCACTTGGGGGAGGATGCTCCGCAACTGGAGCAAAAGAAAATGGTGCGTGGTTTTGCCATGAGGGCAAAGATAAACATTTTGTATCACCGAACCCCAGTTCGGTGATACCCGCCGAACCGAAGGTTCGTCGTCTCGCTCACACCGAACTGGGGTTCGGTGGTACGTCGGTCGCTTTTGTCAATTGCTCGAGCAGCCCTTTTACCGCTTTCAAACTCCACACTTCATCCTGCACGAGAATCAGATCCTTGTTGGTTTGTTTCAGGGAAACGCCCATTACCCGGCCGCGGGTGGCGACCAGTTGGGCGATTTTTTGAAAATGCGCGGTTTCGTAAAACGACGATTGCGGGTCGCTGACGAAATAGCAGCGCAGTTTGCCGCTTTTCAGAATGAGGCGGTCGAAACCGATTTTTTTGCACACCCATTGCAGGCGCAGCGCTTCAAACAAGGCATCCACCTGCTTGGGCAGTTTGTCGCCGAAACGGTCTTTCAAGCGTTTGGCAAATGCGGCGATACCTTCTTCATTTTCCACCGTGTTCAGTTCCGTGTAGAGGTTGAGGCGTTCCTGGGCATTGCTGACATACTCGTCGGGAATCAGCATTTCCACGTCCGTTTCGATGATGACGTCGCGCACGTAGGAGCCGCGCTGGGCGATTTCTTCCTTGAAAATATCCTTGAAATCGGTCTCTTTCAGTTCCTGAATGGCTTCGTCGAGGATTTTCTGGTAGGTTTCAAAACCGATGTCGGCAATAAAGCCCGATTGTTCGCCGCCGAGCAGGTTACCTGCGCCGCGGATGTCGAGGTCGCGCATGGCCACCTGGAAACCCGAGCCCAGTTCGCTGAATTCCTCGATGGTTTTCAGGCGTTTGCGGGCCTCCTGCGTGAGTACGCTCATGGGCGGTGCGAAGAGGTAGCAGTAGGCTTTGGCATTGGAACGGCCTACACGCCCCCGCAGCTGGTGCAGGTCGCTGAGACCGAACATATCGGCGCGGTTGATGATGATCGTATTCGCGTTGGCGATGTCGAGACCCGTTTCGATGATGTTGGTACAGGCCAACACGTCGAATTTACGGTCGATAAAGTCCACCAGTACTTTTTCGAGGTTATCGGCTTCCATTTGTCCGTGCGCCAGGGCCACGTCGATATCGGGGCAAAGGCGTTTGATCAGTTCCACAATTTTGGGCAGGTCGTTCACACGGTTGTGCACGAAGTACACCTGACCGCCGCGATTCACTTCCGAGTAGATCGTTTCACGGATCAGGTCTTCATCGAACACGCGGATTTCGGTGTGGATCGGCTGCCTGTTCGGGGGCGGGGTGCGGATCACTGACAGGTCGCGGGCGGCCATGAGTGAAAATTGCAGGGTGCGCGGAATGGGCGTAGCCGTGAGCGTGAGGGTATCGACGTCAATTTTCAGAGCACGGAGTTTTTCCTTGGAGGATACGCCGAATTTCTGCTCTTCGTCTACGATCAGCAGACCCAGGTCCTTGAACCCGATTTCTTTTCCCAGCAGGGCGTGTGTACCGATGACGATATCGATCTGGCCGGATTTGAGTTTTTCCAGGATCTGCTTTTTCTCTTTGGCGCTGCGGAAGCGGTTGATGTAATCGACCGTTACGGGAAATTCCTTGAGGCGTTCGCTGAAGGTTTTCCAGTGCTGCAAGGCCAGGATGGTGGTGGGCACGAGCACGGCCACCTGTTTGCCGTCGGTGCAGGCTTTGAATGCGGCGCGGATAGCGACCTCCGTTTTGCCGAAACCCACGTCGCCGCAAATCAGCCGGTCCATAGGGTATTGCTTTTCCATGTCGGCCTTGACGTCGTTGGTGGCTTTGAACTGGTCGGGCGTGTCTTCGTACACGAAAGAAGCCTCCAGTTCCGTTTGCAGGTAGCCGTCGGGCGGGAAAGCGTGTCCTTTGGCGGAGCGGCGGCCGGCGTATAGTTTGATCAGTTCGGCGGCAATATCCTTGATACGTTTTTTGGTGCGCGCCTTGAGTTGTTTCCAGGAGTCGGAGCCGATTTTGGAGAGTTGGGGAGCGGTGCCTTCCTGGCCGATGTATTTGGAAATCTTGTGCAACGAATGGATGCTGACGTACAGGATGTCGTTGTTTTTGTAGTTCAGCCGCACGGCTTCCTGCAATTGGCCGCCGATCTCGATCTTTTGCAGGCCTGCAAATTTGCCGATGCCGTGGTCGATGTGCGTCACAAAATCGCCGGGCGCGAGTTCGCGCAAAATACGGGTCGTCAGCGCCTGTTCCTTGGTGAACCCCTGCCGGATCTTGTACTGATGGTAGCGCTGGAAAATCTGGTGGTCGGTGAGTACGGCGACTTTCAGGTCTTCATCAACAAATCCTTCATGAATAGGGATATCGACCGGTAAAAACGCCACGTCGGCTTTCAATTCCTTAAAAATGGACGCCAGGCGATCGAACTGTTTGGTGTTTTCGGAGCAGATATAAATTTCATATCCCGCTGTTTTCCACTCGTGCAGGGTGCGGATCAGCAGGTCGAAGTTTTTATTAAAAGAGGGTTGAGGCCGGGAGTGAAACGTAATCGGATGTTGTTTGCCTCCAGCGGCGGCTACTTGCGTCATGAAAACTGTTTTGAGGCAGCAAAGATACCGGAAAGTCGTACTGTTCAACGGCAGTGGCGTTATCTTTGCGCCGCATTTTAATTATTTGAAGAGGATTTAAATGGATTGGAAGGATAGCCAGTCGCAATGCTAAAAAACTTCCCATCTTTTCAGATCCTGTAAATCCTGTTCTATCCAATATAAATCGATGACAAAGAAACGAGTACTCATTGCCGGCGGGGCCGGATTTATCGGCTCGCACCTGTGCGACCGCTTCCTGAAGGAGGGTTACCAGGTAATCGCCATGGACAATTTGCTGACGGGCGATCTGGCCAATATTGAACACCTGTTCAAGGAAAAAGATTTTGAATACTATCACCACGACGTCACGAAATTCATCCACGTTCCGGGACAACTCGATTACATCCTGAATTTCGCTTCGCCGGCCAGCCCGATCGATTATTTGCAGATGCCGATCCAGACCCTGAAAGTAGGTGCGCACGGCACGCACAACCTGCTGGGACTGGCCAAAGAAAAAAATGCGCGTATTCTCGTAGCCTCTACTTCAGAAGTGTACGGCGACCCGCTGGTGCACCCACAGGTGGAAGAATACTGGGGCAATGTGAATCCCGTGGGTCCGCGCGGCGTGTACGACGAAGCCAAACGTTTCCTGGAAGCCATCACTATGGCTTACCACAACTACCACAATGTGCAAACGCGCATCATCCGCATTTTCAATACGTACGGCCCGCGTATGCGCGTCAACGACGGCCGTGTGCTGCCTGCATTTTTCTCGCAAGCCATTCGTGGTGAAGGACTTACAATTTTTGGCGACGGCACGCAAACGCGTTCGTTCTGCTACGTCGACGACCTGGTGGAAGGCATTTACCGCCTGCTGCTCAGCGATTACCACCTGCCGGTAAATGTGGGTAACCCTTCGGAAATCAACATGATGCAATTTGCACACGAAGTAATGGCCCTGGTGCAAAACCCGAAAGCCTACATCGATTACCGCCCGCTGCCGGTGGATGACCCGAAACAACGCCAGCCGGATATCACGAAAGCCCGCAATCTGTTGGGCTGGGAACCCAAATTCGACCGCGCTACGGGCATGCAGATTACGTATGATTACTTTAAGCAGGTGGTGAAAGTTTGAGGAGATGAGTATTCGAGGATTTGAGTATGTGAGTATCTGATTCAAATACTCGCATCCTCAAATCCTCATCTCCTCATATCCTCAAATCCTCCTCCAACAAAAATTAAGCATGAACATACTCATCACCGGCGGCGCGGGATTTATCGGCTCGCATGTTGTTCGCCTGTTCGTCCAAAAATACCCACAGTACCGTATCGTCAACCTCGATGCGCTCACCTATGCCGGCAACCTGGAAAACCTGCGCGATGTGGAGCAGGCGCCGAATTATGCGTTCGAACGTGGAAATATCCTCGATCCCGTTTTTCTGCGCGCCCTTTTTGAAAAATACCAGTTCGACGGCGTGATCCACCTGGCGGCGGAAAGCCACGTGGATCGTTCCATTTCCAATCCCATGGCTTTTGTGGAAACGAACGTGATGGGCACCGTACAATTGCTGAATGCCGCCCGCGAAGCGTGGAAAGACGATATGGAAGGCAAACGTTTTTACCACGTTTCTACCGACGAGGTGTACGGCTCGCTGGGCGATGAAGGCTTTTTTACGGAAGAAACCCGGTATGATCCACGTTCGCCATATTCGGCTTCCAAAGCGGCCAGCGACCACTTCGTGCGGGCCTACTGGCATACGTACCATTTGCCGGCGGTTATCTCCAATTGCAGCAACAACTACGGTCCCAATCATTTTCCTGAAAAACTGATTCCGCTGGTGATCAACAACATCCGGGAAGGAAAACCGCTGCCTATTTACGGCGACGGCAAATACACGCGCGACTGGCTTTGGGTAAAAGACCATGCTTCGGCTATCGACGTGATCTTTCATAAAGGCCGCAATGGCGAGACCTATAACATCGGCGGCAACAACGAGTGGAAAAACATCGACCTCGTGGAAAAACTCTGCGACATCGTGGACGATCTGCTCGCCCGCCCGCAAGGCACTGCCCGCCAGCAAATCACGTTTGTACCCGACCGGCCGGGCCACGACCGCCGCTACGCTATCGACGCTTCCAAACTACGCGACGAACTGGGCTGGGAACCGTCCATTCGATTCGAAGAAGGATTCCGCCAGACCGTGCAGTGGTACCTCGATAATGAGGCGTGGCTGAAAAACGTGGTGACAGGCGCTTACCAGGAATACTACGACACGCAGTATGACCAGAAGTGAGAAGTGAGATGAGGAGAAGTGAGAGGGGGAAATAAAAAATGGCCCGCAGGCCAGCAACTTTTAAGACTCCCGCACCCGGCGCGACGATCAAGAAATCGTCGCGCCAAGTGCCATAACCGAGGATGATATACAGGCGGGGGCCGTTAGATTTTCTAAAAAAAATCCTACTGCCAGAAGGACAGCAGTAGGAAAATCAAAACATACTATGAGAAAACTGGGACGAAGATAACCTCACAGATACCCTATTGCCAATATCTTTTTACGAAGCGGTGGCAAAATAGCAGGAAGCGGCGGGTTGAAATAAAAAAGAGTCTCCGGAACGTCAGTTTTCGGAGACTCTTTTTCAAAAATGCCGGCACTTTAATCAGTTGCGGCCATTGGCACGGTTCAGTTTATCCAGTTTTTTCTGGCGGTTTTCCTGTAGTTTTTTGAGCAGCGACTCTCTGAACTCCCGTTCTGCGACAGGGATTTTGGCGATTTTGCGGAGGGGCAGCACTTTCCGCAATTTTTGTCCCAAGTCTTTTTCCAGATCGAGTTCGCGCTGGCGGAGTTCGAAGTATTTTTTCACGTAGTCTTCCACGTCACTGTCGTTCATACCATCGATTTGCGCGGTGGGTTTCAGTTGTGCCTGCACTTCTTCGCGTTTATCCTGGTATTCATTAAAAATCGGCCAGAATCCTTCCGCTTCGGTTGGAGAGAGGTTCAGTACTTCGGTGAAAACGGCCACCCGGTAGGCCTGTACCTTTTTATCGCGCATTTCCGGATTCCGTTGTGCCATAGCCCAGGTGGCTGCTGTGCAAAGCAGGATGGTGACCACGAGGCTTTTTTTGACGAGCGTATTCATATTCAATTGTTTTTGTTTCTGTACTTAAAGCAATGATTCCAGTTCTTCTTCACTCATTTGCTGGATCAGGTTTTCCATTTCTTCCGGAGATATATCGTCGACCGCTTTGGCGGCATTGTCATCCGGATATGAACCGGAAATGGCCTCCGGCAATTCCTGCGCCGGCATGGGTTCTACGGCAGCCAGTTGTTCGGAATCGAATTCGGTGATGTTTTCCAGCACGTAGGCTTCTATTTCTTCTTCCGTCAGGGTTTCGGCGTAGGTTTCCGTAGGAATGGGGGCATTTGTTCCCGGGCGCAACATCCACCAGGAAGTAGCGGCAATGGCAACTACGGCAGCAGCGGCAGCCCACATGCGGGGTTTGGGCATATGACGCAACAGTCCGCCTGGATGAGCGGTCAGGGCAGGCCGTGTCGCGCCTTCCGCCTCCATTCTGCTGAAAACGGCGTCTTCGAAATGTTCGAAATACCCGGGCGGCACCTGCATGTCCGTTGGCCGGCGCTTCTGCTCCCGGAGCAGCGGCGACAAAGCCTTCAGTTCTTCTTCCAGTGATTCGTGCTTATTCATAGCGCATACTTCATTTTTCTTTTACGACTCGCGGAAAGCCGCTTCCACTTTTTTTACTGCATGGTGAAAAGAGGCTTTGAGCGCGCCCGTGGAGGTTGCCAGAATCGTCGACATTTCCTCGTAGGGCATTTCTTCATAATACCGCAAGTTGAATACAATTCGTTGTTTTTCAGGCAATTCTGCAATTGCTTTTTGCAGTTTTACTTGTATTTCGTCTCCGTCGAACCAGTCGTCCGCTTTCAATCGGTTGCTCAGGCTGCTGGTCGATTCATCAAACGAATCGGACGCATGCCTGGCCTTGCTCTGCAAATACGAGAGCGCTTCGTTGGTAGCGATCCGGTACAGCCAGGTGTACAGTTTCGATTTTCCTTCAAACTGCAAAACACCCCGGTAAACCTTGATAAACGTGTTTTGCAGTACATCGTCCGCATCTTCATGCACCAGCACCAACCGGCGTATATGCCAGTACAAGCGCTCGCGGTATTGCGACATCAGGTGCCGGAAACCCCGTTCGAAGTTCGGCTCCGAACGCAGCATTTCCATGATCTGCTCGTCTGATATCTGCTTGTTGGATGCGATTTTGGGCAATGGTTCTGATTTGTGCAATTAGGACGGAGGAAATGGGGAAAGGTTTAACGGGAGGGTAAATTTCGCCTAACTTTGTGGGTGCGTTATTGGTTATTTGTTATTGGTTATTAGTGTGATAGCCCTTGGCTTATACTTGTACCACGGCCAAGGGCTACCACACTAATAACCAATAACAAATAACCAATAACTACCAACATTAAGCACATGCTCGCTCGCTTTTTCCAGAAATATACCGGTTTCCTCCGAAGCCTGAAAGCCTCGTACGTCATCAATAACCTGTTGCATGCGGGTCAGTTGCGTTACAACCGAAATTTTTACAAACAATTCGGCCTGAAAAAAAGTGTATTCAGTCCGGTTGGCAGCAAGGATTTCAGCCGCCATCATCCGGGCGTTCCGTGGCTCGACCGGCCGGCAGCGCTGGTTCGGCTGGAGGAAGATCCGGCATTTCAGGCATTCGATGCGCGGATACAATCGAAATTACGGCAATTTGTGACCGACGGGTACCTGGTGCTGGAAAACTATTTTTCCCAATCCGAAACGGATACGCTGAATGCGGAGGTATCCCGCCTGCTCGACAGCGGCAAAACCGGTTTTAATTACACCGGCCGCAAAATTTTCAACCTGCCGGAGCAAAGCGAAACGGCGGCCCATTTTTTCCGCCACCCGGAGCTGCTCGGATACCTGTCGTTTTTGCTCGGAAAACCTGCATTGCCGTTCCAGTCCATGAATTTCACCCTGGGTAGTGAACAACGCGCGCACTCCGACTCCATTCACATGATGACCGAGCCGCCCGGCTACCTCATCGCTACCTGGATCGCGCTGGAAGACTGTACGGAAGAAAACGGTCCGCTGTTTTACTACCCCGGCAGCCACCGCCTGCCGATTGTCACTACGGAAGACTACGATTCGGGCAATACTTATTTTACCATCGGCGAACACAGCAACCGCCGCTACGAAGATAAAATTGCCGAAGTAGTTGCCCAAAACAACCTTGAAAAGAAACTTTTCCTCGCCAAACGCGGCGACGTGCTCATCTGGCACGCCAATCTGCTGCACGGCGGCAGCCCGATTCTGCGCCCCGGCGCTACCCGCAAAAGTATGGTGTGCCATTATTTCGCGGAAGGCGTGTTTTGTTACCATGAAATGTCGCAAAGGCCTGCGCTGCTGCGCAGGTAGTTATTGGTTATTGGTTATTAGGGAGTTCCAGGCTGGTAATCGGCGATAAGGGAGACGGCGTTTTCCTTATCGCCGATTACCAGCCTGGAACTCCCTAATAACCAATAACTAATAACCAATAACACACCCACGGGCAACTCCCCGACAATTAAGTACGCCATTACTTATACCAGACAACACATTCGGCACGTTTTTGGCGGCAAACGGTGTGAAAGTCGGGGAAAGTGGAATTTTCCACATTTAGTATGACTACTTTTGCCCCCTCAATTTTCGATTTACATGAATCAATCAAGACTTTGGATGCTCGTCGCCGGGCTGATTTTTTTACAGCAAAATGTTGTTTTCAGTCAAATGCGCGGCTGGGAAGCCGGCGGGCAGGTGGGCGTTTCCAATTATTTTGGAGACCTCAACACCAACTGGCGCATGAACCGCCTGCATCTGGCGGGTGGCGTAAACGCACGATTTAACTTCAACGACCGGCTTGCCATGAAATTCGGGCTGAATGCAGGCCAGATCAGCGCGTATGACTCCGATTCGAAAAACGTGTTCGAACAGCGCCGGAACCTTCATTTCAAAAGCCTGATTGCAGATGCTGTCCTGCAATTTGAATTCAATTTCCTGCCTTACATCCACGGCCACCGGGAATACTGGTACACGCCGTATATGTTTGCAGGCCCCGCGTTTTTCTACTACAACCCGAAAGCGGAACTGGACGGCACCTGGTACTCGCTCAGCGAATATGGTACCGAAGGGCAATTCAGGGGCGAAGAATACAATACCACGCAAGGCGCCATCGCCTACGGCGTCGGTTTCAAAATGGACCTTTCCTATCGCTGGAGTATCAATGCCGAACTCAGCGCCCGCAAGGTGTTTACGGATTACCTGGACGACGTGAGCGGTAACTATGCCGACCTGCGCGACATCCGCGCCCAACGCGGCGAAACCGGCGCAGCACTCGCCGACCGCTCCATCGAGCCCCAGATCGGGCAGGCCGGCCGCCAGCGTGGCAACGGTAAAAACAACGATTCGTATATTATCCTGGGCATCGGGGTGCAGTATTACTTTGGGTATATTCGCTGCCCGGCGTTTACGAGATGACATTTTTTTGTTGATGAGGGTTGATAAGGTTGATGAGGGTTGTGGTGCGACAGAAACTTATGCCCCTTAAGAAGCCATAAAGTTATGCCCTTTAAAATTTTAGTTCTTTGAATAGACGGTCATGTTATTAATTCTGTGGGATGCGAGATAGGGTGCTTGTATTGCTTTGATGAACTTTCCA
>JAKQJD010000321.1 GCA_029561355.1 Bacteroidota bacterium | reverse complement strand
CCGGGCGGCCGCTCAGCGGAACGAACCGGCCGTCGGGCGTTTGTACGTATTTCGGTTCGATACACAACTGACTTTTGCGGAACAGTTTTTTGCGGCGTGCATCGTTCACCATTGCTTTGGCGACCGAACCGGCAGGGATGGCGATGTTGCGGCCTATAACGACATCGTATTTCACACGGAGATCGATCGTTTGTCCGGCTGTGATGTATTTCACGTCGATGGGCGTGGTGGTTTCGAGTTCTATCTGGGTGCCGGCATACACGGTAGACTGCATGGAGCGTGCTGTACCGTATGTCGTTTCGCTGGTTACCTGCAGGTTTTCTACTTCGTACGATTGGGGTAAACCCTTGGCAGTAAAGTGTTTCGGGCCGCGGTATTCCGGTTCCAGGCGGTTGGACCCGTGCCAGGAATCATCGTTGTCTTCGAGTTCGATCGGAGCCGGAGCGTTCGGCATGGCTGACGACATCGGATGCACATGCGTAGTCCGGCTGATTTTGGCATCGGCGCGTGCTTCCAGCCTGTTTTGCCATTGGGTGAGGTCGTACATGATGTAGGCGGCGCCGGCGAATACGAGCGCGATTGTACTGAGCAGCATTTTGTGGTAGAGCGAATTGGTATTTTTCATGACTGTATTTTTGAAAAGTGGAGTGAAAAATCTGTGGGCAACTGGAGGATTCGGTCGTGTTGGGGGTTAGCCGGCCGAATCCTCCAGTTAAAAAATATTGACAATCAATTATTTATATACACTTCCCGGGTAGAAGCGATGGAAGCGAACACGGTCATACCGCTTTCCACACGCGCATTTTTTCCTTTGATGAAGCCCGTGGCTGCCGCACCCACGCCGCCGGTGGCAACGCCCACTACCACACCGGCCCAGGCCCAGCCGTTTTTCTTGCCTTCCAGGCGCAACGGGGAAGCGCTGATCGGGAGCATTTGGTTATCTACGGTATTGACGTATTGTGGCTGAATCTCCATGTAACCTCCCTTGCCCATCATTTTCGGTTTATCGAGGCGGGTGACGATGCCCCTTGCCGGGGAGCCTGCTGCAATCACGACCTGGCGCTTTACGACGACGTCGTATTTCACGCGGAATTCGATGGTTTGTCCGACGTTCAGGAACTTTCCGTCCACCGGCATCAAAGTTTCCAGTTCGATCGGGGTTCCGGCATGAAGCACTACGCTGTAAGTAGTGGGCGCCTGGTTTTGCATGGTATACTGGGCATTTGGATTGTAGGCAACCGGACGCGCATACTGCTGAGCGGAAACGGAAGAAGCCAGAAACAGAGCGGAAACAAAAGCGGAGAAAAGGACGATGTTTTTCATTGTTGTTAATTTTAGAAAGTTGGAAACTGTTGTTTTGTGAAAGATGTCCATTTGTTTGCCGCAGGGATTCCGGTACCCACCCCGATAGTATTTATTTTTAAAAAAAATCTACACTTGGGAAAGCGCCCACCAATTATTTCAAATAACTTATTGATAATCAATCATTAGTAAAAAATATGCATATCAAAAACTAATCTAAACAGCATGGAAGCGTTTGCATTTACTTTGCCGTACCAGGAGCCTTTCCGGATATTTTGCCGAATTTTGCGGCTCCACAGATACCCCGCTCATGTTCCTTTCAAAAATCGTCCGGTTCGCGTCCTTATCGATGCTTTTGCTGGCAAACACCAGTTGCCACACTCAACCCCTGCCCGTTCTTTCCGGAAAAATAACTATGTCACCAGGCTGGAAACCGGTCGTTTACCTCATTCAGCCGCGCAATTTTTCAGAAGTAGCAGCCAACTACAGCGGCATAATGGTCGATTCTTGTGCTATTGCGACCGACGGTAGTTTTGCTTTTTCCAAAATGCCCGGCAACACGATCAAAGGGTTATTTCAGGTATGCGTTCAGCAGCCAGGCAGCCGCTACCCTACCCTGCTGCTCGATGATAACCCCTTGAATTCCAACTACATGCCGGTAGTTTTGCAAAACGGCGGTGTCGTAGAGATCAATGCGGAAAGCAATCGTTTTCAGGCAAGTTTTTCCATTCAGCGGCCTTCGGCAGAAAACGCGGCGCTGTTGCAACTCCGCGACATCCGGCATGCGGCATTTCAGCAACACCTGGCCGGCCACACCGAAGCGCCCGACGAAAACAACCTGCTCGAACACGAAGCCGCGTTGCTGCGCTTCCGCGAGCCCATGATGGCATTTGCCGATTCTACCTCCCGGTTCTGGCCCGCTTTGGTGGCCGTGCGCTGGGTGAGCCCCGAAGCGGATTACGAGCGGGTGCCGGAGTTTTTAATACGGCAGTGCAAAAAATGGGAAGGCCAGACACAGGACAATCCGTGGCCACAACAACTCTGCGCTGCCGCCAATCCCGAAAAACTGCCTGTGCAAACCGGCTCCGGCATTCCCGATTTTCCAATGCCGATGGCGGCCGGCGATACCACGGCCTTGTATGCCCTGTTGGGCGAACGGCTGACAATTGTCGACATCTGGGCGTCGTGGTGTGCACCCTGCCGAAGGGAAAACCGGGACGTGCTGGTTCCGTTATACCGCGAATATAAGGGAAAAGGGCTTCAGATCATCGGCTATTCCATCGACAGCAGCCGCGATGCCTGGAAATCTGCTATTGCCAAAGACGCGACCGGGTGGCCGCATGCATCCCATTTGCTCGGCGACGCGACACCGTTCATGGAAGCATTACACGTGACTACAATTCCGGCTAATTTTATCGTGGACAACCGTGGGAAAATTATTGCCAAAAACCTGCATGGAGAGGCTTTGAAAGCGTTTATCGTTCATTATTACCAGTGAAGGGTGAACCGGAAACGCAGAAATTCTTTTGTTAGGAATATAAAAAGTAGCGTTAATTTGAAAAAACTTTTGACTTTTACAACGTTACTTTGTCGCCGGCCAACCTCAAACCGGCCCCCTCTGTCATATAACTAAATAATTACGAATGGAACCAGGTGAAAAGTACATCGAAATTTTGCTTGCCGACGACGATGCTGACGACAGGGCTTTCTTTCGGGAAGCCCTGGAGGAATCGGGTATTCCTTCCAAACTCACTACCGTGGTCGATGGAGAAAAACTAACCAATTACCTTTCCACTATTAAAACCCCGCCGCCGCCGGACGTCATATTTCTGGACATCAATATGCCCTACAAAGACGGCAAAGCCTGTCTGCGTGAAATTCGTAAAAACGATAAATTTCGAAATATTCCGATCATTATGTTTTCTACTTCCACCTACGCAGGCGACATAGAAGAAACCTTCGAAGACGGGGCAAGCCTGTATATTTCGAAAGCGGATTTTTTTGAGAACGAGACTTCGATGCTGAAAAAACTGTTTTCCCACAACTGGAATGAAAACATGCTCAATGTGGCCAAAGAGCGGTTCGTTTTCAGAAGTTAACCTCGAAAAACTTTAGCCATGCGCAGAGAAAAATTGCACCGCATCTCCCGGTTTATCCGGACAACCCTTTTACTATGTTTGTTGTCCTCTTGCGTTTTCGCTCAAAAAAACGTGGTAAAAGGACGGGTTTTTTATCTCCCTCCCGCCAGGGGGTTGCAGGTTTTTTCCCTTGGTATCGGTTTGGAGAGAAGAATCGGCGATGACTTTTCGCTTCAACTGTTGTACAATCTTATGGGATCCGATATGGGCGCAACAGACGGCGGCGGTACGTCTATCCGGGGATTTGTTCCGGAAGTCCGGTATTATTTCGGCAAAAAGAAGACGGAGTCTATCAACAAGGCTTTTTTTGGAAGTGTGTTTACTGAATTTAACCAAATCAGGTATTCGTCAGGAGGAGAAATTGATCCCGACGCCGTCAATGTATTCAGGCATAAAGCAACTTCCGTTAATCCCGGCATCCTGCTCGGTAAAAATGCCCGCCTCTCCGACAGATGGTACCTGGAGTTTTATGTAGGCGGTAAAGCCCGGTTTACCAAAGAAACCAAAACAAGGGTCGAAAACGGCCTGTCCTCGACCACGGAAACCCGCTTCGTCAAGGCGGGCATGCGCGGCGGCATCAACCTGGGTTACCGGTTTTAGGCAAATTCCACTGCCTCCTTTTTTTGTTTTCCGGTTTCAGCCTTTTCCTTCGTGCAGGCTTCCCACAATTGGTAGCCGCCCGACAGGTTATACACTTTCCCGAATCCGTTTTGCAGCAGCATCCGCTGGGCCAGGTATGCCCGAAGGCCGCTCTGGCAATAGATATAAATGTCGGACGCCGGGTTCAGGGCATTCATTTGCGCCCTCAAATTATCCACCGGAATATGTACGGCGCCCGGGATAATTCCGTGTCCGGCCTCTTCCTGGGTTCTGACGTCGAGCAGTACGGCGTTGGCAGGCAAATCTTCCGTTTCGTTCCAGTAAAACACGTTCGTTTTTCCCAACAGCATGTTTTCCGCTACAAAACCGGCCATGTTCACCGGGTCTTTTGCCGAAGAATACGGCGGCGCATAGGCGTGCTCGAATTCCGCCAGTTCATAAATGGTCCCCTTGCGCTGAATAACGGACGAGAGTATATCGATCCGCTTGTCCACTCCTTCATAGCCTGCAACCTGCGCGCCGAACAAGCGCCCGTCTTCGGGTGAAAATGCCAGTTGAATGCTCATCTGCCGGGAACCGGGGTAATAACCCGCATGCGCGCCGCTGTGGGTAGTCGACACGAGGTGCGGAATGCCTGCGTTCCTCAGGTGTTTGGAAGCCATACCGGCCGTTGCCACGGTCATGTCGAACACTTTTACAATGGCCGTATTGATGGCGCCGGCATAAGGCTGCACATTTCCAAGCACGATATTGTTTGCACAAATACGCCCCTGTTTGTTGGCAGGGCCGGCCAGGTAGGTATTCATGGAAATACCCGTGATAGGGTTTTCAAATTCAATAACGTCGCCGACGGCATAAATATCGGGGTCGGAGGTTTGCAGGTATTCATTCACCCGGATGCCTCTGGCCGGTCCCGTTTCCAGGCCTGCTTCCACGGCAAGTCTGGTGTCGGGCCGAACGCCGATGGACAGGATGACGAGGTCGGCAGGCAGGTTTTCACCGTTTTTCAGCAACACATTCAAACCGGTTTCCGCTTTTTCAAACGCCTCTACTGCGGATTCGAGCATGAGGTGAACCCCGTGGGCACGAATGTGGCGTTGGGCCAGCGCCGCAACCGGGAAATCAAGCGGCGCCAGCACCTGATTACCCATTTCAACGACACTGACTTCCAGCCCAAGCCCCGACAGGTTCTCGGCCATTTCCAGTCCGATAAAACCGGCGCCGATGACGACGGCCCTGTTCACGTTTTTCTGTTGCACAAAAGCCTTGATCAGATCGGTATCGGCCACATTTCTCAGGGTAAAAATACCGGGCAGGGAAATGCCGGGTAGTGGCGGGCGCACAGGTTCGGCGCCGGGCGACAACACGAGTTTGTCGTATGTTTCCGTGTACGTTTCGCCCGTTACCCGGTTCAGAGCGGTCACCGTTTTTGCCGATCGGTCGATGGCCATAACTTCCGTCATGGTACGCACGTCGATGTTGAAACGCTGGTGAAATGCCGCTGCCGTTTGTACAAACAAGGCATTGCGGTCGCGGATCACGTCGCCGATGTAATAGGGCAATCCGCAGTTGGCATACGAGATGTATGCTCCTTTTTCAAAAATGATAATTTCAGCGTGTTCGTCGAGCCTTCTCAACCGGGCTGCCGTGCTGGCGCCTCCTGCTACTGCACCGATGATGATGTATTTCATATCCTGAATCCTTTGTGCGGACAGGCAAATTGCCAAATCCTTTGCAAAGGTGCGGTAGGCGGAAGGGGCTGCTTTGTGACGGATGTCACAGAACAGGATGAGATTTTCGGAGGGATGTTGTTTTTTTCTTTTTGTTAAAATTCGGCATCGCGTTAAACTCATGCTAAATACCTGCCGGCCGCTTGACTTCGACCTGTTTGTAACCATACGTTTGCGTAAAATATAAACGAATGAAAAACGCCTTCCTTCTTCCCGCTTTATTGCTTTCTGCCCTGTTCTTTACCGGTTGCGACAAAGATCCCGACCCGCTCAGCCTCGACACCTTTGACGTGCGCTGGTACGACGACGATCAGACCGGCACCCAAACACCGGGCGACGTACTTTCTTTTGATATCACCATTTCGACCACCGACAATGACCCCGACGACCAGGTCATCCGGGAGTGGGAGTTCTCCTACACAGTAAACGGTCAGTTTGCCGGTGTGTTAATCGGCGATGAAAATGCCGATACCAATACGGTCGGAGCCAATATCGACGTCGAGATCGGCAACCTCCTCCTTCCCGGTCCGGGGCAGTTGCATCCTGGCGACGTGATCGAATTCCGACTTTGGGCCATCGATAATCATGGCACCGAACTGGAACAGTTTCACCGGTATGTACTGGAATAATAAGTGCGAAGTCGTCAGTGCGAAGTGCGAAGTCACATAAGTGCGAAGTCGTCAGTGCGAAGTGCGAAGTCGCATTAGTGTGAAGTCGTCAGTGCGAAGTCCGCATTCCTCACAACTGACAACTCACAACTCACGTTGCTACAGTTGTACTTTCCATGTACCTTTGGGCTCCTTTTGCACGAGGCAGAAGAAACCCAAAGGTTTTTGGTTTTTAGTGTTTCGTGTTTAGGCTTCCTCCGGCCCAAACACGAAACACTAAAAACCAAACACCTTCGGAGCCCTCACCACATTTGTTCAACTAAAATCAAATTGCATGGGACAATACGCAGACTTCGACGCCGATAATCTGCAACTTATCCGCCAAAGTGCCCGCGACTTTGCGGAAACGCACATTCGTCCGCACGTGATGGAATGGGATGAAAGCCAGCACTTTCCCATCGACCTGTTCCATGAAATGGGCAAACTCGGTTTTCTCGGTGTGCTGGTGCCGGAAGCCTACCAGGGCGCCGGGCTGGGGTACCAGGAATACATTACCGTTATTGAAGAAATTTCCAAAGTTTGCGGCTCTATCGGACTGAGCGTTGCGGCACACAACTCGTTGTGTACCAATCATATTCTGTCGTTTGGCAACGAAGAGCAAAAACAAAAATACCTGCCTTTGCTGGCAACCGGGGAATGGATCGGCGCCTGGGGACTGACCGAGCCGAATACCGGTTCGGATGCCATGCGCATGCAATGCACTGCCACCCGTGACGGTGAATATTTTGTGCTCAACGGCACCAAATCCTGGATTACCCACGGCAAAAGCGGGCATGTAGCCGTTGTCATCGCACGCACCGGCGAACTGCTCGACAGCCGCGGCATGACGGCATTTGTCGTCGAACGCGGCACACCCGGATTTCAGGCGGGAAAAAAAGAAAACAAACTCGGCATGCGCGCCAGCGAAACTGCCGAAATGATCTTCGATCACTGCCGCTTGCACGAAAGCCAGATCCTCGGCAAAGAAGGGGAAGGTTTTATCCAGGCCATGAAAATTCTGGATGGCGGGCGTATTTCCATTGCGTCGCTTTCGCTCGGTATTGCCAAAGGCGCTTACGAGGCTTCCGTCAAATATGCCAAGGAACGCCAGCAGTTCGGCAAACCCATCGCCCAGTTTCAAGGCATCAGTTTCAAACTGGCCGATATGGCTACCCGCATCGAAGCCTCCGAACTGCTCACCCGCCAGGCCGGCTTTTTGAAAAACACCGGCCAAAAATGCACCAAACAGGCCGCAATGGCCAAGTATTACGCTTCCGAAGTGGCCGTATTCGTTAGCACCGACGCCGTTCAGATCTTCGGCGGCTATGGCTACACCAAGGATTTTCCGGTGGAAAAATTTTACCGCGATTCCAAACTCTGCACCATCGGCGAAGGCACCTCGGAAATTCAGAAACTGGTGATTTCGCGGGAAGCACTCCAGGAGTAGTTTATGGGTTTATGAGTTTATAGGTTTATGAGTTTATGGGTTTATAATGGCCACTCGATAACGCGATTTTCCGTTATTCGAGTGGCCATTATAAACCCATAAACTCATAAACCTATAAACTCATAAACCCATAAACCAACAAACACTACATTTGCCCCCATGAAAATTCACACGCTCGATCTGGGTTTCCTCAACCTGGAAAACGCTATCGCCGTTTTTGTGGTGGAAGGACCGCACGGACTGGCGCTGGTAGAAGCCGGTCCGGCCTCTACCCTCCCCCATCTGGAAACGGCACTCGGCCAAAATGGCTGGCAAATGGCTGATTTCCGGCACGTTTTTCTGTCGCATATCCATTTCGATCATGCCGGTGCCGCCTGGGCATTTGCCGAAAAAGGCGCACATATTTACGTACATCCGAAAGGACTGCCGCACCTCGCAGCACCCGAAAAACTGTACAATTCCGCGCGGCAGATCTATGGCGACCAAATGGACGTGTTATGGGGAGAAATGCGGCCCATTCCCGAAAATCAACTGACGGCGCCCGAACATGGCAGCACCATCGACGCCTGCGGGCTTCATTTTACCGCCTGGTATACGCCCGGTCATGCCGTCCACCATATCGCCTGGGAAGTATCCGACGGCACTGAAAGTGTGCTGTTTACCGGCGACGTTGCCGGGGTAAAAATCGGTTCGGGGCCCGTTATGCCGCCCTGCCCACCACCCGATATTCACGTGGAAGACTGGCAGGCTTCCATCCGGCTGATGAAGGAATTGCCCGTCGAAACCTTGTACCTCACCCATTTCGGAAAAATAACGGATAAGGATCCTCATCTTACCCTGCTGGAAGAGCGCCTGCTTTCCTGGGCGGAATGGATGCGCCCTTATGCGGAAAGATCGGCCGATCCAGCCAGTCTTGTGCCTGATTTTCAGGCATTTGTACAAAAACAATTGCTCGATGCCGGCGTAGCGCAGGCCGACTTGAAGCGGTATGAAGCGGCCAATCCGGCATTTATGTCGGTAGCGGGGCTGATGCGGTATTGGAAGAAAGTACGGGGAGTTTAGGTTGTTGAGGGTTTATAAGGGTTGATGAGGGTTGATAAAGGTTTATAAGGGTTGATATTCATCTACTCGTTGAATGAAAATGTCCTGTTTTACCGAGTAGATGAATATCAACCCTCATCAACCTTTATCAACCCTCATCAACCTTATAAACCTTATAAACCCTGTGGTGCGACAGAAACTTATGCCCCTTAAGAAGCCATAAAGTTATGCCCTTTAAAATTTTAGTTCTTTGAATAGACGGTCATGTTATTAATTCTGTGGGATGCGAGATAGGGTGCTTGTATTGCTTTGATGAACTTTCCA
>JAKQJD010000315.1 GCA_029561355.1 Bacteroidota bacterium | reverse complement strand
CCCAGAAAAAGTTGGTCGCTCATTCCAAAATCGGTGGAGCGGTGGGTTACCAGCGCGCCGATTTCTTCGAATGAACCTTCATCGAGCAGGAAATGCACCCGTTCGCGGGCCGTCAGTTTTCCTTTTTTGTGCTGCGATTCGATGCGTTTTATGCCGCCACCCATTGCGGATTCAGCAAGTTTGGATTCGAGTATGGCAAGTTTCTGATCCATGTGAAAAATGATTAGGGCTGCAAATATATACTAATATAGATGTTTATAAAAGTTATTAGTTATCGGTTATTAGTTATCAGGGTGGTAATGGAGCATCTGCACAAATTCTTCGCCACTCTATCGGGTAACGAAGCATTTGTGCAGATGCTCCATTACCACCCTGATAACTAATAACCGATAACAAATAACCTACATTTTCCTCAACACCACTCCTTTTCCCACACTCCGGCTTGTCCAGCCGAACAGCGTACGGTCGATCCAGAGCAAAAAATCGGTGACGGCGGCGAGGGCAGGTTCCTTGGTAGAAGCGGGTCGCATCGTCAGCGTGGTGCCGGTATCGGTGTTGACGTTGCGGGCATTTTTTTTGAAAATACTTTGCGCGATACCCGTCCAGTAAATTTCGAGAATGCCGACCAGATGCCGGCTAAGTCCCTGGAATTCAAGTATTTGAAAGCCCGTGTCGCCGGCCCATTTTTTAAAATCTGCCGAACCGATCAGGTAGTCGTGTCCAAAAGCGTAGGCGCCCTGTGAAATCAGGAATTCGCGGTCGCCCGGCTTTTTGATCCATTGCCAGATGCGGTTGACGGGGTCGTACGTGATCGGAAATTCGCGGCTGGGAAAAGTCATGATGGCGGTACCGCCGGGCCGCAGCACACGGTACATTTCCCGGATCATCTGCGCCGGATCGCCCACGTGTTCGATTACTTCGCACGATACGATGAGGTCGAAGGAGGCATCCGCATAACTGAGCGCCAGGGCGTTGTTGGGCTCGTAGCGCAGGTTCATGACCCCCTGGTTGAGGGTGCGCGCATGTGCGAGATCCTCCTCGTTCACATCGCAGCCGATCACTTCCGTGCAGTAGCGGGCAATCATCCGGTCGTAGTCGCCCTCGCCGGTACCTAGGTTGAGTGCCGAACTGAAACCCGGCGCGTCTCCCTTTCCTTCAGCAGCGTATTTTTTCAGGCGCGCCGAAACGAAGCGGAAGCGATTGCGAAAGGTTGGAAATAAGAGTTTGAAGTTCAAGGTTGAGATTGTTGAGATATGGAGGAGGGGTTCTGGGTTTATAGTTTATGAGTTTATGGGTTTATAGTTTATGGGTTTATAGTTTATGGGTTTATAATGGCCACTCTAAAGTGAAAACATTACTTATTAGAGTGGCCATTATAAACCCATAAACTATAAACCCATAAACCCTCTATTTCATCTGCCCCAGCGCCGTCCGAAACTGCTGTGCCGCCTGCATATTGCCCTGCGACTCATAGATCTGTGCGGACATTTCATAAGCGGCCCGGAAATTAGGAGCGATCTGGATTGCTTTCATCAGGTTAGCGAGCGCCACTTGGCTATTATTCTGGCTTTGTGCGATGACTGCAAGGTAATACCAGGCGGCGGGGTTGCTGGGCTCTTTTTTGATAGCGGCTTCGAACTGCGTTTTAGCCCGGCCTGTATCTTTTTTATTTAACCAGTACATACCGATCAGGTTGTTGGCCTGGGTGTCGTCGGGACTGATTTCGAGCGCTTTTTCTGCTGCGGCTTTAGCCTCTTCGAACTGGTTGTTGTTCAGGTAAGCCTGGCCGAGGTTGGTCCATGCGAGGTCGTTGTCAGGCACATTGGCCACTTCCGCCTGAAGTTTGGCGATGCTGGTTTGCCAGTCGCCTACTTTGGCGGCGGCCATGCCCAGTGCGCAGTTTTTACCGTCGTCTTTCAGCACGGCAAGTATCGGCGCACCGCCTGCGGTGACAATATGCACGGCATTATCGGGGGGCCAGTAACCTTTTTGCAGCGTGCCGCCGTCGAGAAAACGGGTAGGGTAGAGCGCGTAATCCCAGGCGTCGTCGCAGCGTTTTTCCCATTTCAGGTACTTGATTTTTACTTTGTCGCCGTATTTCGC
>JAKQJD010000300.1 GCA_029561355.1 Bacteroidota bacterium | reverse complement strand
CCTTCGATCATACCTGGATCAAAAACAAAGGCTGGTACGTGCAGGATTCGCTGGGGAATATTATCAGTCCGCCCGGAACCGGCTGGAACGACGTGGCGCAACTGAACTTTTCCAACCCAAGCATGACCGCAGAAATGATCCGGTGCATGAAATACTGGGTTCTGACGGCCAATATCGACGGTTTTCGCTGCGATTACACCGACGGGCCGCCTTTTGAATTCTGGAAACAGGCACTCGATACGCTCCGGAACACTACCGGACACCGCCTGATCATGCTGTCGGAAGGGCGGCGCAGCGACCATTTTACCGCCGGATTCGATTACAACTTCGGGTTCGATTTTTTCAATAACATGAAGCGGATTTACGAAAACGGCCTTTCTGCCCGAACAATTGACAGTTTTAACCTCGCAGATTACAAAAACACTACTGACAAACAACGTATGGTGCGCTACACCAGCAACCACGACGTGAACGGCTCGGACGGCACCCCGCTCGAATTATTCGGCGGCCTGAAAGGCTCGATGGCGGCGTTTGTGGTCGTCGCGTACATGAAGAGTATTCCGATGATTTACGGCGGACAGGAAGTGGGTACGCTCTATCGCCTCCGGTTTCCTTTTACGGAAAAAGACGTCGACTGGAGTTTGAATCCTGATTTAACGGCCGAATACAAAAAGGTGTTGGCTTTCTATAACAGCAGCGCGGCTCTCAGAAGAGGCCGCTTGAGCACTTACAGCAATAACGACGTGGTGTGTTTCAAAAAAGTGCTGCGGGGAAAAGAAGTGCTGGTGCTGGTAAACATGCGGGAAGGACAAAAACAATTCCCGGTTCCTGCTGCCTTGCGAAACTCAAAATGGAAAAATGCATTTTCTCAAAAGCCGGTTTTTATGGCCAATGAAATGGCGCTTTCGGGGTATGAATACCTGGTTTTAAAAAAGTAATATGATTATCCGGTAGAAAAAAATTTCTATTCTTGCGAGGTGTCAGGCAGGCGCCGGGGAATTGAACCGGCGCTCTGACACCGAAGCATGGAACATGTCTACACCGGCAACAGGTAACCCGAAGTTTTCTCCGACATGGCACAGGATTTTTAACAGCATGAATACTACCACCTTCTCACCTGTTAAATCTCCCACCATGAACGTCAAAAGAGTATTCGGAACCATACTTTCCCTATTAGGTATCATCGGCCTCATTTACGCCGCCTACATGTTTGTCAACACCACTGGCGGGTCCCACAACGTCAAAACCATCGCCATGGCGGCCATTCTGGGCCTGATCTTTT
>JAKQJD010000296.1 GCA_029561355.1 Bacteroidota bacterium | reverse complement strand
GGACAGTTGTTGGCGCAGTAACGTGTACCGATGCAACGGTTGTAAGCCATCTGGTTGATACCTTCCATCGAGTGCGTGGTAGCGGATACCGGACAAACGTTCTCGCAAGGTGCGTTGTCGCAGTGCTGGCACATCATCGGTTGGTACACCACTTTCGGGTTCTCGATGTCGCCATAGAAATAGCGGTCGATACGCAGCCAGGTCATTTCGTGGTGGCGGGCCACTTCTTTTTTGCCCACGACCGGGGTATTGTTTTCGCTCACGCAGGCAACCTGGCATGCACCGCATCCGATGCAGGAATTCAGGTCGACGTACATACCCCATTTCAGGCCGGTTTTAAACCATTCGTCGGTGCTGGGGTAAAGCGTTTGGGAATTCAGGTGTTCTGCTTCCTCATGGAATTCGACCAGTTTTTCCTCCAGTTCCTGCAAATCCTTCAGATTAGTCTGGAAAATGATGGAACGTTTGGTCAACGAGCCTTGGAAAAACTCAGCCTCGTCGATGTTTTGAGTAGCATCCGCGCCGTGCACACCCATGGTGTGGTGGTGCTGTACGCAGGCGAAGTGTTTATCCACGCCTACTTTAGCGGAAATCTTCACGTCGGTACCGAAGTACTGGGTCAGTCCGCCCTCCCCTTTCAGGGCAGGGTTGACGTTTACGCCGTAGGTAACACCGCAGCCGCCCATTTCACGACCGCCGCCAAGGGCGATGGAAACGGTGCCGGGGGCTTGACCGAAGTTGCGGACAACGGTGCAGGTCAGTTTCTGGCCGTTTACTTCTACTTCTACCTGATCGCCGTCGATGAGGTCTTTCCAGCCTTTGATCGTATCTTTTCCGTTCGTTTCAATCGGAATGTTGAGGTAGTTGCCCCAAACAGTCCGGTTAACAGGGTCTGGCATTTCCTGGAGCCAGGGATTGTGCGCGTATTGTCCGCCGCCGATGTTGACGGTTTCGTAGAAGGATATTTCGAGTTCCGAACCGGACGGTTTGCTTACCGCGTTCACGTCGACGGTGCCGGCAAATGCGGCAGCGCTTTGCAGTTCTACCGACGGCAGTTCGAAAATGCCGTCGTGCAGGCTCATATCCCAGAACGCGGCCGGGGTGCTGTATTTTGTCTGACGCTGGAACAGATCACCGCCGGCCCAGTTGGATTTCAGGTACTGGTAGTACGGCTGATCGTCCTGGCGATTCAGTTCGGTGCTGTCGGCCCATTCCAGCAGGCTGAGTTCTGCCTGGCGGGTTTCGAACAGCGGAGAAATGGTTGGTTGAATCAGGCTGAACTGGCCTGCTTTCGGCTCGGCATCGCCCCAGGATTCCAGCAGGTGGTGGGTGGGTGCGGAGTAATTGCAGACAGCCGTGGTTTCATCTACCACAGTATTAAAGGAAACGCGGACCGGAACTTTTGCGAAAGCGGCTTTAAAAGCCTCGGCGTTGCGCAGTTCCCAGGCCGGGTTGGCGCCCCAAACGATGGCAACCTGTACGCGGCCGCTATTCATTTCAGCGATCAGACCGTCCAAAGCGCGTTCGTCGCCCTGGCGTTGGTAGGAAGGTTTCGTGAAATCAACCGTTGTGTTGATGTTGCCGAGGATGTCGTTGATCTTGTTGACGATCACTTGTTCGGCTACGTTATTGGAATCACTGACTACCAGCGATTTGCCTCTGGCGTTGCGCAGATCGGCGGCAATTTTTTTGATCGCGCCTGCTGCTTTGTCGTTCACTTTCGGACCGCCGGAAGAACCGGACAGTTCGTTGTAAAGCGCTACGATGGCCGCACCCATTTCGCTGGGTTTAATCATCACGCGGTTGTCGGCATTGGAACCGGTGAGCGACATATGGCTTTCCACCTGATAGTGGCGCGACATTTTAGCGCCTTTATTCGGGGAAATCTTGCGTTTTTTAGCGTACAAACGGGCATATTCGACCGGGCTGATCCAGGAGCCGAGGAAATCGGCGCCGAAAGAAACGATCACGTCGGCTACGTCGAATTTGTAGGACGGGATCACTGCCGCACCGAAAGACTGCTTGTTTGCTTCCAGCAGGGCTGCGCTGGAAACGGCGTCGTATGTTACTACCTGTGTGTTCGGGTATTTGGCAGTAAATTCACCCAGGGCTTTTTTCGCCGTCGGGCTGATAATGGTATTGGAAATGATGCGCACCGTAGCACCGGCAGCCAGTTTGGCTTTGATCTCGCGGTCGAGTGCGGTCCAGTCCATTCTTTCCACCTGGCCTTCACTCACCTTGCCTGCATGTTGAATGCGGCGGGTGTCGTAGAGGCTCAAAACGGCAGCCTGCGCGCGGGCGCTGGTACCGCCTCCTGTGACGCTGCTGAGTGTATTGCCTTCGATTTTGATCGGACGACCTTCGCGGGTTTTCACCAGAACGGCGCAGTAATCACCGCCGTTGACGAAAGAAGAAGCGAAGTAGTTGGCCACACCCGGAACGATTTCGTCGGGTTTGGTTACATACGGAATGGCCTTTTTGACCGGGATCTGGCAGGAAGCAGCGACGGTGGCCGCACCGAGTCCGAAGCCCAAGAGTTTCAGAAAGTCGCGCCGGTTGGTTTCCCATTTGCCATCGGTCTGGTCGATATTTTCGATCGAAAATTCTTTTTCAGCCGATTGCAGAAAGGATTCTTCCCGCATCAAATCTTCGGTGCTTACCCAAATACCGTTATCGTGGTGCATAATTATAATGATGAATGATGAATGATGAATGATGAATGGCCGATTTAGAGGCCTCATTCACACCTTCAAAAGATCTTCGATATTGTTTTTAACTTGACGAATCCGAATGATACACGAATCAATTATTCATCGTTCATCATTCATCATTCATCATTTTAATAGTGGCATTTCTGGCATTCCAGACCGCCGATTTCTTCTACGGTTACTTTTTCGCGCTCGCCGCTTTTCAGTTCGTCGTGGTAGCGCTCGTATTGTTTGTAGTAATCGTTTTCCTTGAATTTCACTTCCGTTTCGCGGTGGCAGTTGATACACCAGCCCATGCCGAGTGTGGAATACTGGTACACAACGTCCATTTCCTGAACCGGGCCGTGGCATTTCTGGCATTGAACCTGTCCGACGGATACGTGCTGGGAGTGGTTGAAGTAAGCGTGGTCGGGCAGGTTGTGGATACGCGTCCATTCGATCGGGCCCTGAATTTTGCCGTTAGAGTCGTTTTTCAGCGCTTTCACGATGCCATCCCACTGGAGGTCGACTTCACTGCGGGCGCCTTCGTCCATGGCGGTTAGGGATTTTTCGGACATGTATTCCTGGCCGATCCATTTTTTGTACAGTTCTTCCACCTGTTTTTCGCTCCAGTTGGCATAGCCGTCGATGTATTTGTTGGCGATCGGGTCGAAACCGATGGAAGCGTAAATTTTTGTGATTTCGCGCGTTCCCGTTACGGTGCCTTTCTTCACCGCCGCGTGGCAGTTCATACAGGTATTGGTACCCGGAATGGAGGATTGTTTGGAACGGCGCGCCGAATCGTGGCAGTACTGGCAGTCGATTTTATTGGTGCCGGCGTGCAGTTTGTGGCTGAATGCGATAGGCTGATCGGGTTCGTAACCTTGTTCGCGGCCCATTTGGGTCGCGTTGTCGACCATTTTGTTGCCGAAAACAAGGATCAGTGCGAACACCAGAAAAGCGATAGCGCCTTTCGTAGACAGGATTTGCGCAACCGTTTTATTGATAGGCGACATACCCGACTGCACGCGGGTTACGTTGTGCAGGTTGTTGACGATGCGCATCAGAGCGAATGCCAGCAGGCCGAGGATGGATGCCAGACCGATAAACAGCCATGGAATCTCGGATGACTTTTTCTGACCGGGATCGACGGCTGTCAAACCTACGGGCGGTTTATTGGCGTTGTTATACTGGTCATTGATGTACAGTATAAGGCTTTCCAGTTGTTCGTCCGTCAGGCCAGGGAAACTGTTCATCGCAGTAGGTTTCCATTTCGCCCACAGTTCCGTAGCGCGCGGGTGGCCGGCAGCGATCAACCCCTGCGAGTTGCGAATCCAGGAGTACAGGTCCTTGCGGGGATATGCTGCCCATCGGTCTTCCGTACCGCCCAGTGCAGGGCCGGTAAGGTTGTCCTTCATGTTTTTATTGTGACAGGCGGCGCAGTTGGCAACAAATAAATCTTTGCCTGCTTCTTTGGTCGGGCCCGCTTGCATGGTAAGCGTTGCGGCGAGCATGAATGTAAAGACCCAACAAATGCGTTTAAGCATCATATCTGTGTAGAAGTTGATTTGCTCAATGGAGGCGTAATGGCCCAATTTTTCGGAAACTTTCGCTGCGACTTTCCTTCCGTCAGCGTTTTGTCAGCGCAAAGGTATCAACGTGCGAATTTCCACCAAACAATGTGTTAAGAAAGCAATTTATTTAGATGAACTCTAAACTTGTTGCAGCATGAACCCTCCAGAATATGCACATCTGCAAGAGGACAAGCCGGTTTTTCCGCTGCGCGCAAAGGTAGAGAAGGTAAGGACGTTTCCAAACGGCGCGGAACATTTGTTTTTCGTGTTTTGTATTTCGTGTTTGGTTGCACCTTGCTCCCGGCATAAATTTCTTTTGAGGCCAGAACACCGTATGCTACAAGGCCATGGGCAATGCGCCCCAAACACTAAAAACGAAACACCAAAAACAAAACCCGCATTGCCCTGTTTCACGCCCATGAAAGTCCAAACTCAACTGCGCACCCTCGGCGCCCTAAAGAAAAGCGGCTATCAGCCCCGCTCTGTAAAAGATGAACTCCGCGCCAACCTGATTTCCAGGATTCGCAACAAGGAAAAAGTATTTCCGGGCATCTATGGCTTCGACGACACCGTTTTGCCCGATGTGGAACGCGCTATCCTCAGCCGACACAATATATTACTGCTCGGATTGCGCGGGCAGGCCAAAACCCGTATTGCCCGTATGCTGGTCAATCTGCTCGACGAATACATTCCCGTTGTAGCCGGCAGCGAACTCAACGACGACCCGCTGGCGCCGATCAGCCGCTGGGCTAAAGACCTGATCGCCGAAAAAGGCGACGATACCCCCGTCGACTGGCTGCACCGCGACGAACGGTACGTGGAAAAACTCGCTACTCCCGATGTGAGCATCGCCGACCTCGTAGGCGACGTAGACCCCATCAAGGCCGCCAACCTGCGCCTCCCCTACTCCGACGAGCGGGTGATCCACTTCGGTCTGATCCCGCGTTCGCACCGCTGTTTGTTCGTCATCAATGAATTGCCCGACCTCCAGGCACGTATCCAGGTGTCGCTGTTCAACGTACTCCAGGAAGGCGACATGCAGATCCGCGGCTTCAAACTGCGCCTGCCGCTCGACGTGGAATTCGTGTTCACCGCCAACCCGGAGGACTATACCAATCGTGGCAGCATTATTACGCCGCTGAAAGACCGGATCGAAAGCCAGATTACGACGCACTACCCGAACTCCATCGTCATCGGCCGCCTGATCACGGAGCAGGAAGCGCGCATCAGCAAGGAACAAAAAGAAAAAATCCATGTACCCGAGGTGCTCAAAAACCTGCTGGAGGAAGTGGCCTTCGCCGCCCGCGACAGCGAGTTTGTGGATAAAAAAAGCGGCGTCAGCGCCCGTCTTTCTATTTCAGCCTTCGAAAACCTGTATTCCACCGCCGAGCGGCGCATGCTGCTGAACGGTGAGGAGAAAACCACTGCCCGCATCACCGATTTCTGGGGCATCATTCCCGCCCTCACCGGCAAGGTGGAAATGGTGTACGAAGGCGAACAGGAAGGCCCGCAGGTGGTGGCGATGAACATCATCGGTGCGGCGCTGAAAAAAATGTTTCTACAGTATTTCCCCAACCCAGTTAAACTCAAACGCGGACAGGAACGCGACCCGTACGGCACGCTGAAAGCCTGGTTTGCCGCCGGAAACGCCGTCGACCTGCTGACCGACGCCGACGGAAAAAAATTCCTTTCCGAACTCGATACCGTGGCCGGATTGCGAAAAATTGCCGAAAACCTCAAAACGGAAGACGGAGAATTGTACACCTTTATGGAACTCTGCCTGCACGGCCTCGCCGAATTCGAGGTGCTCAACAAGGAATTTATGGAAACCCGACTCGTGTTCAAGGATTACCTGAGCGGTAATTTGAAAGACGATGAAGGAGACGATGATGATGTTAGAGACTTGTTTAATTAGAGAGTGAGAAGGTGAGAGAAGTGAGAGGGTGAGAGAGGGTGAGAGAAGTGAGAAAGGCGCTGCTTTTGGCTGTGAGGTCGGGGCAGCGCCTTTTTTATGTATTTTATTGAAATTCAGAGTTTATTTAAATTAAATAAATTAATATACAATCCCGGTGGAAATCAATTCTATGTAAGGTATCGGCCGCCCCACCTTTGTAAATATTTTCACCAAAACGGGCATTTATGAAAAAGATACACTTTACAACATGGGCAGGCTTGTTCCTTCTGTTTTTTCCGGTTTGGCTGCGAAGCCAGTCTGCCAGTTTCCCGCAATGGAACCATTCATACCCCGCGGAGCACTTGAAAAAGATCATTTTATCCGAACGGCCGGACCCGGCCGCCAGCAGTGAAGAACTGCATTACAGAAACGGTTCCATGTTTTTGCTGGATTCCCAGTATGTGAGCGACTGGTTCAATGTTCCGGACGAACAGCACTGGATCGCCAGTTTTAAACGCTTGTATACGTATGACGCACACGGTCTTAAGACGGAGGAACGCAACTATTCCGGCTACTCCGACAGCCTTTGGAGCGCAAACAAGCGGTTTACGTATTTTTATGATAACAATCAAAATCTGTCAGAAACACAGGAAGGCACCTGGTACCAGGGCAACTGGTACGACTATATAAAAACCACCATCGCTTACGACGACAACGGCAATCTGATCGCTTCCGAAACATACTGGAAAGATTCTTTAACAGGAAACTGGGACACCTGGTACCGCGGTGCATTTACATACGATACCGATGGACATCTGACAGAAGTCAATGCCGAATTTTGGGATGCTTCGCTGAATGCGTTTATACCTTATTACACGCAAATGAGCCAATATGATCCGGCAGGGAATGCCATCGTGCAGGATTCCTATGAATGGGATGCAGCCCTTCAGAACTGGGAAGGCGAGGACAAATATGAATGGCAGTACAACGCACAGCACCTGGTTATTCAGGAAATCCATTACTATTGGAATACAGAGACGGATACCTGGGCTGCCGACACCAAAAACGACTTTTCCTATGACAATGCCGGAAATCAAACGGAAAGAACGGTTTCCTGGATGTCGCTTGTCAGCACGGAATGGAACTTGCAATTCCGCTACCTTTACGATTACAACCTGGCAGGCCAGCAAACAGCAACGGTTATACTACACCGGGATTTTGCCGATGAATCCTGGCTGTATGCCCAGTGGAGAACCTTTTCGTATGACGAAAACGGAAATCTGGAACAAAACCTGTTTTATCAATGGGACAACGTGGATGGCGGATGGGAATATTTTTTCAAAATAGACTATTACTGGTCGGAGCATGATATCATCACCGCTGCGACGGAGAGTAATGAAGCGCCCTTTCATATTTATCCGAATCCTGCTACGGACTTTTTGTATGTCGCTGGTATGAAGGCTAACACTACCGCATACATCTATTCGGCAGATGGAGCCTTGAAGCAACGTATTTTTCTGAACGGCAACCCCTGTCTGTTGACAGTTCGCGACCTGCCACCGGGTACTTACTTTGTTCGCCTGGAAGCGGAGGGAAAAACGGCCGTGCAACGGTTCATCAAACAATAGAAAGAGAGAAGTGAGCACTGAGAAGTGCTGCTTTCGGCTGAGAGGTCGGGGCAGCACCTTTTTTGTTTTTTTCAAAAACGCTACAACGCCCCTTCACTTTTTGTACTAAAAGCAGATAAATGACATAGCATCAGTAAGCCCAACGGAGCAGCCGAAGCGCCCTTACCTTTGTACTACCAACCATTATCGAACATTAAACCATTCCGAAAAATGAAAAAACCATTCCTTGCACTCGTTGCACTGTTCTTCTGCGCCCAGTTCCACCTGCTCGCTCAAAGTCAACAGGAATTCCTGCTGGACTCCATTTATACTTACAACTGGGACACAACCCAGGCCGACTGGGCCTTTCAAAGTAAAATTTTATATTCCTATAATGCTGCCGGCAACGAAATTGAAACGCGGAACGCTGTATGGAATTTTACAACAAATGCCTGGGTGAATACAGGCAAAACCACACAAAACGGGTTTGACGCTTATGGAAATCCACACGAAACCATCTTCTTTCAATGGGCTGCGGCCAATAACGAATGGAAGCCCAAGGGGCGATTCATCCATACCTTCAGCGATAACGGGAAATTATTAGGTGGCATCAATTACAACTGGAGCTTGAGTACAAATGACTGGGTACAATACTTTCGTGATACCACTTTATTCGATGGCAACTGGAATCAGACCGAGTTCATTGCTTACAGTTGGCAGACAGCGTCAAATTCATGGCAGGAAAGCACAAGGGCTACCTATTTGCACGATGAAAACGGTCATGAAACCGAACAAATCAACTATTCTTGGACTGGCAACAACTGGCAGCCAACCTACAAAACGGTTAAAATCTACGACACGGATGTGAACGTGACAGAGTTCATCAATTATTCATGGGATATGATGTCAAGCCAATGGCATCAGGATAATAAAGCAACCTACACGTATGACGCAAATGGGAACCAGACCGAAAACATGCAGTATTCGTGGAGTACCAGCGCAAACGCATTCGTCTTCTTTTCCAAAAATATTATAACGTATAATGGGCAAAATAAACCCATCGAAGGCACCACCTTTTATTGGAATGCCGATACCCAGGAATGGATTGCACAATACCAAACCCAGAGCACTTACGATGAGAACAACAACATACTGGAAAACATCTTTTACAATCCAGGACCCAACAACGACCTCATTATAGCCAGAAAACAACATTTTTACTGGTCGCTACACACTATTACCGGTATCGATGATCTGAATGTGTTGCACTGCTCAATTTATCCGAACCCGGCAAAATCGGCCCTACAGGTGCAGGGCTTGAACCGCCCAACCCACGCTTCTATCTACTCCGTACAGGGAACGCTCCTGCAAACAGCCGTTCTCAGCGACGCTTCTTCCCACCTGAACATCCAGAAACTCCCCGCCGGCACCTATTTCCTTCACCTGGAAGCGGAAGGAAAAACGGACATGCAACGGTTCATCAAACAATAGATAGAAAGTGAGACGGTGAGAGAGTGAGACGGTGAGAGCCGACTTCGATTACACCGCTTCGCCCCTGATATTTTTGGAAGAATAGCCACGGGCGAAGCGGCGTAATCGAAGTCGGCTCTCACCCTCTCACCCCTCTCTCACTTCTCTCACTTCTAAATAAACAGCATGTGCGTTCCCTCTCCCGCAGCCCTGTTGTAAAAATCGCCTACCGTCAGCACGCCGTCCAGGTCTTCGTACATATTTTCGGGTTTGTAGTGAAACATGTCCATAGCCAGTTTGCAGGCCCAGAGTTTCACGCCGGAGGCTTTCAGGATATCGAGGAATTCCTCTACTTCCGGCATATCCAGCCGTTCCATTTCTTTTTTCATCATGCGGGTAGCGAGCGCTTCCACGCCGGGCAAACCGCCCAGCATCGTGGGCATGTGCATGGCCGGGTTGCCGACCGTGGCAATATGCAGGTGTTCGAGTTTTTGTTTGTGGATGGCCTCCAGCCCGAAGAACGTGAAGAACATTTCCGCTTCGATGCCTTCCATACGGGCGCCGTTGGCGAGTACGAACGATGCGTACACGTTTTCCAGCGTAGCCTTGGAAAGGATGATCATCATTTTTTTGATTTTACCGTTCTGGTCGCTCATGATATGTGGTGGGTGGGTGGTTATTGTTGATGAGGTTGATGAGGGTTTATGGGTTTATAAGGTTGATGGGTTTATGGGTTTATGGGTTTATGGTTGATAAAGTTGATAAAGTTGATAAAGTTGATAAGGTTGATAAGGTTGATAAGGTTGATATTCATTGGCTCGAAAAAGGCAGAAATTTACATTCACCCAGTGGCTGAATATCAACCCTCATAAACCCATAAACTCATAAACCATAAACCCATAAACCATAAACTCATAAACTCATAAACCATAAACTCATAAACCATAAACTCAAATGCAGCTCGCCGGCTTTGGAATCCCCGCAATTTTCGAGGCCGTTTTCAGCGGCGCATTCGGGAACAACTGATAAAATTCCTTGATATCCACCACGCCGCTTTTGCCAATTTTGCGGATACTGAGCGGCACTTCGTTCCGGAATTCCGTTTGCAGGTAATCGATCACCTGCCAGTGGCGGGGCGACATCTCGATCTGCGCTTCAGAGGCAAGTTCGGTACCAATCTCGCGGTTCCATTGAATCAGGTTGGTGAGGTAGCCTTCTTCATTTACGTCGATCGTTTTGCCGGCTATATTTCTTTGTGACATGATAAAGGATGTTTAAAGTGAATCAAAATGATTTTCCGGATTCCTGCATGCTGGTCGAAACGAACGGAATGTGTGTGCCTTTCAGCAGCATATTCCAGTAAATCCAGCGGAAAGCAAGTTTACCCATGTGGTTGATGCGGCTTTCCTTGAGTAAACGAAGCGGTCCGATGCCCGGGAACGGAAACGTACCTTCCACCGGCTCGTGGGTATAGTTGAAATCGATGAGCAGCGCCTTGCCGTTGCCCGTTTCGATGAAACAGTTGGCATGGCCGTCGAATTCTTCTTTCAGCGGCTCTCCGGCAATGAAACGCAGGATATTGTCGGTCAGGATTTCGGCTTCGAAGTGAGCCACAGAACCGGCTTTGGAGGCGGCGATATTGGTAGCGTCACCCAGGACAAAGATGTTGGGCCATTCTTTCGATTGCAGGGTGGCTTTATGGGTCGGCACGAAATTGAGGTCGTCGCCGAGTCCGGAGCGCTCGATTACAGCGTCGCCTTTGTTGGTCGGCACCGTCACCAGCAGGTCGAAGGGAACTATTCGGCCGCCGTAATCGACAATAGACATGTTTTCGGTGTCGACCTGTTCAATAGCGAAATCGCTTTCGATATGAATATTTTTGTCCTCCAGCAGGTGTTCGAGTGCAGCCGTCGCTTTGGGTTTGGTGAAAGCACCGCTCAGCGGCGTGACGAATGTGATATCCACTTTGTCGCGCATGTGTTTGTTGCGGAAGTACGAATCGGCCAGAAACGCGAATTCCAGGGGCGCTACGGGGCATTTAATCGGCATTTCGGTAATATGCACCACAAGTTTGCCACCTTCCCATTCGCGCAGTTTATTGCGCAGGGCCAGTGCGCCTTCGAAGGTGTAAAAGTCGAAAATGCTGCGTTTCCACTCTTCACCCAGCATGCCCGGCGTTTCTTCCGGGGCTATTTTTGCGCCGGTAGCGATAATGAGCAGGTCGTAGCGCAGCCGGTCGCCCCCGACCATGCTGATGTAGTTTTCAGCGGGTACGATGCGGTCTATTTGTTCATTCAACAGGTTCACACCACGTGGAATGAATTCGTGAATGGGTTTTACGATGTCTTCGGGTTCATAAATATCGAAAGGAAGGAACAGGTAGCCGGGCTGGTAATAGTGCTCGGTTTGCTCGTCGACAATGTCGATTTCCCATTCACCCTGCGGTAAATGGCTGTGGAGGTGGTTGGCCATCATGGTTCCGGCGGTGCCGGCTCCCAGAATTACGAGGCGTTTCATACGATGACTTTTGTTGGTGGTGAATTCCGGAACAAAAATCAGGGGAGCGAACAATGGAAGGATATGACGGGGATCATTGAGAACTATGATTCAGAAATACATCTCCTGATAATTCCCAGGCTGTGATATTCAATAAAAATATATACATTTTTAGTGGATATCAATTCAACAACCCCGTCTGTGTAGTCCATTTTTGCAGTAGAAATTTGACAAATAAGGCTACACATGAAAAAAACGTACATTTTATCATCTATTAAAATACTCCTGCTTTTTTTTCCCGTATTGCTGCAAAGCCAGGTTGACGCCAACCGGATGTATTCGGCTGGAAAGCATGTTCCCGATAAAAGTCATCACGGGCACCCGGAAATGGATCGGCTGAACAGGCAAGGCGGACACCCGACATCGAATGCGGAGAGCGGGTTGGTATTTTTAAATGATTCCATTTATTATGCCACCTGGGATGACATATTGGCTCCGGATGACTGGTATTATAGTTCCAAACGAATTTTCCAGTACGATGATGCGGGTTATGAAACGGAGGAACGCAACTTCTTCGGACATTTAAACGACTGGACCGGAAACGTAAGGTACCGGTATGTTTACAATGCCAACCATCAGATCGCAGAAAAACTCCATGGCGGCTGGTATGAGGAAAACTGGCACGACTACTGGCACGACAAAATCACCTACGACGACGAAGGCAGGCCGATTTTACAGGAAACGGATATAAAAGACTCCTTTCCGGGAGACTGGTACCTCAAATTCAGAACTGCATTTGCCTACAACGACGACGGAAATCTTACCTCGATCATTGCAGACTACCGTAACACCCCGGCAGGTGATTGGATAGGAGATTACAAGGAAACGTTCCAGTATGATTCCGTCGGCAATAACACCGAACATATCTTTTACTATTGGAATGAACCCGATAATTTCTGGAGGCCTTCCTACAAATATGACATGCAGTACGATACCCAAAATCAAAAAATCCAGCAAATCCAGTATCAATGGAATTCCCTTACGAACAATTGGAAAAACTACATAAAAGAGAATTACTCATACGACGACGAGGGATTTGAAATTGAAGTCATCAGATCCCGGTGGGCATTTTACACCACTGGTTGGGATCTGAAGGACCGGGACGTTTATTTGTATAATGCTGCCCACCAGCCGACGGAAACGATCAATTACCTGAGAGATCACGTTGCCGAAACCTGGAACTCTTTCGACCGGTATGAGTATCACTACGACGGGAATGGAAACCTGCATGAATACATTTTGTACGGACGGAATAATACAGCCGATGATTGGGAATATGATTATAAATACGTCTATTACTGGTCGGAGCACAACATCACGACTCCCGTAAGAGAAAACCGGGCGCTAACCTGCCTTATTTACCCGAATCCGGCCGGAAACGTACTATTTATAGAAGGGTTACAGGAACCTGCGCAGGCAGCCATTTATTCCGCCCAGGGTCAGTTGTTGCACACATTCAGGGTTACCGGCACTCCAACAGATATCAGCAACCTGCCGGCAGGAGCGTACTTTATTCAGTTTACTTGCGGTTCGAAAACTTTTACCAGGCGATTTTTGAAAGATTAAGGCCAGGGACAATTTGTGACCAATCGCCAAAAACACTGTTTAAAAGGGGTGTATTTCAATTTGTCGCGCTGGAATAGTCATCCGATGACTTTGAGTCATCGGATGACTATTCCAGCGCGACAAATTGAAATACACCCCTTTTAAAATTCGCCGGGAACGGCTTTTTAAGAAAATGTCATATTTTGACACGATCAAAAATGCCCATTCCAAACTTTGCAATTTTTAAACCATTCAAAACGAAACAGTTATGTTCGGCCAACGTCAAAGCGGAGGTTTCCGTATTCCCCCTACCCTTATCATCGCCGCAGTGATGGCTGCTTTTGCGCTGTTTAAATACTACGGCCAAAGCACCGTCAACGACATCACCGGCGAAACGCAGCATATCTCCATGTCGCCCGAACAGGAAATCGCCATGGGCCTGCAAAGCGCACCCGAAATGGCGCAGGAATTCGGCGGCCTCAGCCGCGACCAGCAAGCCGCCGCAATTGTAAAACAGGTTGGAAGCGATGTCGTACAGCACTCGGCCGCCATCAAAACGCCGTATCAATACGATTTTCACCTGCTGGCCGACAAACAGACCATCAACGCTTTCGCCCTGCCCGGCGGACAAATCTTCATTACCGAAGCCCTGCTGTACCGCCTCACTTCCGATGGAAAAACCCTGAACAAGGATATGCTGGCCGGCGTACTCGGCCACGAGGTCGGGCACGTCGTAGCGCGCCACAGCGCCGAAAAAATGGCGCAAATGGAACTGGCTCAAGGACTTACGGGCGCCGCCACCATGGCGACTTACGATCCTTCCAACCCCAATTCCGCCTACATCGCACAGGCTGTAGCCAATATGATTTCCCTGAAATACGGCCGCGACCAGGAACTGCAAAGCGATAACCTCGGGGTTCGTTTTATGCTCGAATCGGGCTACAACCCGGAAGACCTGATCGGCGTGATGGAAATCCTGAAACAGGCTTCCGGACCCAACCGCACACCCGAATTCCAAAGCACCCACCCCGACCCGGAAAACCGGGCGGAACGGATCAGGGAAGCGATTCGGGAGTGGCAGGGGAAGTTGGGGAAATAGTTATCAGTTATCAGTTATCAGTGGTGGTAAGGGACCATCCGTACAAATGCTTCGCTACCCGATTGTGCAGCTAAGTATTTGTACGGATGGTCCCTTACCACCACTGATAACTGATAACTGATAACTGATAACTATTTCCC
>JAKQJD010000286.1 GCA_029561355.1 Bacteroidota bacterium | reverse complement strand
GATGGCGGCTGGTTTTTCGGAAATAGCGATTTCCCATCGATGTAGGGCTTTAGAGCATGTTGAGATTTCCATTGCCGGGCTGCAAACGGAAAATTTTATTTCAAGCCTTCGTTAAATTTTTCGCCGGATCGCCCGCATCCGACTGCAAAATTTGCCTTGCATGAAACAAAATTTTCCTGTTTTCGCCTCGACATGGAAATCTCAACATGCTCTTAGTTCCATCTATTCCTGCTCCTCCACCACAACTTCCATCACCTCCCACTCCGGTTTATCCACCACTTTCAAATAATAAACCCCCGGCTCCAAAGAGTTGACATCCAATAAATTATCCCCCGGACGAAGGCTTGCAGTGCGCAGGAGTTGCCCCGCCGGACGGAACAACTGCACCACAACTTCCGCTTCCGTATTTTCAGGCAACAACAAATGCAGTGCGCCCTTGCTGACAGGATTCGGGAAGATGCGCAACGGCCCGGTATGCTGTTGCGCTATGATTACTACGTTCGATACCTCCGCTTTGCCATCGAGGTCCATCTGCCGCAGACGATAGTAATTTTTACTCCACTGCGGTTTTTCATCCAAAAAAGAATAGTCCTGCCTTTCGGTGCCGGTGCCTTTGCCGGCTACGAAACCGATGTCCGTCCAGCGCGAGCCGTCCGTACTACGCTCGATGTGAAAACCCTGGTTGTTTAGTTCCACGGCGGTTTGCCATTCCAGTAAGACGCCGTCGGCTTGTTGTCTTCCGCTGAAACTGATCAGCGTCACCGGCAGCGCCGCCGAGCAATCCGTTCCCGAGGAGGCATCCCCGCTGATACTCCAGCCTTTGTTGCCCAGGATGATGCGGGCGGCCACGGCACTGCTGCCATACTGTCGGCCGATAGCACGCAGCGAGCGACCGTTCGGCGTAGCGGGATTGGCACTCCAGCCAACGAGGGTAGCAGTGTAATAGTCGCAATCCATCCCGTTGCTGCTCAGCATATCAATTAAATCAACCGTTGCATTTAAAGTCCAGGTGCCGAGCGTCTGATTAAAGGCGATGGCAAAATAGAACATGTTGCCCATCTTGGTCACTTTGGAGGTATTCCAGTTGGCGATAGACTGGTTAAAATTATCGGTGCGTTGAAACATCGCTTCCATATTGGTCACGTTGGCGGTGTTCCAGTTGCCGATGGGCTGGTCAAATGCGGCGGCATATGAAAATACATTGCCCATATTGGTGACGCTGCCGACGTTCCAGTTCTCAACAGGCTGGTTAAAGGCAGAAGCATGTTGAAACATCGCTTGCATATTGGTCACGCCGGCTGTGTTCCAGGTGCCGATAGGCTGGTTGAAGGAAGTAGTAGCGTCGAACAAAAAACTCATATTTAGTACTGCTCCCGTGTTCCAGGTGCCGATGGGTTGGTTAAATGCAAGGGCGCCGGAAAACATGCTGGACATAGTGGTCACATTGGCGGTGTTCCAGCTGCCAATGTTGGCAGGGCCATTCAGAACGCTACATCCTCTGAACATCTGCAACATATCGGTCACTCCGTTTAGATTCGGCAGATCAGTGGCGGTGATGTTCAGGTTGCTGCAACCATAAAAGGCAGTGTTCATAGTGGTCCACGCGATGTCTCCCCACTGACTGATATCGAGCAGTTTTTGGCGGTCGCCGGTATTATTGAAATATATTCTGGGAAA
>JAKQJD010000211.1 GCA_029561355.1 Bacteroidota bacterium | reverse complement strand
AAAACATTTGAGGAACCGTATACCGGACATTCAGAACTGGAAAGCCGGTTTTTCCAGATTAAAGACAAGGAAGGCAATTTGGTCTGGGTGCGGTCGAAAGACGGGCTGGTGTTCCGCCGGGAATAACCGGCATGCGAAGGCGCGAAGCCAATGCAGTTAATTTAAAGGCGACAGCAATTGCCGGATGACCATTACGGATTTTTCGGCTGCCTGCGGAACGGATGCCGGTTTGTCATTCTGTCGGAACCCGTCCGCTCTACGAGGGTAAAATTGTGCAAACGCGCCGTAGAGCGGACGGGTTCCGACAGAATGACAAGGGGTGATGCCGTCTCTTTGGGCACCAATCACTTACGCTGCATTTTTCTAAAATTAACGGCATTGGGCGCGAGGCGCCACCCGATGACGCCATGTATTTTCCATATAAAAATATGACAATCAAAACAATATGAAAAACAACCGTACCCTCCAAAGCCTTCTGCGCTTCCTGCCGCTTGTATTGATCTGCATCTTTTGTGCACAACATCTCTCCGCGCAACTTTCCTGGCAACGTATGCCCGGACCGCCAGGCGGCTTCTCCTTCGGGTCTTTCGCCGTAGGTACCAATGGCAAATGGCTGCAACGCGGTTCCAGCATCGGCGTACATGAAAGTGCCGACGGCGGACAAAACTGGCGCTGGAATGGGCTGCCGACTTCGATTCACACGGAAGCGGCCCTGCACATTGGGGTCGACGGCCACTTGTGGTTTTTCAACCGCGATGAGGTACTTCATTCCGCTGATAACGGACGAAACTGGGTAGAAGCGGAAGGGGATAGTTCCCTTTGGATCGAAAACGATTTTTTGGCCACGCTGGTGCTTGATAGTGCAAACATGCTCGGCGCAAAAGGCACGGGCATTGTGCGCAGCACCAATCTCGGAAAGACCCTCACTACGGTATTTCCGGTAGCGGGCGGCCTCAACGCGCTGGCTTACAACCCCGCCAACGGGCATATATTTTCCTGGAAAACCGCGCCCGTGGCCGGCCAGATCAATATCATATACCGAAGCATAGACAGTGGCCTCACCTGGAGTATCTGG
>JAKQJD010000199.1 GCA_029561355.1 Bacteroidota bacterium | reverse complement strand
TGGTCGATGTGTTTTTTCATTGCAACGCGGATTACGCGGATTTTTTTGCGGATTTACGCGGATTGGATTTCAAAGAAGGATCAAATGGCACCTAATTATTGGGATTTTCATTTTCACGAGCCCAATCCGCGTAAATCCGCAAAAATCCGCGTTGCCTACTTGGGCAACACGATGGTACCCGTTTTTTTGGCGAGTTCATTTCGTGTGGATTTCAGTTTTTCCTGAATTCGCATGAGGCGCATGACTTCGTCGATATCGCCTGCGTCCGACGCCGTTTTTATCCGGGCGGGGTTGACGATATTGCAGAGTTTGGTGAGTTTGCGCAGTTTGAAACGGTCGAGCGCCTGCCGCATGTCCGTATCGAAATTGAGGTCCGGAACAGGCTGGTTTTGAAGCGGATAACCCCAACGCGCCTCCCAGTTGGGCGACAAATCCCAGGGAGACGTCAGCAGGTCGATGGCCAGGTCGCTGATCTCTTTTTCCGCGTGGTGGATAAAGTAGTTGTGATCGGTGTTTTTTTGCTCCAGCATCAAGTCGTAACAAAGCGAAGCCAGTTTTCCGTATAGCGAATTATCAAAATCGGAAAGCGATTCGCCGATATCGGAAAGAATGAATTCCGACACACTAACCCCTTCTTTATCAAGCATTTGATTGCCAAACTGCACCAGCAGCCGGACAATGTCGCGCTCCTGAAACTCGTCACTGCGCGACATACCTTCCCCTTCGCGTCGGGGCGGAAAAGAGCCGATCTGTTCGGTCGGGTCACCCACCGGCGGCGGTTCGGTAGGCCAGTCGTATCCTCCCGTATTGGGCGGATAATCGCTGGCTGCGCCGGGTTGGCGAGCGGCTTTTTCGTCGCGTTTTTTGAGGACGGTAGTAATAAGTTTGTTCGATTCGCCTATCAACGCCTGTTCCGAAACTTCCAGCAGCGCGGAGCATTCCTTGAGGTACAGGCTGCGTTTGATCGGATCGGGGATTTTGGAAATGCTGGCTACGATATCCTTTACCAGCCCCGCCTTTCGCATGGGGTCGCCCTTGGTTTCTTCCAGCAGCAGTTCCGTTTTGAAAAGGATAAAATCCTTCGCGTTGTCGGTCGTAAATTTAGTAAATGCGTCGCCGCCAAAGGTTTGCACGTACGAGTCGGGGTCGTGCCCGTCAGGCAGCAGGCAAATGCGTACGTTCAGGTCCTGTTCCAGCGCCAGGTCGAGCCCGCGCAAGGCAGCCTTGATACCGGCCGGATCGCCGTCGTATAAAATCTTCAGGTTGTTGGTGTTGCGCTTGATGAGTTGCAACTGCCCTTCCGTGAGCGACGTGCCCGACGAAGCCACCACATTTTCAATACCAGCCTGGTACAACGAAATCACATCCATGTAACCTTCCACCAGCAGGCATTCGTCCAGTTGGCGGATCGCTTTTTTGGCCTGAAAGGCGCCGTACAGCGTTTTGTTTTTGATGTAAATTTCCGTTTCCGGGCTGTTGATGTATTTCGGGATCGTTTTTTCCGATGACATGGTACGGCCGGCAAAAGCGGCAATCTTACCCGAAATATTGTGGATAGCAAACATGACGCGGCCCCGGAAAAAATCGCGGCCGCCGTCCTGGCTGCACAAGCCCACTTTTTTCACCAGATCGAGGTTGTGCCCGGTAGCGCGTGCGCGGCGCAGCAGCAGGTCGCGTTGTTCGGGTGCATAACCCAGCCCGAATGCGCGGATGGTATCCTCCCGCAAACCCCGTTGTTTGAAATAAGCCAGCGCCACGGATTTCCCTTCGTCCGTATCGAACAATTGCTCCTGAAAATGTTTGAGGGCAAATTCATTTACAATATACAGAGAGTCAGTGAGTTGCATTTCCGCCACCTGTTCGGGCGTTCGCTCCGTTTCCTGTATTTCGATGTTGTATTTTTTTGCCAGCCACTTCAGCGCGTCGACGTAGGTCAGACTTTCGTGCTCCTTGAGAAAAGTGATGGCATCACCGCCTTTGCCGCAGCCGAAACATTTGAAGATGTTGCGGGTGGGATTGACGTTGAAAGACGGCGTTTTTTCACCATGAAACGGGCACAAGCCGATCAGGTTGACGCCGCGGCGGCGCAACGTAACGAACTCTTCGATCACCTCTTCGATGCGGGTGGCGTCGAGTATATCCTGGACTTGTTTGGGTGGTATCATTTTTGGTCGGCGAAGTTACCATTAACGGGCTGGTTAGCCTACAAATGTGCAACAAATGTGTGACACAAAAATACCAAACAATCAAAAATGGGAAAAGTTAAAGGCACCGCAAGTTATTGGCTTACAGTGTTTTGGGTAAAAATGGTTTAGAATATTTATGAAGAAAATATCAAACAGCATTTGAATTTTGTGTCACAAAATCACTCTCCAATATCCTCGTTCCACAATTCGGGCCGTGCAGCAATAAACTCCTTCATCAGATTTTTACATGCTTCATTATCAGCCAAAACGACTTCCACTCCACGCGAGCGCAACAATTCCTCTTCACCCAGAAAAGTCTCGTTTTCCCCGATGATAATTTTGGGAATGCCATACAGCAAAATAGCGCCGCTGCACATGGAACAAGGCGAAAGGGTAGTGTACAAGGTACATTCCCGGTACACGCTGGCAGGCTGGCGCCCCGCATTTTCAAACGCGTCCATTTCGCCGTGCAACACGACGCTTCCGTTTTGAACCCTGCGGTTATGCCCCCGGCCCAGTATTTTTCCCTGATAAACAATGACCGAACCGATCGGAATTCCGCCTTCGGCCAGTCCTTTGCGCGCTTCTTCGATCGCGGCTTCCATGAATGGATCCATTTTGTTGAGAGGTTGAATGGTTGAGATGTTGAGAGCGTTGGTGAGTTTATGGGTTTACTAGTTTATGGGTTTATGAGTTTATGAGTTTATGGTACGAACGCTTAAGCCTCTCGAGCGGCCCATAAACCTATAAACCCATAAACTCATAAACCCTTTTAACCTATCAACCCTTTTTCCGCAGTGCTTCCGCCGGCTCCGGCACATAATGTCCGTTTCCGCCGGCGCGCGGATCGTTAAAAGAATTGGGTATTTCGCCTGCTTCCGTCAGTTCTTCCCAGGTAACGGGCGCCGCTTTTGCGGGTTGTTTTTCCATGGTAATACAAGCCTCCACCGGACAAACGAGCGAACATAAATTGCAGCCTACGCAGTTTTCTTCGATGATATCTGGAATCCTGTTGGTCGGATCGGAGGAAAGCCCAATGGCCTGGTGCGCGCCGTCTTCGCAAGCGATATAACACAACTGACAACCGATGCATTTATCCGGATTGATGGAAGCCACGACCTTGTAACTCAGGTTCAGTTCTTTCCATTCCAGAATATTCGGCAGCGCTTTTCCGGTAAAATCATAGATGGTCTGGTAGCCGCGTTCGTCCATAAAACGCCGGAGCCCGCGTTCCATTTCCCGTACAATCCCGAAGCCGTAATGCATGACGGACGTGCAAACCTGTACGGAAGTGGCGCCCAAAAGTATGTATTCTACCACGTCGCGCCAGGTTTCGATACCTCCGATAGCGCTGATGGGCGTTCCGGAAATTTGTGGGTGCTGTGCCAGTTGTCGCACCATGTTCATGGCGATGGGTTTCACCGCCGGGCCGCAGTAACCACCGTTGGTACCTTTGCCGTCCACCACCGGGTAAGGCGCGAAAGTGTCCAGATCGATGCCCATGATACTCTTGATCGTATTGATCAGGGAAATGGCGCTCGTGCCGCCTTTGACGGCTGCCAGGCCCGGATCTTCTATGTTGGAAATATTGGGCGTCAGTTTGGTGATCACCGGAATTTTGGCGGCGGCCATCACCCAGCCGACAATGGTTTCCAGTACTTCCGGCTCCTGACCTACAGCCGAGCCCATGCCGCGCTCGCACATGCCATGCGGACAACCGAAGTTCAGTTCGATCCCGTCTGCGCCGGCATTTTCCACGTCGCGGATGATCTGCTCCCATTCTTTGCGGGTTTCAACCATGAGCGACGCGATGACCGCGTGGTGGGGAAAGTATTTTTTCACCTCCTCGATTTCCCGCAGGTTATCGGCCAGGGTGCGGTCGGAAATGAGTTCGATGTTGTTAAAACCCGACATGCGGGTGTCGCGGTAGTTGAGCCCGCCATAGCGGCTCGATACGTTGATGACCGGCACGCCCATGGTTTTCCAAACCGCACCGCCCCAGCCCGCATCGAAGGCTTTCATGATCTGGTAGCCGGAATTGGTGGGCGGCGCGGATGCCAGCCAGAAGGGATTGGGCGCTTTGATGCCTGCAAAATTTATGGAAAGATCTGCCATGTTTACAGAAGTGAGAAATGAGAAGTGAGAAGTGAGGCATCAGTGGGTAAGGTAGTGGTGAATGCCTTGCGCCGCCATTTTGCCTTCATAAGCGCCATTGACCACCTCCGCACCACCGTTGACCGCATCTCCGCCGGCGAAATAACGGGGATTGGAGGTTTGGTAGGTTTCATGGTTGACCATGATGCGCCTGGATTCGTTGAGCGACAAACCTTCGATCAAACCCAGGAAACTGCCCATTTTGGCCTGGCCTGTAGCTTTGATCACCAGATCGCATTCGATCACAAACTCCGAATCGGGCACTTCGACGAGGCGGCTATCCTGTTGAATGGTTTTCACAAATTCCACCCCTGCCACGAAACCGTCGCTTTCCAGAATTTCTTTCGGGCTCGCATGGAAAATGCCCTGCACTCCGGCGCTCAGAGCAAGATCATATTCAAAAGAATACGCGCCCATGTCTTCTTTCGAACGACGGTACACCAGGTACACTTTTTCGGCACCCATACGCGCCGACTCGGAAGCGGCATCCATGGCAGTGTTGCCGCCGCCCAGCACGATCACGCGCCTTGGGAGTTGCAGTTCGTATTTTCTGAAACGCAATTCCCGGATAAATTCCACGGCGCCGATCACACCGGCCAGTTCTTCACCTTTGATGCCGAGCGTAGACGTGGGGCCTATGCCGACGCCCAGAAAAATGGCGTCATAGGTAGATTCCAGTTCCTGAATCTGCGCAGCGCTGCTGATGGCTGCATTGTATCGCACCTCGAAACCCAGTTGGTTTTGCAGGTACTCGATTTCCGACAGCGCCTCTTCATTGGTAATTTTATACGGTGCTGTGCCGTATACGGTCAATCCGGAAGGCTGCTCGTTGGCTTCGAAAATCGTCACGTCGTATCCCAGCGCCGACAGTTCGCAGGCGCAGGAAATACCCGAAGGCCCGGCACCGATGACGGCCACTTTTTTGCCGTTGGAGGGACCTTTTTGGTAGAGTACCTTTCCAGTGTCGATGGCCTGCCGGGTGGCGTAGTTCTGTAGGCGGCCGATCTCGATAGGTTTTACGTGCGCATGGTTGAGTACGCAGGCGCCTTCGCAAAGCACCTGCGTGGGACAAACCTTGCCGCAGGCGTTGCCCATCCAGTTGCTGTCGTAAATGGTTTCGGCGGCGCCGTGCGTATTTCCTGTATGTATCTGCTTGATAAACAAGGGAATATCGATATGTGTCGGGCACGCTTTAATGCAGGGCGCATCGTAGCAGAACAGGCACCGCGAACTTTCCACGAAAGCCTCGGTGGTGTTCATCAGCGGTTTTTTCTGTTTGAAATTCCGCTGGAATTCTTCTTCTGATTGTGGTCGCAGGTATTCAGCCATTGGGTCAGAGTTCAGTTATTTTACCATAGGTTTCGGGCCGGCGGTCGCGGAAAAACTGCCAGGTGGAACGCACCTGATCGATCATCTCGAGGTCGAATTC
>JAKQJD010000193.1 GCA_029561355.1 Bacteroidota bacterium | reverse complement strand
CGGAACGAAAGGTCGCTGGCGCACCTGGGTTTGCCTGGTGGCGAGTTATATTTTTTACGGCTGGTGGGACTGGCGTTTTTTGTCGCTGATCGTTTTTTCGACGGTGATGGACTGGTGGTTCGGGCTTTGGATCGCCTGGAACGACGCGCCGCAGGAAACGCGCGAACGTTGCGAAAACGGCAGTCCCGTGCTGCGCTTTTTCGGGAAATTAACAGCCCTGGCGCACGGCCAGCACCTGAAACGCCGCACCATTCTGGTGTTCAGTATGGTGATGAACCTCGGTTTCCTCGGTTTTTTTAAATACTTCGGATTCTTTGCCGACAACCTGGCATTGATGATCCGCGAAATGGGCATGACGCCTTCGTGGACCACGCTGCATATTATTTTGCCGGTCGGTATTTCGTTTTATACGTTTCAGTCGATGTCGTACACCATCGATGTGTACCGGCGCGAACTGCCCTGGGAGCCTTCGCTGCTGAAATTCGCCACATTTATCGCCTTGTTTCCGCAACTGGTGGCAGGCCCCATCGTGCGGGCCGCCGATTTCCTGTTCCAGATGAGCGAAGACAAAAAGTTCGACTGGAATCGGTGGAACAGCGGCATGGGCCGGGTTTTATGGGGGTTTTTCAAAAAAATCGCCATTGCCGATAGTATAGCGCCGTTTGTAGACCAGTGCTTTGCAGCGCCGGAAACGTTCGGTTCGTTGCACCTGCTCATCGGGGTGGTGTTTTATTCCTTCCAGATTTACTGCGATTTTTCCGGCTACTCCGACATCGCCATCGGACTGGCGCGCATGATGGGATACTCTTTCCCGGAAAACTTTCGCACCCCTTATTTCTCCAGAAGTTTTTCAGAATTCTGGACGCGCTGGCACATCTCTCTGTCCAGTTGGCTGCGCGATTACCTGTACATCCCGCTGGGTGGCAACCGCCACGGCAAACTGGCTACTTACAAAAACAACATGCTCACCATGCTGCTCGGCGGCTTGTGGCATGGCGCCAACTGGGCATTCGTTTTTTGGGGGTTTCTGCATGGTCTATACCTGATTGTTCAGCGCATGGTAGCGCCGCGCTGGCACAGTTTCGTGCGGCTGATTCGGCTGCCGCGCTGGGCCGACGACGCCGTATGTTTGCTCACCGTGTATTTCCTCACGTTGCTGGCCTGGGTGTTTTTCCGGAGTGGGAGTGTGGGGCTGGCAGGAGGCGACAGTTTTGCAACGGCAGGTAAAATACTTTCCGGCATTGCGGGCCTGGAAGGCTTTTCTTTCGGCGCCGTGATTAACAAGTTTCAGGTTATCAAGGGCGTTTTGCTGATCGGCATGTTACTGGCGGTGGAAGTTTCCAATTTCAGGATACACTGGAATGTGCGGCAGGTGAACCAGCCCGTGTTGAGACTGGCTTTGTTTTCTGCGTTGCTGTGGATCATCGCTTTTTTCGGAAGTTTCGGCGCCAATGCCTTCATTTATTTCCAATTCTGATGATGAAAAATCTGCTCTGGTATCTCCTGTTTTTACTGGTGGTCGTGGCCGGCGACCGGCTGGCGGGTTTTGTGCTGCAAAAGCAGATGGCCGCCAGTCAGTTCCGTTATTCACGTATGTACGGAGGTGTAGCAGAAGCCGATATTCTATTGCTCGGGAATTCGCGCGGTCTCACTTTTTACCAGCCTTACATCGAGGAAAAAACCGGCCTGAAAACCTTCAACCTGAGTTACAACGGCTTGCCGATGGACGTGGCGAAGGTGCTTGTGCAGGATTACCTCGACCGGTATCCGGCCCCGAAACGCCTGCTGATCGACATCACCACCTGCGACCGCAGCAACGACGAACTGATGGCCGGTTTTCTGAGTTATTCCGGAAATTCGTACCGGCTCGACACTTTGCTGCGTGGCAAACTGCACAAGGTGTGGTGGGGCGGAAAGGTTTCCGCACTGTTCCGGTACAACAATGAAATTTTTCAGCGGGCACTGTCGCACCGCAACCATTCCGACGCCGACTGGCTGCTCGATCGCACTATTCCGGCCGACCTGGCGGCAGACGTGGAACAGCATTCTTACCCGCTCGACATTCACTCGTATCTGCTGGAACAACTGCGCGAAACCTGTGCAGCCGCGCGTGCCAAAGGTGTGGATGTGCGGCTGGTGATCAGCCCTTATTTCCCGAAATTCGCTGAAAAAGTTACTAACCTGGAGGCCCTGAAAAAAGCGGCGGAAGAAATCACGGGCCTTCCGGTGAGCGATTATAGCCGCGCACTCACCGACCCGGCCGATTTCGGCGATTTCATGCACCCCAACAAAAAAGGCAGCCAGGCGTACATCGATCTGATGCGAAAAGATGGGGTATTACCGTAGTGTTACACTTTACGCACGGCAGTTTGAAAAATAGGCGTTATTTTTGCGACGCTTTTGCAGGTTGAGAGGTTGAGGTTGTTGAGAGGTTGAGGGTGGTAACTCAAAGCGATGAGTTACCACCCTCAACCTCTCAACATCTCAACAACCTCAACCTCTCGACAACCTCAACCCCATCGTGTTAAATAAGAAATATGCCGACCATCTCCGACCGCGGTTTGTCCGCCCACAGTTCTCCCATCCGCAAACTTGCCGCCGCTGCCGATGACGCCAAAAAAGCCGGAAAAAAAGTTTACCACCTGAACATTGGCCAACCCGATATCCTCACGCCCAAAGTGGCGCTGGATGCCGTGCGCAATGCCGACATAGATATTCTGGCGTACAGTCCTTCCAACGGCTACCCCTCGTACCGGGAAAAACTGCCGGCCTATTACCGGAAATTCGATATCGAGATTCACCCCGATGAAATACTGATCACTTCGGGCGCCTCCGAAGGGGTGTTATTCACCCTGCTGGCCTGCCTGAACGCGGGCGAATCGGTGTTGTCGCCAGAGCCCTTGTACGCCAATTACCTGGGTTTTGCAGGCATGGCCGACGTGCAGGTAAAGCCCATCCCCACCAGCATCGACACGGGTTTTGCCCTGCCGGATATCGGCGCTTTTCATGCCGCCATTACGTCCGACGTGAAAGCCATCATGCTCTGCAACCCGAACAACCCGACCGGCGCTTTATACTCCGAATCGACCCTGCGCGCGCTCGGCGAACTGGTACTCGAATATGACCTTTACCTGATCGTCGACGAAGTGTACCGGGAATTCTGCTACAGCGAAGACGCACGTTTTTTCTCCGCGCTCAACCTGCCGGGACTGGAAGACCACGTGATCGTACTCGATTCTGTATCAAAGCGTTACAGTGCCTGCGGTGCACGTATCGGCGCCATCATCACCCGCAATGAAGTATTGCGTCAAACCATACAGAAATACGCGGAAACGCGTTTGAGTCCGCCTACGTTCGGTCAGATTTTTGCGGAAGCCACCCTGCAAACGGAAGACAGTTACTTCGAAACCGTGACGGCAGAGTATAAAAAACGGCGCGATCTCTTGTTTCAGCGCCTTCAGGCCATGCCCGGTGTGACGTGCTACCGCCCGGAAGGCGCATTTTACGTTTTTGCGGAATTGCCCATCGACGATGCCGACCGTTTCTGCCGCTGGTTACTCGAAGATTTTTCCTATAAAAATCAAACGGTCATGCTCGCGCCGGGCGCCGGATTTTATGCTACTCCAGGCATGGGCACGCGACAGGTGCGTTTCGCTTACGTGCTGAATACCACGGATTTGAATGCGGCCATGGATTGCCTGGAACAAGCCTTAAAATCTTATAGTAAACAAGTGAATATGGCAGAGGTTTTGAAATCAGTAGAGATGTAGGTATTGGTTCTGAAAAATATTAACTTTGTTAAAATTCTTTAAACAACACATGCCCATGCCGACCATCGTAACTGTCAACGTCGACGATATTGATAGCAAATTCGTCGAGGATCTGAAGCGGGAGTTTGCGCATGCCGCCGTGGAGATTCGGCTACAGGACCAACCCGACTTGTCGTCTTCTTTCATGGATGCCGACTTCTGGAAAGCAATTGAGATGATAGACTGGAACAATGAAGGCGATGACGAGAAGGTTGTCGAAGCACTTGTTACTTTTTTAAGCGGACAACCCCTTTCTCATATTTATCGTTTCTCGGACCTGCTCTCTGAAAAATTATGGCATTTAGATACTTATGAACACGCTAAAGTCTTTTTGGACGATCCGGAAGAAGAGGGATATTTATCGGTGGATGATTTTTTATATGCCCGTTGTGCGGTAGTAGCGAATGGCTTGGAGTATTACGAAAAAGTTCTTACCCACCCGCAACTGATGCCTAAGGATCTGTCTTTCGAACCCTTGCTTTATGTAGCCATGAAGGCGTATAAACGGAAAACGGGTAACGATTTTAATCCTGTCTCTGCATATAACTATGAAACATACAGCAATAAAAATGGCTGGGAAAAGCGGATCTGAATATGGCGGAGCATGGTAACTCAAATAAAAACGATAAACCGCATCACTTATATGAGATTCGTGACTCGGTTGACGATGATGTATTCAAATATGGTATTAGTCATGACTCTATTGATGAAGATGGATATTCTAATCGCATGAGAATACAAGTAGATTTTTTAAATTCAGGTGTAAACTGGCTTCGTTTTTTTGCCAGAATTCTCCTCCTCAATATCTCCGGAAGGAAGGAAGCAAAGCGTATAGAGAAAGACTATATACGTAGTTATAAACAAGAAAAAGGCCGTAGCCCAAGAGGCAACAAAGACGAATAACAAGGTTTTAGAGCGAAGCGGTGTACTCTACGGACTCTCACTTCTCACCCTCTCACCTCTCACTTCTCCAAAAGTTGGTACACCCCCGGAATATTCCGCCCCAGGCCGTCGTAATCCAGTCCATACCCGACCACAAATTTATCGTCGATATCGAAGCCCACGTGCTCGACAGGCACATCGAATTGTGCGGCCTCGGGTTTGCGCAGGAAAGCCACCGTGGTGATGGATGCCGGTTGTTGTTGTTGCAGGTGATCCAGAAAAAAGTGCAGGGTTCTGCCGGTATCGACAATGTCTTCTACCACAATGAGGTGGCGGCCGGCGAGGTCTTTTTCCAGTCCCATCACGGTTTGTACGTCGCCCGAAGAACGGGTGCCCTGGTACGACGACAACTTGACGAAGCCCACTTCGCAGTCGCCATCGAACTGCCGAATCAGATCGGAGGCGAATACGAAAGCGCCGCTCAGGATACTGATAAACAAAGGTGTACGTCCTTTGTGGCTTTCACTGAGTGCAAGTCCGAGTATAGCCACCCGCTCCTGCACCTCGCTTTCCGAAAACAGAGGTTGAAAAGTGAGGTCGCGAATCTGGATCGTATCGGCGGTATGGGAAGTTGTTGACATTAGATTGTGTTTTTGTGCCAACAAAAGTAGAGCGGCAGCGTTACTTTCCATGCCGTTTTTATCTGTTTGCCGAAAAGAAAACTGCTATTCCGGCACGGAAAAGCATCTTAGGCAGATAACGTGTGCCTTATCCCAACTTTTTACGCATTTTTGCAGCCTTTATTTGCCATTCCGGTCATTGTTTGAACCGGACTGCAAATTTTCAGTTTAAATCGTCTGGTTTTACAGAACATGCCGTCATGTTTATCAAAAAACCGGGTGGATCCTAGTTAGTTATGCTCGATTTATCGTTTCAATACCCGGCCTGGTTTCTCTTGTTATGTGTTTTGCTGGGACTCGCATATGCCGCACTGCTGTATTACCGCGACACCACTTTCCGCGACCAGGCGCCCCAACTGCACCGCTGGCTGGGCGTATTGCGTTTTTTGACGGTCACCTTGCTGAGTGCGCTGCTGTTGTCGCCCTTGCTGAAAAACATGCTCACCGAAACCAAAAAACCGGTGGTCGTACTGGCGCAGGACCAGTCGGAAAGCGCGGGTACCGATTTGCAGGGCGATGCGCTCAATACCTACAAACAAAACTGGCAGGCACTGAAAGACGGCCTTTCCGAAAATTATGAAGTACACGAACTTTCTTTCGGCGACCAGGTGCGGGAAGGCGTGGATTTTAACTTTACCGATAAGATCACCAACCTGTCCGAAATGCTGAAAGGTGTGTACGACCTCTACGGCGGCCAGAACCTCGGCGCCGTGGTGGTGGCTTCCGACGGCATTTACAACGAAGGCAGCAACCCCGCTTATGCCGATGCAGCGCTGGCCGCACCGGTGTATACGGTGGCGCTTGGCGATACGACGCCGAAAAAGGATTTGCTGGTAAAACGTGTGTTTCACAATAAAATCGCTTACCTCGGCGATAAATTTACCCTCCAGATCGACGTGGCAGCCACCAATTGCGCCGGACAGCAAACGGTGCTGAATATTGGAAAAGTGGACGACGGACAGGTGCGCAACCTGCAAAGTATTCCGATCACGCTGGCTGGAAACGACTTTTTCACCACCAGGGAAATACAGATAGAGGCCGACAAACCCGGCGTGGCTCAATACCTTATTACTGTAGCCGGCCTGCCCGGCGAAGCCTCCACGGTCAACAACCGCAAGGAAATTTTTGTAGACGTGCTGGATGCGCGTCAGAAAATTCTGCTGCTCGGCAATGCGCCGCACCCCGACCTCACTGCACTGAAAACCACGCTGGAAATCAACAAAAACTACCAGGTCAGTATTGCCTACATCAACGACCCGGGTGTGGACGTGTCCAAATCAGATTTCGTGATTTTGCATAACCTGCCTTCTACGTCCAATGATATTTCCGGTTTGTTGAACACGTTGAATGAAAAACGTATTCCGCGCCTGTTCATCGCGGGCATGCAAACGGGTTATGCCGCTTTAAGCAAAGCCCAGGCGCTGGTGAACATGCAAAGCGACGGCCGCCAGAGCGACGACGTGCAGGGAAAAGTGGCGCCGCAATTCGCCTCGTTCAGCCTCAATCCGGCTATTGCCGAAGAACTGCCGAAATTCAACCCTGCAACCTCCGCATTTGGCAATTTCAGCGCCACACAGCAGGCACAGGTCATTTTATACAAACGTATCGGCAAGGTCGATACCGATCAGCCGCTGCTTGCGGTAGGAGAAGTGAACGGTGTAAAAACCGGTATTTTCCTGGCGGAAGGCCTCTGGCGCTGGCGTCTGTTCGATTTCCTGCAACACCAGAACCACGAGATTTTTGACGAACTGATCGGCAAAACCGTGCAGTACCTGTCGTTGAAAGAAGATAAACGTAAATTCCGCGTCAACCTCGACAAGAATATATTCAACGAAAACGAAGCCGTGTCGTTCGGTGCGGAACTTTACAACGACAACTACGAACTCACCAACGACCCCGACGTGGCGATGAGTATCCGCGACCGCGACGGCAAGGAGTTTACCTATACGTTTAATAAAACGGGGAAAGCGTACACTTTGAATGCAGGTATTTTGCCCGTCGGCACATACACGTACAAGGCCACTACCAATTTTAACGGTCAGGCGCTCAGCGTCGAAGGGCGCTTCAACGTGCAGCCGATTCAACTGGAATTATTTGAAACGACCGCCAACCACTCGGTGCTGCGGCAGTTGAGCGCTAAATTCGGCGGCGAAACGGTGTTCCCGGCACAACTCGCCAGCATCGCCGATAAAATTAAAAACAACCAGACCGTGAAACCGGTCATTTACCAGACCACCAAAACGAATCCGCTGATCAACCTGAAATGGATCTTCGCCCTGCTGGCGCTGATGCTGGCGGCGGAATGGTTCCTGCGGCGCTATTTCGGCTCCTACTGAGTTGGTGTTTGGGGTATGGTGTTTCGTGTTTGGGGCACATTGCTCTTGGTGTTTTGTATTTAGTGTTTCGTGTTTGGGGCGCGTTGCCCTTGGCTTATGTAAAACGGAGGCCAAGAGCAATGCGCCCCAAACACCAAACACCAAACACTAAACACGAAAAACTACCTCAGTACTACAACCCGTTTTTCAATCCATTCGCCGCCGGCAGGCCGCATTTTTACGTTGTAAACACCCGCCGCCGTGATCTGGAACTGGAATTGCGCCTGGCTTTTTTCCACTTTCCTCCGGTCGAGCACCTGCCCGATAGCATTGACCACTTCTATTTCCACCTGTTCGATCTGTGTATCCGACCATTCCATCTGGAACAGCCCGTCCATACTCGGATTGGGGTAAATGGTGACCATGTTGTCGTTGCCATCCAGTTGCAAAGTTCGGATATCGGAGTATTTGATACTGCCGTCGAGGTCGATCATTTTGAGCCGGAAGAAATAGCGGCCCGCAGGAAGCGCTTCTACCAGGAAGGAATAATCGGCGTTCCCGTTCATGGTACCTTTTGCCGCTACGAAACCCATTTTTTGGAATGCACCGGCATCGCGCGACATTTCCACATCATAGCCGCTGAGATCAATTTCCGCTGCCGTTTTCCAGGTCAGGAAAGCATCGTTCCGGCCTTCTCTGCGAACGTTAAATGAAATCAGCTCCACCGGAAGCGCTGTAACGGTAACCGAGTGTGTAGTGGTGGCCGTACAACCCGTCGCGTCCGTTACTGTAATTGTGTACGTCTTGTTGGTTGTGGTGGAGAACGTAGCCGCCTGATTGCCGCCGCCGCCATCCGACCAGGAGTAAATCGTATACCCCGAACCGGCGTCGAGCATAAAGTTGCAGCCGCTGCACACTTCCGTCGGGCCAGCAATGACCGGTATGGCAGGATTCACGGTAATATTCACGGCCTGGGAAATGGTGCAGGCATCCTGAGCGGCTGTAACGGTATAACTGGTTGTTACAGTTGGCGATGCGACGACCGCAGCGCCCATCGTTGTGTTCAGGCCGGTAGCCGGCGTCCAGGTGTAGACTGGCGGGTTAGCGGTATGCAATTGCAGGATATTACGGGTGGTGTAGGTAGAAAAGGGCGTACCCGCGTATGCGTCTATGGTAGCAGCCGCCTGGCCATCAGCCCGGTAAAACAATGTAGATACCGATGCAGCAGGAGGGCCGTAACAAGCGGTGTTATTCAGTGCGCTCGTCCCTGTGTTGTTATTCGAAAAATTGATTTCTACCAGCAAGTTACTGGTGCCATTCCAGGTAAATGTAACACCTGTATCGAATCCGATCAGGTTCCATCCCACAGCAGGTGTGAAGTTTGCCGGTGTGCGTGTGGTCGCCCAGCCTGTCGTAGTGAACGTGGAGAGCGCCGACAACGCCGTGTGTTGCATTTTTACACGCAGGTTTTGGAGTATATAATCGGTTTTGGCCGTCACCAGGCTGATGGAAATACCGGAAATTTTGGAGCCGTTTACCAGCCCCATCGCACTCAATTCGGCTGCGGTAATCAGCATTTGCTGTTTTACGCCGCCGTAATAGTTTTGAAGCGGATTGGGGCCCAGTGTCGCACTTGGTGTATTGCCCGTAGTAATACCGGCGTCGATACCAAAAGTTTTAGGACTACCGCTCGGTTCGGCAGTTGCACTCAGATTCACACTCTGACCAATACAAATAGCTGCACCAGCAGGTGTTGCCAGCAGGTTGGCGGGTTTTGGTTTCACTGTCACGGTCTTGGCCGGGGCTACCTGGCACCCACCCGCTCCGGTGATCGTAGTGTAATAGGTATTGGTAGCCGTCAGATTGTTGTACGTCGCCGTTTGACCGGAGCCACCCGCATTCGACCAGGCGTAGGAGGAAAAGCCGGGGCAGGCATCGAGCATGGCCGGATCGCCGTAGCAAACCGTATCGGGGCCCATGATCGTAGTAACAGGATCTGTGATCAAAAACTGTCCGAACGTATTGACCGTGTTCACATTGGGCGCACTCGGGCCGAACTCGGTGATGCGCGAGGATTTTCCGAAAGTGATACGGCCGGTAGCACCACCGGTAGCGCCGATGGAGGTGCCCTGTTGTCCGGTAGTCCACACGGGTAGATCGGAATTGACGCCGCGCATATTGATCACGTAATTTTGGGGCGCAATGACATTGGTCGCGGGCACGAGGAAATTTTCAAAACGGGCCGAATCGAGTGCCTCAAACGGCTGGTAAACTCCGTAGTTGTCTACGATCCAGTAATGGCTTGCCGACGAATAAGTAGCGCTACAGGGCGCTGCATAAGGCGCCAGGTTGATCCTGCTGACGACCACTTCTCCGTTCGGGATAAAACAAGCGCTCGAAAACGCCAGTTTGACGCCCGTACCGGTAAAATCTTTCAAACCCGGAGTAGTCACATTTACCAGCGCAGATCTGCCGCCGCCAAACGGTCCCGTCGAAACGGCTGTTGTGGCATTTCCCAGAAAAACGGCATGCCGGGTACTCACTTTGTCGTAGGCGGTAGCCGTCGTTTCATTGAACTGATAGTAGGCCACCAGGTTGGGCTGCGTAGCAGGCGTTTGTGTGAGGTGCATCAATTGGCGTACCTCCGTTTGCGTCAGGCTTTTATTCCAGACGGTCACCTCGTCTATTTGTCCTTTGAAATAACGTGATCCATTGTCGTAACCGATTTTAAGCGGCGTATCGAAGGCTTCCGCAGCGTGTGTGGCAGTGCGCGTAGCGGGCACGCCGTTCATATAAACAGTGGCGCTGCCAGGCGAAACAACCAGCGCAATATGCGTCCAGGTATTGTCCGGAATAACAAATTTCGTGTCGAAATTATAGGTACCTGCCACATCGTCCCAGGTATAGCGAAGTTCGTTGAGGGAACTGATGCTAAGGCCGGCGCTTGTAGAACCACCCCGGGCATATACCAGGCCTGAAAAGTTGGTCTGGGCACCGTTTCGTTTTACCCAGGCCGTCATACTCACGGTATTGGAGTTCAGGTTCAGGTTGGTGGCAGGTGTTGCATAATCTCCCACACCATCGAGTAGCAGTGATTTTCCCGGAATGGTATCTGCGCTGCAAAGATCGCCGTTTGCCAGATTATGAATAAAGTTGGGAATCGATTTGCTGCTGACGCCGTTGTTATCCGTTACGGTAAGCGTTACGGAATAATAGCCGGGAGCAGGGCCGAAAACCACCCTGGGGTTGCGCGCAGTCAAGCCGCTGGTCCACTGCGGCGCAGGTGAAATGGTCCATTGGTAGGAAGCCGATCCGTTGGTAACGGAGTAACTTTCCAGTTGTACAGTGTCGCGGTTGCAGGAAGGCGTCGGGTAATCCACCATCGGTTGTACAAGGGTTGCAGTGGATGGCGTATACAAATCCGCTTCCCATATTCCCTGTCCGCTGGCCAGCCGTAATTTGCCGCCTTTATAATACGGCCGGGCAAATACGCCGCCGAAATCGCCGTACATATTGAGCGGCAGGCCGGTATTGTACGTCGTCCAGTTGGTGGCCGAATTGTCGCGGTAATACACCTTACCACCATTTCCGCTTACAAAATAAACACCGCCATCGGTACCCATTTGGTGGATAAAGTCCGTAGCCGAGACGTTATCCAGCGCGGAGGTGGTCCAGTTGGTCCACGACGCACCCCCATCTGTAGATTTGAATACTTTCTGGCCGTTCGGACCTGTGCGGAAACACCACCAGATCGTATTGGCATCGGTTCCGCTGACGGCAATTTGCGAAAAGCGCCTTTGGGTAGCGCTGAGCGTACCCGGATTCGTGCATTGGGTCCAGTTCTGGCCGCCGTCAGTCGTTTTCCACAGTTGTCCATCCTCTGGACTGTTTACATACACCGTAATGTAGATGACGTCGGGGTTGCTTCTGGAAACTTCGCAATACCTTACTTTCGCCGTTGCAACTGCATGTGTGAACAGAGGGGTGAAATTGAGCCCGTTATCAGTCGTTTTCCAGAACTGATTATTCTTTCCGAGGTAATAGGTATACATGTAGCGGGGGTCCCATTCCATGTCGGCGCCTTCCATAGGGTAGAAACTTTCATTTGGAAATTTGGTGACTGTGAATCCCTGTACCAACTGGTTATTCGTCACGGGCAAAATATGCCCGCCATTGCCAATATCCGAAAAATAGGACATTGAAGCATTGCCAGGATTCACATATCCCGTGGCCGCTTCGCCGCCGCCCAGTCGCAGAAAGTCGCCGGTCGGATACGTTTCGCGCCACGCCGTATTGCCGTTGTGGTATTTGCCGCCTACAAGCACATCTTCATTCCAGCCGGAACCGAAACCCCAGAATTCAGTACCGCGCATGTTATTCGTTCTCGGAAAATAATTGGCAGAAGGCGCCGTATAAAAGTCGGTGGAGAGATTAATACCGCCATCGGTAGCAATCCAGGTGTCCGAGCCGTTGGCCGTCATTTCCTGAATATCCGGATGTATGGAAAACGAGCCATGGTAGCCACCCATCGGCGCATAGGTAAGACCTCCGTCGGTTGATCTGTATGCTGTGGTAGTGGCCACCATCAACTGATCGGCATTGGTTTGCGATGCGACGATCGACAAGTCGTAATATCCCTGCCCGTTGCTCATGCCGAGCGGGCCCGTAATATCGGAGCCTGATAATCCGGTGATAGCGCTACTGGCTACCACGATCCAGTTTTCTCCGGCGTCGTTGCTGCGCATCACACGCGGTCCGCTGCCGGTAAGCAATATAGCATAAATGCGGTTGCCATCGGCCGCAGTAACCGCCAGTCGGCCTCCACCGTCGGTTAGTCCGCTGATCCAGCCGCTGCTTCGAATTGAAAAGGTTTGTCCGCCGTCGGTTGATTTCCAGAACTCACACAAGTTTTGTCCGCTGTTGTTCACCAGCGCATATACGATCAATGAATTGTTGGGTTTGAATGCGAGATCGTACGTTTTGGCGTTCAGCACGCTGGTCCAGACGTTGCCGGAAGCGCGCCGTTGCAAACTTGCGCCCGCAGCCAGTACCACCTCTGGGTCGTCGGGCTTGAATTTAAGGTCGTTGCAGTTGAAACTGGAAATACTCAAAACGGGATTCCAGGTAGTGCCCCCGTCGGTGGTCGAGGAAATCCTGTTCCCCGTTTCACCCGCATACACCAGATTGGGGTTGCTCGGACAAATTGCGACGGCATTGATGTCGTCGGTAAAATAATCCTGGCCTGACGGCGTCCAGTTCAGGCCTTTGTCGGTGGTTTTGCCCACTACGCCCGTTTCCGAGCCGTAGAAAAGAATATTGGGATCACTGGCAGCAATGTCGAGGCAATAAATATTGGCTTGCCAGGGTGCTACGGGCTGTGCCGCATTGTCATTTTTCCTGAATCGGGTGATAACGGGCCCGAGAAAAGTCCAGTTGGAACTTTCCGGTTGATCGGGTTGCGAAACGACCGCTATATCCGTTTTTATAGAAAAATCGAGCGAGCCATCGGGCATCAGATACGGATAAACGCTGCCGCGCCACCGGGTATAGTATTTGTAATATTGTTTGTATAAACTGAATTGTTGTCTCAATGCCGGGCTAGCATCGTTGCCGGCCCGCGCCATTTCCAGTTTGAGCGAGTCGTACGTAATTTTCCAGGGGGCATAAGCGGCGTCGAGTTCGAAAACATTGACATCCAGATCGTCGCGGTACAATTGTTCTGCCCAGGCGGGCATTTCAGGAACATCGGGAAGGCGAAGGGAAGTGTTAGGGCGTTGTGCGACGGCAAATACCGACAAGCCCAACAGCATGAGTGTCAAACGTAATTTCATGGCGAAAACGGGAAGAAAGATTGTCTTGTGAAAGTTGATTAGAAAAAACCAACAAAGGAAAATCTTTTTTAACCCGTTTTCTAATATTTAAATTACTGAAATTCTTTATTTAGAAACTCTCCAGTCCAACTTTCTTTCACCTTTGAAACCTCCTCCGGCGTACCCGCACAAACAATATTTCCGCCGCGCATACCACCTTCCGGTCCGATGTCGACAATGTGATCGGCCATTTTGATCACGTCGAGGTTGTGCTCGATTACGATGACGGTATTTCCTTTTTCCACAAGCCGGTTCAGTACGGACAGCAATTGACGAATATCTTCGAAATGTAGTCCTGTGGTGGGTTCGTCGAGGATGTAAATGGTACGGCCGGTGTCTTTTTTAGATAGTTCTTCGGCAAGTTTTACGCGCTGCGCTTCGCCACCAGACAGGGTAGTAGCCTGCTGACCGAGGGTAATGTAGCCCAGCCCGACTTCCTGCAACGTATTGATTTTGCGGAAGATAGACGGAATAGGTGCGAAAAATTCCGCCGCCTCATTGATAGTCATATCCAGCACGTCGGAAATGGATTTGCCCTTGAACAGGATTTCCAGCGTTTCTCGGTTGTAACGGCGGCCCTGGCAGCGCTCGCAATGCACCTGCACGTCGGGCAGAAAATTCATTTCGATGGTGCGCAGTCCGGCGCCTTCGCATACTTCGCAGCGGCCCCCTTTTACGTTGAAGGAAAAACGGCCGGAATTATAGCCACGGATTTTGGCTTCGGGTGTATCGGCAAACAACTTGCGGATGTCGCCGAACACGTTCGTATACGTAGCCGGATTGGAGCGCGGCGTGCGGCCGATAGGGCTCTGGTCGATCTCGATGACCTTGTCGAGGTGTTCCAGCCCACGAATCTCCTTGTATGGCAACGGCCGTTTCAGGCTGTTGTAAAAATGGCTTTGCAGAATGGGGTAAAGCGTCTCGTTGATGAGCGAGGATTTGCCCGAGCCGCTCACACCCGTTATGCAGATAAAAGTACCCAGCGGCAAACGCAGGGAAACGTTTTTGAGGTTGTGGCCGGTGCATTGGTCCAGTTCGAGCCATTTTCCGTTGCCGGTTCGGCGCACTTCCGGAATTTCCATCTGGGTGCGGCCGGCAAGGTAATCGGACGTTTTGGTCGGGTTTTTCAGAAAATCGGCCGGCGTACCGATGTCGACAATCTGGCCGCCGTGTTTGCCGGCGCCGGGACCGAGGTCGATCAGGTAGTCGGACTGCAGCATGATGTCGCGGTCGTGTTCTACTACCAGCACGCTGTTGCCGATGTCGCGCAGGTTTTTGAGGGCTTCGATCAGGCGCATGTTGTCGCGCTGGTGCAGCCCGATGCTGGGTTCGTCGAGGATGTAGGTAATGCCCGTCAGTTGCGATCCGATCTGCGTGGCCAGGCGAATGCGCTGGCTTTCGCCGCCCGACAGGGTGCGGGCCGGGCGGTTGAGGCCCAGGTAATCGAGACCGACCTGTAGAAGGAATTTCAGGCGGAAACGGATTTCTTTCAATACATCCTTGGCGATGGCCTGCTGGCGTTCGCTCATCTGTTTTTCCACGTCCGACAAAGCGGTGTGCAGTTCCGTCAGGTCCATATCGGCCAGTTCGGCAATGTTGCGTTCACCGATCTTGAACCACAGGCTTTCCTTGCGCAGGCGGGTGCCCTTGCACTCCGGGCAGGGCGCAACGGTCATAAAATCTTCGGCCCATTGACGGATTTTTTCGCTGGTGCTGTCGGCGTACCAGCGCTTGAGCATATTGATCAGTCCGTCGTAGGCAAGGTTGTAACTCCATTCGTCGCCACCCCAGGTCATATCTATTTTCAGGTCTTCGTCGCCGCCGTACAACAGTGTTTGCAGGGCGGCTTCGGGAATATCCTTCACGGGAGTGCTAAACGAAAATTTGTGTTTTTTCGTGAGTTCGCGCAATTGTTTGAACATCATATTCTCACGCACCTCACCCAATGGAACGATACCTACATCATTGATACTCTTGGTATTATCCGGAATCACCCGCGCCAAATCCACCTCGTGCACCTCTCCCAGGCCCTTGCAGTGCGGGCACATACCGTAGGGCGAGTTGAAGGAAAATGTATTGGGCGAAGGTTCTTCGTACGACAGACCGGTGTCTTCGCACATCAGGTTTCTGGAATAATTGGCCAGCGTGCTGTCGTCGAGATCGAGGATCTGCACAATGCCTTCGCCGATACGCATGCCCATCCGCACGCTTTCGGCAAGTCGTTCGCCGCGGTCGTCGCCTACTTTCAGACGGTCGACCACCGTTTCGATATCGTGGATTTTATAACGGTCCACCTGCATACCCGGGGTGATGTCGACGATTTCGCCGTCGATACGCACCTTGGCGTAGCCTTGTTTGCGGATTTGTTCGAACAATTCGCGGTAATGGCCTTTCCGCGAGCGCACGATGGGCGCCAGCAGCGCGATTTTCCGGTCGGCAAAACGCTCCTGAATGCTCTGGACAATCTGTTCTTCGGTGTATTTCACCATTTTTTTGCCCGTAGCCCACGAATAAGCCTCTCCGGCGCGGGCAAAGAGCAGGCGCAGGAAATCGTACACTTCCGTTACCGTACCCACGGTAGAGCGCGGGTTGCGGCCGGTGGTTTTTTGTTCGATGGAAATAACGGGACTGAGGCCGGTGATCTGTTCCACGTCGGGGCGTTCCATTTCACCGATAAACTGTCGGGCGTAACTGCTCAGCGTTTCCATAAAACGCCGCTGCCCTTCAGCATAGATCGTATCGAACGCCAGGGAACTTTTGCCCGAACCGCTCACCCCGGTGATGACCACCAGTTGGTTGCGGGGAATACGCACGTCGACGTTTTTCAAATTGTGCACGCGGGCGCCGATCACCTCGATGTAGCCGTTGTGTCCGTTGGCGGAAACCGGCTGTTCGAGCGTCGTATCGGTGGGTGCCGTCTGGTTGGAGGATGTCGTTTTTGCTTTTGCCATGTCTGCCGGGAAACAATCG
>JAKQJD010000177.1 GCA_029561355.1 Bacteroidota bacterium | reverse complement strand
AGACTTTCTATTCTGGACCAATCAACGACACGATTGATTTCTTCCATTCTTTTGATGGCCCTGTTCTTTTCCATGGAGTTAAAAATGGAGACATCGGCGAAAGTGAAGTTGGTTTTCATATTTTTGAAGCCCATGATTCCTCCAAGCGTCTGAATTTAGAGAAATTCTATCAGAAAAGAACGGGCTTGTCAAGCAATATTATGAATAATATCAATATATTATCGCACTTTTAGGGTTGATTAACCCAAGGAATATTCGAGGAAACATTGATCAGGCAAACAAATAACAACGGGGGTTGTGCAAAGGTCTCAGCTCATAGCAGAACTGGTGGATGGTTGTAGGGCGCGGTCCCCGAACGCGCCGCAAGGTAAATGGTTGTAGGGAACGGTCGCGTGACCTTTAGGTTATTCAAACCGTTCCCTGGCTCATAGGTGTCATGGTGTGCTCGTCGAACCATGCACCTTAAAACTGAAAAATCAGTACAATCCTACTGAAAAATACTTGTTTTGAAACCATATTTTCCGCTTGACAAAGGCAGGCCGAAAGAGGCATAAAGCAGGCGATAGTAAAGTACGTTTACGATTAACCTAAATTAAAACTGTTCATTAAAATTTAAGAATACACAGAGTCTAATTGATTAGAGGAGTTTTTTTCGCTTTTTGCAGGAAAGAAAATAGGGACAACCCGGGTATAATTTGAAATAAATATATGAGTACAGGGGGAGGAAAGTAAAATGAAAAAGCTGGTGGATGTTGTCGGACTGATTGCAATGATTTTCTGCCTTGTCGCGTTTGTGCCATCTATGGCATTTTGCCAGTCGGGTACCGGCGCTGGCGCAGGCGGTGGTGCTACTGTAGGTAGTGGCGCAGGTGGCGGTGCAGGCGCTGGAGCCGGCGCGGGCGCCGGTGCAGCGGGTGCAGGCGCTGGAGGAGGCGCGGGCGTCGTTGGCGCGGGTGGTGTAGGCGCTGCAGGTGCTGGTACGGGTGCGGCCGGCGCGGCGGCAGCAGGTGCAGGCGCGGCAGGCGCTGCCGGTGCGGCAGGCGCTGCTGCGGGTGGTCTTACTGTGGCGGGCATTGGCGTTGGTACGATTGCAACAGCCGCTGCCGTTGTGGCAGGCGCTGTGGCGGTTGGTGTTGCTGCGTCAGGCAGTAGCAACAGCACGACTCCGACACACACAACCCCCGTTCACCACTAGTCTCTTTGTTTGAAAAGATATTGCAAAGGGCGAAAACAGGCCGGTCAAACCGGTTCATGTTTTCGCCTTTTTTATAACAGTCCACATTTTAGTTTGTTGCGATGGGATTCATTCGGATGAAAACTTTGCGTAATCAGGTAATGCACATGCACGCAACATGGCCACTCCCGCGAAGAGACCATGGCGAAATGGATAATCGTCATTGCGAGACGCCTCTCAGGCGTCGTGGCAATCTTGAGTATTCATCTGCTGATGAGATTGCTTCAGTCGCTTCGCTCCTTCGCAATGACATTGTGACACAGTCTCGAAGGCGGGAATCCGGTGAATTTTTTTCAAACAGGAATTTTGTCCCGCGTCCGCATGAGGCAGGCGTTCCGTTTGCGCGGGCCATGCTGATCCTGATTGCGTTCTTCCTGCTCTTCCCCGCAAATTTTGCTTTGGCGCAAAATAGCGGGCCGGGAGAGCAGGAAAAGATTTTATCGGCGACGGAAAGTTTTTTTGTTCAACTGAAAAATAAAAATTATGCGGCCGTCTGGAGCAGTCTTTCCGCCAAATCCAGAGCGAAGATTATCAGCGACGTGCGCAAGGAAAATAAAAAAGCCGGCGTCGAAACCAACGACGAAGCGCTGCTCAAAGAATTTTCGGCCGGCGGGGCAATCGCGAAGGCTTACTGGGACGGCTTCCTGTTTGTTTTCAATCCGGACATTGCGCTTCGTGACAGCAAATGGGAAATGGGGAAAATCGGGTCCAAAGAGGCGGAAGTGATTCTGCAATACAAGAAATCCGAGAAGCCTGCCGTGCTGAAACTTTTCAAGGAAGACAACGCGTGGAAGCTCGGCCTGGATGAAAGTTTCGGCGCCCGCGGTTTGAGTCCGTTTTGAAGACTTTGGTTCAAAAAGAATGTCATCCTGAGCTTGATGTCATCCTGAGCCCGTCGAAGGATGGCTGCCAATCATTTCTGTCATGGTTCGACAAGCTCACCATGACACCCATCACCTATGACCCCTGACCTGTAGGGAGCGGTTTCAAACCGTTCCCTACTCATCACTTTCCACTCATCGCTCGTTACTCTGCCGCCGGATGACAGATGATGCGCTCTAGTGCGGTAAAGACCTGATCGGGCGTGATGAATGCCATGCATTCCCTGGTCGGACATTTCTTCAGCAGGCACGGACTGCAGGCGAGGTCCGCCCGGATAACCGTGTGGCCTTCTCCATACGGGCCTGTCCGGGCCGGATCGGTGGGGCCGAAAAGCGCGACCACCGGCGTTCCG
>JAKQJD010000162.1 GCA_029561355.1 Bacteroidota bacterium | reverse complement strand
CCGACAGGGTCGAGCCCCGAAGTGATATCATGCCCGTAGATAGTGGTGACCGGATCGATGGGTGCGCATTTACTCAAACCGAAAACCACCCATGATACGATGACCAGGGTGGGAAAAGCAAGTAAAATACGGCGTATCAGGTACGGAAACATCGTGGCGCGAGTTTCAGGTGTGGTGTTTCATGTTTCGGAAGGCGTGCCAAGATAAAGCATGCCTCCCGAAACACGAAACACTACCGACCAAACACGTTTTACAAAATGGCCTTATTGCGGCGCAATTCTTCCCGAAGGTTGGGCTTGATACGTTCGGCAGCCTGCACCAGCATATCCTCGTCGGCAGGAAACGGTTGCGGGCGGTTGCCTATGCGGTTGCGGGAATCACGGCTCAGGGCACGTTCGTCGCCACTGAAAGTGCTGGCATAATTTTCAAACAGCACTTCCGTACCCATGTCGCGGGTGTCCATCAGCACCTTGCGCGAGAGGTCGTAAATTTCGACATAACCGGTAAGGCGGGCGGCTTTGGTCTGGTACACTTCTATGACATTGGCGCGGATACGGCTGTAATGTTTTGTTTTCACATCGTTGCCCAGCGAATCTTTCAGCACGTTGCCTTTCGAGTCGAGTACGTAATCGTAACCGTCTTCAATTTCCTTTTCGTCGGTGTAATTGCGTTCATTTATACGTTCGGGGCTGATGTCGATATTGCGCACTTTGAATGTCGCCTTGTAGTCGTACTGCACACCGGGTTTTTCCTCGAAAAAGTAGGCCTTCCAATCGCTGTCGAGGTCCGACTTGCCGATGTTCATCAGGCGTTCGGCAAACTGGCGCGGCAACACCGTATTCGACTGGTTTTTCATTTCGAACAGGATGTACGAAGTACCCAGGTCGCGGGCGGTGGCCATCAGTTCGTTTTTGTCTTTGTAATCGCGGTAGTAGTGGCTTTCCAGGTCACACAGGGCATAATAAGCGTCGCGGGCGGCCAGTTTGTCGCCACGTTCTCCTTTGGAAATCAATTCTTTGGCTTGGTTATACAGGTGCTCTGCGGCTTTCTGGCGGCTTTCGCTTTCGAGGCGGGCAATGTCGATCAGTTCGAAACGGGCGGCATAGCCGTCTTTGGATTGCAGCGGCAGCAGGGGCGTAATTTTATCCTGGCGGTTGCGGATGCTGCGGTGGATCGCATTCACACGCTCCCAGTTTTCCGGGCGATTTTCAGCCACCAGGTGGTCGATGGCAGCCAGGTCGCGGGCCTGCGCTTTCTGGAAAGCCGCTTCGAGGCCCTGAACATATTCTGTTTTCTTTTTCGATTTGCCCTGTAATTTGCGGACGCAAAAATCAATGGCGCTGTCGTAGTCGCCCGATTCAGCAAATTTCTGAGCAGTGTGGCAGGCAGTCAGGACAAAACTCAGTAAGAACAAGTGCGCGAGCATTCGGAAGCCGGTATTCATGATTGTTTCGTTTTGATTGTGTTCAAATCTGCCTGCAAGATGTAGGGGATGGTTTGAACGAAACCTTTAAAACCTGTTACGGGAATTTGAAAATTTGTTAAAATTGACAACGGTTTGTAAACAGACCTAAACCAATTGCCAATAACATGGAAAAATTAACCGAATCCGCCTCGCATTACCGGCACCTGGAAAAGATGAGCGTAGCGGAATTACTGGAAAATATCAACCGCGAAGACCAGACCGTGCCGCTGGCCGTGCAAAAAGCGCTGCCTGAAATAGAAGCGCTGGTGGCTTCCATCGTTCCGAAAATGCGCGAAGGCGGCCGGTTGTTCTACATCGGCGCGGGCACCAGCGGCCGGCTCGGCGTGCTGGATGCTTCGGAAATTCCGCCCACTTTCGGCGCACCGCCCGACTGGGTCATCGGACTCATCGCCGGCGGCGACCGCGCTATTCGCAACCCCGTGGAACATGCGGAAGACAATACCGAACAAGCCTGGATCGATCTGCAGGCCTGGCAACCCGACACAATGGATACCGTGATCGGCATTGCCGCGTCGGGTACTACGCCGTACGTGGTGCACGGACTACGAACCTGCCGCGAAAACGGTATCACTACGGGCTGTATCACCTGCAATCCGGGCGCGCCGATCATAGCAGAGGCAGATTTTCCCGTGGTCGCCGTCGTCGGCCCGGAGTTCGTCACCGGCAGCAGCCGCATGAAAGCGGGCACCGCGCAAAAACTGATCCTCAACATGATCTCCACTTCCGTGATGATCCAACTCGGCCGCGTACAGGACAACCGTATGGTGGATATGAAACTCTCGAACGCCAAACTCGTCGACCGCGGCACCCGAATGATTCTGCAAAGTACCGACCTGGATTATGATACTGCCCAGGCGCTGCTGCTGGAGCATGGAAGTGTGCGGGCGGCATTACTTTCTTTGGGGTAGTTATTGGTTATTGGTTATTAGTTATTGGGGCGGGATAAGGGTACTTTGATTCGTTGCTCTTAGCATCTCACACGCTCACTTCTCTCACGCTCTCACTTCTCTCACTCTCTGATTATGGAAAGAACAATTCGTTGGGGTATTATTGGTCTGGGTAAAATTGCCCGGAAATTTGCCGACGACCTGCGCCTGCTGCCCGATGCGCAACTGCACGCGGTAGCCTCCACTTCCCTGAATCGTGCGCAGGAATTTGCCTCGGAATATGACGCGCCACACGCCTACGGGCGATACGAGGACATCGTGCATTGCCCGGAACTGGATGTGGTGTATGTGGCTACTCCGCACGTGCTGCACAGTGAAAGTGCTTTGCTGTGCCTGGAAAACGGATTGCCGGTGCTGTGTGAAAAACCGTTTGCCATGAACAGCGGCGAAGCCCGCCGGATGGTGGCTGCCGCCCGCCGAAACCGCGTTTTTTTGATGGAAGCGCTTTGGTCGCGGTTTATCCCGGCAGTAGACCATGCCCTGCAACTGGTGTCGGAAGGCGCCATCGGCTCGGTGCACACGGTGAAATCCGATTTCGGGTTCAAACTGCCTTTCGACCCGCATTCACGCATTTACGACAAAGCGCTGGGCGGCGGCTCCCTGCTCGATATCGGCATCTACCCTGCCCTGCTGTCGCTTTTTGTTTTTGGAAAACCGGAAGCGGAAGATATCCTCGCCGCAGCCACTTTTACCCGTACCGAAGTGGACGAGTCGTGCGCTTTTACCTTTCAATATCCGAACAATAAACTGGCCATCGGCCACTCTACCGTGGCGGCCAATACGCTTGTGGAAGCCTGCCTCTACGGCACGGAAGGCACCATTTACCTGCATCCGCGCTGGCACCACACGCAAAAACTGACTGTTTCGAAATACGATGGCCGTACGGAAATAAAACACGACCTCGACTTTCCGTACGAAGGCTGGGGTTATGCCTTCGAAGCGGCGCACGTGATGCAATGCCTGCGCCAGCAACGCCTCGAAAGCGATTTGATCCCGCTGGATTTTACGCTGGATTTGGTGGAAACACTGGATACGATTCGGGAGAAAATAGGACTTGCGTATTAAGAGAGGTGAGAGGGTGAGAGAGGTGAGAGAGTGAGAGCCGACTTCGAGTACGCCTCCTTCGCCCCAGAATCTGTTTATTTAGGGCGAAGGAGGCGTACTCGAAGTCGGCTCTCACTCTCTCACCACTCTCACTCTCTCACCTTCTGACCTCTCTCACTTCTCTATCTGGTGAGTACGATGTAGTCGCGCAAAATCGTGCGCAGAAAATCCTGTCTGTTCAGGGGGCGTTGTTCGATTTGAAGGAGTGGCATAAGATGCGAAACGAGGTCTTCCATCACCTCGTCGTGGGCCTGGTTGGGATAGCGGTGGCGGCGGGTGAGGACGGTTTTGATGAACAGCATATCCTGTTCGGTCAGATTACGCACCTGCGGGAAAACCGGTTCGTAATTGTCGAGCGAAGAAATGTTGAGGATGTCTTTCAGCAGGTAACGGAACCGCGAACTGTAAATTTTCACCACCGTCGTGTGCGCAGCCAGATCGCCGAGGCGCTGGCTTTTGTCGGTAGTTTTGATAAACAAAACGCCGATCACGCCTGCGGAGAACAGGGTATCTACCATATGCATAATGGAGCGAATCACGACATCGCCCCATTCCGGGTCTTTGCCGTCTAGCCGGATCACGCGAATGTTGAGCGCTTTTTTGCCCGGTGTTTGCCCGATGCGCCAGATCTCGAAAAAGATATGGTACAAAAAATAGGCTGCAAATGGCAATATCGCCATGATCATCTGGAAGCCCATGCCATCGCCCCCGAGGCTCCCGAACACCATCACAAACAACTGCATCAGCAACAGGTAACCGAATACCACAATCACCAGATCGAGCAGCCACGCCAGCATCCGCTCGCGCAGTTCAGCGAGTTCATACTCGATGGTGACGTTCTGGGTGGTGGTGATTTCGATTGTTTTTTGCATGTTTGATGAGGGTTGATGAGGGTTGATGAGGGTTGATAAGGGTTGATAAGGGTTGATGAGGGTTGATATTCAGCGGCTCGTTAATGAAACAATTCCACCTTTTTCGAGCGGATGATTATCAACCCTTATAAACCCTCATCAACCCTCATCAACCTTTTCACACTGCTACCTGAAATTCGCGCAGTGCTTCGTTCAGCGACACTTTTTTGTCGGTGCTTTCCTGGCGTTCCCCGATGATGAGCGCGCAGGCTACCTGGTATTCGCCGGCCGGGAATTTGCGGGTATAGGTGCCCGGAATAACCACCGAACGCGCCGGCACTTTTCCTTTGAATATTACCGGTTCCGCACCCGTTACGTCGATGATGTGTGTGCTTTGTGTGAGCACTACGTTGGCGCCCAGCACCGCCTCGCGGCCCACGTGTACGCCTTCCACCACGATGCAGCGCGAGCCAATGAAGCATTCGTCTTCAATGATGGTGGGTGTGGCTTGCGGTGGCTCGAGTACGCCGCCGATGCCGACGCCGCCGGCCAGGTGTACGTTGCGGCCGATCTGCGCGCAGGAGCCGACCGTTGCCCAGGTGTCTACCATGCTACCGCTGCCTACCCACGCGCCGATGTTGACGTAGGAAGGCATGAGGATGGCGCCTTTTTCAATGAATGAGCCGAAACGCGCCAGGGCCTGCGGTACCACCCGAACCCCTTTTTGTGCAAAACCCGTTTTCAGCGGTATTTTATCGTAGTATTCGAACGGACCTACTTCTATCGTCTGCATTTCCTGGATCGGGAAATACAGAATAACCGCTTTTTTTACCCATTCGTGGGTAATCCACTGGCCGTCGGCTGTGGGTTCGGCCACACGCAATTCGCCCGCATCCAGCCGGGCCACGACCTCGCGGATCGTTTTTTTCACGTCTTCCTGTTGTAAAAGCGCCCGGTCGTTCCAGGCTGCTTCGATGATTTGTTGCATAGTTCGTTGTGTTTTTGCAGGGGCGAAAATAGTGATTCGTTATTGGTTATTCGTTATTGGTTATTAGGGTGGTAACCTTTGGCTTTTGTTGTAAGAAAAGCCAAAGGTTACCACCCTAATAACCAATAACCAATAACCTACTTCATCATCCCAAACACCAGTTCCGGCTCGAATCCGGCCCGAATCAATGCCGCAATCGTTTTATCCCTGGCCTGTTCCTGGCCTTCGTAGTACTGCCGTTTTTTCTCCAGCAAATCCTGCAACAAGCCGATGTAGGCGTCTTCGTCGATGCTGGCGAGCGCCTGTTCTATGAGTTCGGGGGCGATGTTGCGCATGCGCAATTCGATGCGGATACGTATGCGCCCCCAGTGATTGACGCGGAATTTCCCGCCGGCAAAAGCCATGGCAAAACGCTCTTCATTAAAAAAACCGTCCTCCTGCAGCACATGGAATATCTGTTCCGCTGCTTCACCGCGCATGCCCAGTTCCGAGAGTTTGGTGCGCACTTCTTTGGGGCACCGCTCGCGATAGGCGCAGAAGTACTCGAGTTTGGAAAGGGCTTCGTCGGTGGTGAGTTGTTTGAATTGAACTCTTGATCTCATGAGGACGAAGATATTATATCAACACAAATTGTATCAAATTATTTTTGCCGGAGTAAAAGTATTTTCGTTCCGTTGCTCACTTGTCAGGCATTTCATTCTCTCTTGAAATGACCGCAAAATTACCGCGTGAAACAGAATGTTCATTGCATATATTTGTTCTGTATACGCTTACCCTCTTCCACAAAACGACAAATAAATCAATGAAAACGGGCCTGCCTTTTTTAATCATCCTCTTCCTTTTCCTTTCCTGCAAGTCGGGGCAACAACATGTCGGGCGTAGAGTGCCTCAACTTGCACCACTGGATTCGCTTGATACCGAATTGACAAACGTGCTTCATCAAAGTATTATGCCGGGATTTGCCGTTTCGCTGATTCGGAATAACAAGATCGTCTTTTCAAAAGGCTACGGGTATGCCGATCTAAAAAACAACACTCCTTTCACTGGCAAAACGATCAATTGCGTAGCCTCTATTTCGAAAACATTCATCGGCCTTTCCATCATGCAACTCGTAGATGCAGGCAAACTCGATCTGGACGAGCCGATTAACAGCATTTTGCCCTACAAAGTGATTAATCCATTTTACCCCGCCCTTCCCATTACCGTGCGGCATTTAGTAACCCATACGTCAACTTTAAATCAGGAATTTGATCCGGAAGACACTGGCGATGCCACCATTTTTCTTACAGAACCATTCGAGCCGGCCGGTGATGCGTCGGAGGATTTTAAAAAGGCCATTGGTTATTACAAACTTGGGAAAAAAATTTCCCTCGACGATCACATCCGGAACTATACACAGCCCTCGGGCAAATGGTATATGACTGAAAATTTCCTCCGTCACCCGCCGGGAGCCAAATTCGATTATACCAACCTGGATGCGGTTATTGCAGCCCGGATCGTAGAAATCAAATCGGGAATGACGTTTGAAGACTATACAAAAAAGTACATTTTCGAGCCGCTCCATATGAACCAAACAGGCTGGCACGACACGGACCTGAACGCAGCACTGCTGACTAAAATATATATGCCGGACAGCAATAGCAAGCCTTCCAGGGCCATCGAGCATCCTCGTTACGAAATGACCGATTTTCCAGTGGGAGGATTAAAAACCAGTATGGACGATTTAAGCAAGTATCTGATTGACATGATGAAAGGATACGAAGGCAATGGACAATTGCTGCGTAAAAAATCCTACCAAATCTTGTTCAGTCCGCTACTTCCCGATTCCTGTTTTGAAAACAGGAATGACTACCCTTTTAATGATCAGTACAGCGTAGGTGTTTTCTGGGCGATTTCCGCTTCCGGTTACCGGCTGCACAACGGGGGTTCCATTGGAGTGTATTCCTTTATTTACTTCGATCCCGAAAGCGGGAGCGGAGCAGTGTCGTTTTGCAACTTGCCGGTGGCCGATTTTGGCAAGGTGCGGGAAGTAGTACATAGGTATACGAAAAAGACGGTGCGGTAAATTCTTCCGTAATACTAATCTTCCGCGGAGTCCGCGTTACACCTCCGCACTTCTTCCCAAAGTTGCCGGATACGCGCTTCCCAGGTATTGGATTGCGCAATTTCAACCCTTTGTTGTACGCGGGCAGGATCGTCTTCCACCAGCGCTTCCGCTATTTTCACCATAAACTCCGGGTGGTTTTCCGCCAGGTAAATGCTGTCGGAAAAGGTGCGGATATCATCCGAAAAAGCCGAAGACACCACCGGCTTCCCGGCAGCCAGGTATTCATTGATCTTGAGCGGGTAAATGCTTTTCGTGAGTGTGTTTTTTAAAAACGGGATCAGCACGCAGTCCATGTGCTGCAGCAGCGGCGGCAATTCCTGTAAGGGTCGGCTGCCGGCAAAAACCACGTTCGTCAGTTGGTCCAGGCCGATTTCTGCGGGTGCGGGACTGTTCACGGGCCCGACGAGCAACAGCGTGTGGCCGGGAAATGCGAGCGCAATTTTTTTCAGCAGCGGGTAATCGATGCGCAACTCGTCGAGGTTGCCGATAAAACCGATCACCTTGCCCGTGCGGTTTTCCAGTTCAGGCGGACGAGGAAAGGTTTCTTCGAGCACGCGGTGAAAAACCGACACATCCGCCGCATTAAAATAGGTGACGATACGGCGCGCAAACGGCTCCTTGAGTTTGTACAGATTGGTGGAAGTTACAAAAGTCAGGTCGGCTTTCCGGCATGCTTCATTTTCCAGCGCCGTGCCGTGCCGGTCGGTGTAGGCGTTCTGCGTGATGTCGTCGATACAGTGGTAAATGCAACAGCGCGCACCCATTTCTTTCGGCAAATGGCCGGCATAAAACGGATCGTAGCAGTTGATATACACATAGTTGTGCACGTTGTAATCGCGCAGGGTTTTCCGGATTGCCCGCAAAATGATGCCGTTGTTCAGGCTTTGCAGGAAGTTGTAGATGCTGCCCGGCGGCAGCCAGTTGATGGGCAGCGTGGCAGGCGGCTGCACCGTCACGAAGTTATGCGGAATGCTGTCGAGCGTTTCGTAACGGGTGCGGCCCGTGAGCAGATTTGCGAGGCGGTCGCGCAATGTGCGGTCGCCCGAACGCAGGCCCTGCACAATATCTTTCAGTGAATACGGATGGTTGACGTAAAAAACCCGGCGCGTTTTCGCCAGTTCCTTTGCCATCGACAGGGAAATGGAGGAATAGGGATTGTCCGTGCGGAACAGGGTAAAAAAAACAATTTCGGTATCCCGAGTAGGAACGATCATGGGTTTTGATGATGATTTATCTGACGATACGGCTTCAGGATGCTTGCCAGCCCCAGTCATCCGATGACTTCGAGTCATCGGATGACTGGGGCTGGCAAGCATCCTGAAGCCGTATCGTCAGTGATTTGTTTCAGAATCTGCCAGTTTAACCGCCCGCTTTTTCATCATCTCCCAGCCTATCCTGTAAATCTCCGGCACATACCAAAAAGCATGCAACGCATTGACTCTGAAATATTTATACAAAAAATACTGCATCACTACAAAACTGACTGCGTATCCTGCCAGGGTAGCGTATGCAGCCCCAAACAAACCGTATTGCTGCACGAAATAGAAACTTAACCCCCAGTTGAGCAGTGCCGTAAACAGCGTGCAAACGAAGTTCAGCGCCGGCCGCCCCGTCGAATCCATCACGGTACCGAACTGCACCGCAAACGGCATAAACAGTCCGAAAAAAGCCGTGAGCCGCAGCACCCCCGCCGAATCGGCGTATTGCGGTCCGGCAAAGATCCGGATGACCGGCTCCGCAAATACCAGTACGCCCAGCAAAAACGGCAGGATGATAGCCAGAATAGCGGCTACGCTTCGTTCGTACAGCGACCGCACGCCCGGAGCGCCTTCCAGCGCCATCCGTTCGGCGCTTTTCGGAAATACCACCGCGGCAATACTGAACGAGGGCGCTTCCACCATTTGCGTCACTTTGCCTGCGGCATCGTACACGGCAAAAGCCGCAGGGCCGAGCAGGTAGCCCAGCGACAACTTGTCGATATTTTTGTAAAACATCGTGCTCAGGTTGGTGCCCAGCACGTATTTGCCGTAGCCGAGTAAATTTTTGATCCGCTCCCATTCTATATTTCCGGAAAAAGCCAAAAACGGCCGGGCAAAATAACCGTTGGCCACCGCTCCGAGGGCAGCGCCCGTCAGCATCGCCAGCGCCAGTTCGGGCAATGCAATACCCCGGCCCAGCAGCCAGCAACCGGCGACCCACACGAACAAAGCGCCCCGGTAGAAAAACGTGCCCCAGAAAATGCCGCGAAATTCAAAATTGGCCTGCTGCACAAACGCGCAATGCGTGTACGGGGCCATCATAAAATTGGTCGTGTAGTACACCGGCAGCAGCAGCGCCAGTTGCGGCGCCTGGTACTGGTGCGACAGCCAGGCGGCAGCGCTCCAAAGCAGCAGATTGGAAACCAGGGAAAAGGCGATGTTGAGCGTAAAAGAGGCGGTGGAAATGGCCGCGTAATTCGCCCTGTCGTTTTTTTCAATCGCCAGCGCGCGCACCAAACCGTTCTGTATCAGTCCGTTGCGGCCCATTTCCACAAAGTAGCCGATGATGGTAAAAATGCCCCAGGCCGCAAACGTTGGTTTGTCGAGCAGGCGCAGCAGCAGCATGGCCGTGCCCAGGCTGAACACCAGGGCTGCGCCTTTTTCCAGCAGGGTGAAAAAGCCCGAACGGAGCCAGTAATTGGAGGTAGCCGACATGTCGCTGGATCAGTTCATATTGCGCACATCCACTTCCGTCAGGATCGCGCCGGCGAATTTTTCGCGCAGTTCGCGCAGGTTGTCGAGCGTTTCGGTGTCGGCATGGCCGATGCTCGATTTGGCGTTGAACACTGCGATCACCTTGTCGGCAAACGGCACCAGTTCGTAGGCATCGGAATACTGGTTGAGCGAGGCCGCTTCCATAAAAATGTAGTCGTAATGCTCACTCAGGGCAGCCAGGAACTGCCGGAATTTTTCAGGTTCCAGTATTTCGGAAGGCGATTTATGAATACCGATGTTGCCGATGATGTCTACCCGTTGTTCTTTTTTCAGGTCTTCCGACGGGTTTTTCATCAGGAAAACATTGGAAAAACCGTGCTCGCGGATGAGTTTGTTCAGCACTGCGCTGTTGGGCGTCGGACTGTCCGTATATTTTTCTGCCAGCGGGGTTTTGAAATTCGTGTCGAGCAGGAGCACCGACTTGTGGTTGGCGGCCAGCGAATACGCCAGCGCGTGCATGGTAAAGGTTTTGCCTTCCATACCTTTCAGACTGACGAAAAGGAAGGTTCGATCCGAGGTTTGCAGCATAACGGAGCGCAATTTGCGCAACCCTTCCCGGAAAACGGACACCTGTTTGGCGGCGTTTTCTCCGGCAAATAACGTTTCGAAATTAAGGCCTTTTACCGGCACCGCACTGATAGAACCCAATAGCGGCAACTGGTTGGTGTATCTTCTGAAAAGGTCGGGCGACTGCAGGCTGCTGTCCAGGTAAGCCAGCATGAACAGCGCGATGATCGTCAGCGTACCGATCACGATGGCTGCGAAAATACTGATCAGCGTTTGGCGGTTGGGTTCGGGCCATTCGGGCAACTGGGCGTTTTCGACGATGGAAAGCGGGTTTTCCGCGTTTTCCAGGTTGAGTTTGGCGGTAATCAGTTCATCGTTCACCTTATTGAATTCACCCAGCGCACGGTCTTCGTCATTTTGCAGGCGGGTAGAAATTTCATCGCTCACCACCATGGAACCCAGTTTGTTTTTCAGCGACCAGATTTCGTTGTTCAGGCGGGAGTAATTTTCCTCAGCGTCGATGCGGTCGAGGTCGGAAGAGACGCGTTCTTTATACAGGTCTTCCTTGGTGCGTTTCGATTCGTCGGTGCGAAGTTTCCCCTGTATACGGGCCGAACTGCGCACGGAGTTGTTGAGTTCTGCCTTGGCTTCGGCGAGTTCGGCTTCAATATCAGCATCCTTGCCCTTGGTTTCGAGGCTTTTCTGGGTCAGTTCGCGCACCCGGTCCATCTGATCGATGGTGTTGTTCTTTTCTTCCACGCGGTTTTGCACTTCGCGGGCGTCGCGCGATTCGCGGTTGTCTTCGTATTTCTTGATACGTTCTACCGAGCCGGCGGCCGATTGTTTTTTCGATTGTGCGCGCTGCCGATCGATTTCGAGTTTGGTGATCTGACCGACGAGTTCTTCACTTTGTTTACCCAGCACCGGCAGCCCTTTGGCTTTCAGGTACTCGAAACGGATGTTGTTGATCGAATCGACCACAAATTTCTTTTCAGAGGCCAGTTTGGTATAACTCTCCACGTTTTTCCGCTTTTCCCGTACCGAAATGTTATGATAATAGGACAAAAAACGTTTGGAAAATGTATTGGCTATGTATTGCGACAACACGGGATTTTCCGTCACCACTTCGATAGACAGGTAATCCGTTTCGCCTTTACGTTTCACATCGATGCTTCGGCGGAGCGCGTCGTGGTCGTAGCCGTAAGCGCGGGCAATTTTATCGAGCAGGTAATCGAACTGCTGGCTGAAAGAAGGGTCGTTGATGCTGTCGAGGTTGATTTTGGCCAGTTCGGCCATCAACTCGTTTTGTTCTTCCTGGCTGAAACCGGAAAGTTTCGGGTTTGCGGGGCGGAAAGGTTTTTCCGGTCCGTTGCTGCCCGCCGACAGATCATGTTTCAGCATGTGAATCGTGAGGATTTTCATGCTGGAGCGTGACTGTACAAACTCGATCAGGTTGGAAAAGGCGTTTTGCACCTGATATTGCTGTACGAAAGCATCGGAATTGTCCGAATTTATACCTTTATAGTTGACGATACCCGTGGCTAGTATCACCGATGCCTTGTATTTTTCCGGTCGCAACCCGATCAACAGGAACGTAGCGATAGCCGCTGTCAGCATAGCACTGACAATCAGCCATTTGCGACGGGCCAAAATGCGTAGGAGGTATCCGAAATCCATATGTTCAATTGTTGGGAAGGATTATGTTGGTGTTTGGGGTGTGGTGTTTAGTGTTTGGGGTGCATTGCTTATGGCCGCGTTTATTGACATAGCCGAAAGCAATGCACCCCAAACACCAAACACGATAAACCACACCCCAAACACCAAAGGTAATGCCAAATACCCTTCCAAAAAAATTTCCAACCCTGCGAGCCTTTTTACTGTTTATTATCCGAAAGTCACAAAGCGGGCGCATAAAAAGTTACGAAAAGCCGTTTGTTTCGTTCGTTCGTAGAAAAAAACGGAAATAGTGCCCATAAACGGGCGTTCTTTTCGTTTCATCTGCTACCATCACAATATACGATTGAGCGGCAGCATTTGTATGAAATTTGTGATCTTTTATTTGCCATGCGTTACGCGGAAGGTTTTTGAGTGTCATTACGGATAAAACCATACGTTACCATCCTGTTAATCCTCTGTTTCACGCGCTTCATGGTATATCTTTGTACATTCAAAAACGCAATATCGATCGATGTTCCATTCCTTCAAGCCTTTCGGCAAATTTGATCTTGACAAATTCTTACTGGATATGAAATTAAAATCGTCCATCCTGCTGTTCTCCTTCGTGGGCATTGTGGGTCTCGTGGTATTTACGGGGGCGCTCCATCCTTTCGGAAAACCGGAGCCTACTCCGCAAAAAGAAGCGGCTCTGATGCAGGCGCTGCTGCAAGGCCTCAACCGCCTTCACTTCCAGCCGAAAACATTGGATGACCAGTTTTCAAAAGAGGTGTACGGCGTTTACCTGAAAGATATCGACAACAGCAAACGCCTGTTTACCCAGGCCGATATCGACCAGTTGAAACAATTCGAAACACAACTCGACGACCAGGCCAATGCCGGCACGTTCCAGTTCTTCGATCTGTCGATCCAACTGTTCGACAAAGCCCTTCCCAAAACGCAGGGCTGGTACCAGGAAATCCTGTCCAAACCTATGGATTTCAACAAAAACGAACTCCTGGAAGCCGACGGCGAAAAAACCACCTGGGCCAAAGACGACGCCGAACTGCGCGCCCGCTGGGAAAAATGGATGAAATTCGAGGTGCTCAGCCGCATCGTCGAAGAAGAGCAAAAGCAGGAAAAAGCCGATTTTAAAGGCGAGAAAAAAACCTTCGCGCAACTGGAAGAGGAAATGCGCAAAAAGGTGCTCGAAACGTATGACAAGCGTCAGAAGCAAATCCTGAAAATGGATCGCACCCGCCGCATGGAGGTGTACCTGAACGCGATCACCAACGTGTTCGACCCGCACACGGGCTACTTCTCCCCGCGTGAAAAAGAAAACTTCGACATTCAGATGTCGGGCAAACTGGAAGGTATCGGCGCCCGCCTGCAAAGCGACGGCGAAAAAACCACCGTTACGGAAATCGTTCCCGGCGGTCCGGCCTGGAAAGAAGGCACCCTGCAACCCAAAGACGTGATCATGAAAGTGGCGCAGGGCGGCCCCGACGCCGAGCCGGTCGACGTGATGGGTTGGGAAATCGACGACGTAGTGAGTAAGATCCGCGGCCCGAAAGGCTCCAAAGTGACCCTCACGATCCGCAAGGGCGACGGTATGGAAAAAATCATCACCATCACCCGCGACGTGGTGATCATGGAAGAAGGTTTTGCCAAATCGCTGATGCTGAACAACGGAGAAAGCCAGGATAAAGTAGGCTATATCTACCTCCCGAAATTCTACGCCGACTTCACGCCGCAAGGCGTCACTTCCTGCGCAGCTGATGTGGCCAAAGAAGTGGAAAAACTGAAAAAGGAAAATGCCAAAGGTATCATCCTCGACCTGCGTAACAATGGCGGCGGTTCGCTCCGCGACGTGGTGCAGATGTCGGGCCTGTTCATCGAAAGCGGCCCGATCGTGCAGGTGAAAAGCCGTACGAAAACACCCGAGATCATGGCCGACAACGATTCGCGCGTTCAATTCGGCGGTCCGTTGATCGTCATGGTGAACGGCTTCAGCGCTTCGGCTTCGGAAATTCTCGCAGCCGCCATGCAGGACTACGGCCGCGCCGTCATCGTCGGTTCTTCCGGCACCTACGGCAAGGGCACGGTACAACGCTTCGTCGATCTCGACAATGCTACTGGTGACGACTCCGTGAAACCGCTGGGCGAAATGAAACTGACCATCCAGAAGTTCTACCGCATCACCGGTAAAACCACGCAACTCGACGGCGTAACACCCGATATCGTACTGCCCGACTTCTACAACTACATCGACCTGGGCGAACGCGAAAACGACTACCCGCTCGCGTCCACGACCATCGATGCCGTGCCGTTCAAACAGAACGCATTCCGTATCAACAATATGGAAAAACTGAAATCGGACAGCGAAGCCCGCGTGAAATCCGACGATACGTTCAAAAAAGTGAACGACAACGCTATGCGCCTGCGCAAACAAAAAGACCAGTCGCAATACCCGCTACAGGCAGAAAAATTCCGCACCTGGAACAAAAAACAGGACATGGAAGCCGAACAATTCGACAACCTGTTCCAGCCGATCAACGCATTCACCATCGAAAACCTGGCAGCCGACTTGCCGGTGATCCAAAGTGATACTTCCCGCGTCGCCCGCAACGATGACTGGCTGAAAGACAAGAAAAAAGACATTCAACTGTATGAGTCATTCCGTATTATGCAGGACATGATTAGGAATACTGTGGCGGTTGGAAAGCAGTAGTTTTTTTGAGTTGAGGGGTTGAGGGGTTGAGAGAGGGGCCCGTTCCGGTTTTTCGGGGCGGGCCTCTTTGTTTTTGTCAATCCACCACTGACTCCCCATTCATATTCGTCGTTAGCACCATACTCATATAGTCAAAATAAGGGCGCATAGCCTCAAACGTCCGTTTTACCTCCTGTAAAAAACCCTCGCTCGCCACTTCCGCGTCCGTAAAACTGCGGCGCACGACAAAACTCTTTTTCCGGATCAGGTCTACCGCCGGGCTGTCTTTATCGTAGCCGCGCGGCGCGGTTTTCAACTCCTCGCCATCGAGCGTTCCGAAATATTTTTTGAACGTGGGCTCGGCGATGATCTCGCGGATGGACTGGGCATCCATCACAAATTCGTCGCGGATACGTTTCAGGTCCTCCGCACTGGGCTGCCAGAAACCGCCGCCGGCAAAGGAAGCGCCCGGTTCGATGTGCAGGTAATAGCCGCCGCGTAGACGTTTGGTAGCGCGCGTAAAACCCATGCCGAAGTTGTTTTTGTAGGGCAGTTTGTCCTTGGAAAACCGCACGTCCTTGTAAATCCGGAAAAGGGTGGAATCTTCGATGTGGTCCGTTTCGCCCAGAGCCGACTCGACAGACTTGACGAACTGTTTCATATTGGCCAGGGCGGCCTCGTAGCGGGGTTTGTTTGCCAGAAACCATTCGCGGTTGTTGTTTTGAGAGAGGTCGGAAAGGAATTGCAGGACACCGGGTTGAATTTTCATGGGCGGTATTTGAAGAGAAGTGATCCCTTTTGAATCGGGACAAAAATAGAAAAAAACATTCCTGTTCCATGCAGTTGGAAGCAAATCATAGTTCTAATAAAAAGGAATGCGGGTGTATGACGCGTTGCGTCATACACCCGCATTTTACACCGAACTGGGGTTCGGTGGTACATTATAACTTACTGAAACCTGCTGACATCGCTTCCTGCCCATTGCGCAGCACCGCACGGTACGTTCCTGCTGCCAGCGACTGCGGAAAATCGATGCGATGCAGTCCGCTTTCCAGTGAAAGATTTTCGGTATGCAGAATACTGCCGTCGGCGCCGACGATCTCCAGCGTTCCTTCCAGCAGTGCGGCCGTCCCTATCTCGATAGCGCCGGCATTTTCCCGGGCAATGGGATTGGGCAGAATGTGAATGGACGTCAGGAAATCGAATTTGACACTGCGCACACCCAGGTTGTTCACCTGCCCGTCGAGGTCCGTTTGCGACAGCCGGTAATAGTTGGCGCCGGGCAGCACGGCTTCGTCGAGCCATTCGTAGGTGGCGCCCGTTGTGTTGTTGGCGGCCTTTATTTGTGCAATGGCTTCAAAATGGTAGCCGTCGGCGGAGCGCTCGAGCGTAAAGTAACCTGCGTTATTTTCCGTAGCGGTTTTCCAGGCAAGCGTGGCCGAACGATCGCCTGTACGCAGGGCGGTAAAACTGGTCAATTCGACCGGCAAAGCCGCCGATTCGTACACGTAATTCATACAATTCCGATCCAGTGTATTGATGGCATTGCAACACGTGGGGTTCATGTTCTGCCCCGGTGCGCCTGGCGACGTGGTCGGAATATGATCCATGCGATAAGCGTGCGTGAGTTCGTGGGTGAGCGCCTGCATGACCTGCGTCGTAGAAAAACAACTGAAAACGCTATTATTCACCACCACATAACCGAATGCGGCATCCTGCCAGGTTTCGCCCTTGTACACATGCGTGGTGGAAAAACTGTAACTGCCACCCAATGCAAGCACCCCGGAACAATTGGTCAGGTTGGCAATTTCATTGCACGGATCTTCGAAGATAAAAAGGATGCTGTTGCGGCCGTTGAGCGTCGAGTTGAGATACGACATAAAATTTCCGGAGGGAGAAGCCGCATTTCCGCCTGCGCAGGTAGGCGTAAACGGTGTGGCGCCCGAATTGACCGGCGCAATACCGGGATAATTGGCGCGCATGGTGGAAAGCATACTGCTCAGGGTGCTGTTGAAATTCGCCGGCGTATTGACGCTGCTGTAATAGACGTTGACAGCCGGGTTTTTCCAGCGCGCAAGTGTTGTAGAAGACCCCAGCATAAAATCGCAATAAGACGGCGCCGCGCGTTCTTCCAGTACGGCCTGACTTTCAGGCCATGGCGTTTGAATCGACTGTCCGTCCCATTCATCCATGCCGCCCATATCGCAGGCGCGCAGCATATCGATCAGTGCATCGCGCGGGTACACGGCCAGCGGTTCCGGAATCACGCCGTCGGGGCGTCCCATCACTTCGATGCCGATGCCCGATTGTGGTACCATGTAGTAATCCTGGTTGTAAAATACCACTTCAAAAATATAATAGGAAAGCATCTGGCACGACCAGACGGGTGGACTCGCTTTCAGCCAGATCAGGTATGTTTTGCCGATTTCAGGCAGAAAATCGCCCGATACGTCGAAAGAATACGCCGCAGTCCGCTTGGAATAGGGGCGCAGGAAAAACTCCTGTCCTGCCTCCATGGAGCCTTTAACGACCGACCTGACTTCGAAACGCGTGTTCAGGTAGGTCATCCCATTGTACGTTACTTCTTGTTGGTATAAAGCCGTAGCGAGCACAACCGCGCCGCTTTCCACGGTGCATTCTCCCAAATGTGAAAACGGCATGATGGTAGTGGCAGAAACAGGCTGAAATGTATATAAAAGACTGACGATGAGTGCAGTGTGGAGGTATCTCATAGAAAAAGATTTAGAGGTGATTTATACCCAATCGGCGCATAAAGGCAAGGTTGTGTCCCTTTTTACGCCTGTAACCATCTTTTTCTAAAAAATGAGTGCCCGAAAGCCTGCCTGAAAAATGTAGAAATTTTTACCCCAGGTATAAAGACGAGCCCGCCCACCGATATCTGGAAAGGGAAACACCGAAAAGACCCGGCGTGGAAAACAAATCTGCCCGTTTTTCCAACTCCACGCCTTCCAATGCAAGCGTTTCCAATTGGTGCGGCACGTGTTTTTGAATTGTTCCGCCGCGTTCGTCCACGATTCTGTGGACATGTGTTTCCCAACCGGAGGCGATTGCTTTTTCTATGTATCCGGGAATGGCGCGCAGATAGCCTTCCGCAACGCCCATGCCCAGCGTCACCATTTTATAGGTCACGACTTTACCGGACGGCACCTGCCCGATAAATTCCAGAAATCGTTCGAAAGGCACTTCGGATAAGGGTTTGAAGCGGCCGGGAGTACAGGTTGCGGGATCGCCCGTCGTAATTCTTCCATCTGACAGGACAACACCCAAAATACCGCGTTTGCCGCGCACGGCTTTCAGGCTCGGCACGACAGATGCTATTTCTTTGCAGGGTTCGCAATGAAAAGTGAGCCGGATTTGCAGGTTTTCTCCGATTGTGAGCAGGGCGCCGGGCTGAAAAAAATCTGCCCGAATTCCTTCGACAATGATATTTTCCATGAGGGCTCCGTACGCGATGTCCAGTTCATCCAGATCCTCCTTTCTGGTGACCAGCACCTGCCGCGGGCTGATGGGATGGGCGTGCAGGTCGCCTTCCAGTCCATAACCCCGAAGGCCGGTGGCGGATAAGACAGGCGTTCGGGGCTTCCCGGCCGCTTTTTTGAGAAACAGGTGGGCGATACGGGACATAAGTAGTTATTGGTTATCTGTGTTAATAATCAGGCATTTGCAGATAAAATAACATAAACTAAATCAACATTGGGCACCCGTTCAATCTCCATATTTCAAATGCAACACCTTTGCTCTGCCCCGCTCCGACACCGTTGCTATGAACAGGTTATTGTACTCCGTATCCGGCAAATTGGAATATTCATTGCTGCCCAAAAACAGGTTCAGCAGCGCCGGCACGGTGTTCGAATGCCCGAGCACCAGCACCGTCTGGCCGCGATAAGCAGACAGCCATTCGTCCACCAGTGGCGACTGATTTAATGGATCATAAATATTGACATTCAATGATTTATCTGTAGCGGTCGGCTGAGCGGTTTGACGGGTACGGTTGTAATTGGAAGAAAAAACGGCCGCCAGCGGAACATTGCCCAGGATGCGGCGAAGTTCGTCGGCGCGGGCCATCCCGGCAGCGCTGAGGTTCGGATCGCTACCGCTGCCGCTGGTTTCGGCATGTCGTAAAACAATGAATGTAGTGGCCGTATCCTGGATAAAATCGGTCAGCGTCAGCGTATCCGTGGCGTGCAGAATGATCGTATCGTGCTGCGTTACGTACACCGTATCCGTTTCAACAACGGTTTGGGTCATTATCTCGGGGTCTTTTTCACAGGAAAACAGCGAAGACATCAAGGCCAGCAAGGGGAATGCAAGAAGAAACGTTTTTTTCATAGCGAGCGGGAGCGTTTTTGTTCCGGTAGCAAACGTAAGCAATGCCGGAGCGTCTGCAACAGATTTCCACCGTCATTTTTGCAGCCATTCCCTACCTTCACCCACAAGAAAATTTAACTTGTTATGCAATATCGTCGCTTTGGAAAAAGCAATTTCAACGTTTCCGAAATCGGTTACGGCATGTGGGGACTGGCCGGCTGGACGGGTGGTGACCAGAACGAAGTAGCCCGCGCACTCGACCGCTCCGTGGATCTGGGTGTCAATTTTTTCGATACCGCCTGGGGTTACGGCGCCGGCAAAAGCGAGCAGATTCTGGGCGATCTGCTGCGCCAGCACCGCGACAAACGCCTGTACTTCGCCACGAAAATTCCGCCGATGAATTTCAAGTGGCCATCTCGCCCCGAATTTCAGTTGAAAGACGTTTTCCCGGCGCACCACATCATCGAGTACACGGAAAAAAGCCTGAAAAACCTGCGCGTCGAACAGATCGATCTACAGCAATTCCACGTGTGGAACGACGCGTGGCACGATCACGATGAGTGGAAATCTGCTATTGAAAAACTCACCCGCGAAGGCAAGGTGGCGCACTGGGGCGTGTCGGTGAACCGCTGGGAACCCGACAATGTGCTCGAAACCGTCCGCACAGGCATGATCGATGCCGTGCAGGTGATTTACAACATTTTCGATCAGGCGCCGGAAGACCACCTGTTCCCCTTGTGCAAGGAAATGGAAGTGGCCGTGATCGCCCGTGTGCCGTTCGACGAAGGCTCGCTGACCGGCATGCTGACGCACGAAACAACTTTCCCGGCCGACGACTGGCGCGCCACGTATTTCGTGCCCGAAAACCTGCATGCCAGTGTGGACCGTGCCGACGCCCTGCGGCCGCTGGTGCCGTCGGGCATGACAATGGCGGAAATGGCTTTGCGTTTTATCCTGAGCACGCCCGATTCGGCTACGATTATTCCAGGCATGCGCAGCGTGCGACACGTGGAAGGCAATTGCGGCGCTTCCGACGGGCACGGATTGACGGCTGATCTGGTAGCCGAATTGAAACAACACCGCTGGGACCGGGAGCCGACGGAGTGGAGCCAATAAGTATACTTCGCTTCGCCAGGTTTTGTGCATGGGCTAGGCCGACGACACGGTTACTAAACTTTAAAAGTTTAGTAACCGTCGCCAAAAACTGGCGGCGCGAGATATAACTCAAATGTCCAGTTGTATAAGTACTAAAAGACCATGCAAAAAATCAAAGTCGCTTTTTTTGCTGAAATACTGATCGAGGATTTCGACGGCGCCTCCCGCACCATGTTCCAGTTGCTCCGGCGCATTCCGCAGGAGCAGTTCGAATTCCTGTTCATTTGTGGCGTGGGGCCGGACACGCTTTTCGGTTTCGAATGCGTGCGCATCCCGACCGTTCCGCTTCCCATGAATGCGGGGTACCGCATGGCCGTGCCGTTGCTGGTCAAAGGTCGTATCCGGAAAAAACTCCGGGATTTTGATCCGCAGGTCGTGCACATTGCCACGCCGTCGTTGCTGGGCGAATTTGCCTTGCAGTACGCCGTTTCGCTGGGGCTTCCGGTACTTTCCATTTACCATACCCATTTTATTTCTTACGTAGATTATTACTTCCGGCATGTGCCTGCGCTCATTCCATTTGTAAAACCTGGGGTGGCCGCGCGGCAAAAAAAGTTTTACAACCGCTGCGACCTGATTTATGTGCCGGCTGAAGCCATTGTAGCAGAAATGGCGGAGATGGGCATTGAACGGACGCGTATGAAAATCTGGAAACGCGGCATGGATACGAGCCTGTTTTCACCTGAAAAACGCAATCCCGAACGAATGCAACGGCTGACCGGAAACGACCGGCCTGTGGTGTTATTTGCCAGCCGCCTGGTGTGGGAAAAAAACCTGGCCACCCTTTTCCGGATTTATACCCTGATGAAAAGCAAAAAACTGCCGTATAACCTGCTGGTAGCCGGCGCCGGAGAAGCCGAAAAAGTATGCAGGGAACAAATGCCCGACGCCATTTTCACCGGCAAAGTGGACCACAATACACTGTCGGAACTCTATGCTTCGGCCGACGTTTTTTTATTCCCTTCCGTGTCAGAATCGTTTGGAAACGTAGTACTCGAAGCGATGGCGTCCGGACTTCCCTGCGTGATCGCTGCCGGTGGCGGGTCTCAGGATTTTATCGAACAGGGCGTAAACGGTTTCAAATGCGCCCCTTACGACGAAGGCGACTACCTGGAAAAGATAGAACGGATACTACAGGATCCCGTGCTTTGGCAACAATTCTCCGGGCAGGGACGCAGGTACAGTTTTGCCCACGACTGGGCGCAACTGGCGAACGTGTATTTTGAGGACCTGCAACACCTGACAAAATGAAAATACTGCGCATACTGCTCGTGGCGGTTATTCTGATTTCGCTGATTGCCTTTGTGCGGGCCACCGATATGCAGCAGGTGCTGGCATCCATGCGGCAGGTGGGTTTAAAGTTTTTCGTACTGATCCTGGTCACTTTTTGTTCCGGTTTCTGCGCCACCATCGGATGGAGGTATTGTTTCGGCGCATCGGGCAAAGACCTGTCCCTGTGGCATTTATTTACCGTGCGGGTGGCCGGCGAGGCGCTTGGGCTCGTGAATCCGACCAGTGTGATCGGGGGCGATGCACTGAAAGCGTTTTTGCTCCGAAAAAAAGAAATAGAACCGAAAACTGTACTGGCTTCTTTGCTGCTCTCCCGCGTACTGATGGTATTGACGCAACTGCTTTTATTTACGCTGGCAGTATTCGTTTTATATTCGGGCAGCGGCACTTCCCTGCAATTACCGCAACTGCCACCCGCTTTGTACGTCGCCATTCTGGTCAGCATACCGGCAGTAATCTTTCTGGCGCGTAATTCGTGGCTGAAAGACCTGATCCGGCCCACCGCATTCGGGGCAGGGCTGGCCCGGCGTACTTTCCGGGTGCGCAAAAAGATGGCTGAGGTGCGCACGGAACTTGTTTCCCTTTATAAAAACAACAAGAAAAACCTCGTGTATTCATCTGCGTTTTTTGCCCTGCACTGGGTATTCGGCGCTGCGGAATTCTACTTTATTCTGCTGTTTTTGGGTGTAAAAGCCACCCTGGTACAGGCAATTCTGGTGGACATGGGCGTCGTGTTTTTCAAAGCCGCCGGCGCTTTCGTGCCCGGCCAGATCGGCATCGAGGAATATGGCAACAAAGTGATGCTAGCGACCATCGGAGCGCCGGGTACCGAAATCTGGGTCGCCGCTTCTATTTTGCGGCGTGCGCGACAGTTGTTCTGGATTGCCGCCGGACTACTCGCTTATTTTGGAATGTCTGAAAAAAGGAACTTCCTGTTCCGCCGCCGCTAATGGAAATACTCTTCGTAAGCCATAAATACCCGCCGGCTGTCGGCGGCATGGAGAAACAAAGTTTCGAGCTCATCCACGGCATGAATGCATTCGCGCGGGTTCATTCGATCGTGTACGAGGGCAGGGAAAGCCGCCTGCGTTTTTTCCGGATGCTGCGCCGGCGCATTTTGCAAACCTGCCGCGAACATCCGGGCATTTCCGTGATTCATTTCAACGACGGATTGCTGGCAGCCATTTGCCTGCGCCACAAGGGTTACGAGCACCTGAAACGCACGGCCACCCTGCACGGGCTGGACGTCGTTTTCCCCAATGCCTGGTTTCA
>JAKQJD010000155.1 GCA_029561355.1 Bacteroidota bacterium | reverse complement strand
ACCCGCCGAAGACGCAACCGAACTTCATCTTTTGCTGTGGTTTTTATTTCACGCCGTAGCCGAAGGAGAAACCATTGACGGTATTCCGACCGAAGCACTCGTGAGCGTAATTTCAGCCTGATCGGGATGACGAACGACCCTGCCCCATCGGAACTTCTGCAATTGGTACAGCAACATGCCGGTATCCTGCACAAAATCATACGCTTGTATGCCGATGATGCGGAAGACCGCCGGGATTTGTATCAGGAAATGCTATACGAAACGTGGCGAGCCTATCCGGGTTTCCGCGGCGCATCGGCCTTTAGCACCTGGCTGTACCGGGTGGCGCTGAATACAGCCCTCACCTTCCGGAAGAAAACCCTTCGTAAAGTAAATCTGGTCGGACTTGATGCTGCCGGACAAGTTCCCGGCGAGGGTATTCCTGCGCTCAGTCCCGCCGCAGAATTATTGTACCGCGCCATACGGCAGTTGCCGGAAACGGACCGTGCTATTATTTCCCTGCACCTCGACAGTTATGACAATGAAGAAATTGCCGCCATCAGCGGCATGACGAAAAATCATGTGGCAGTCAAACTGCACCGTATCAAAACAGAATTGGAAAACCGTCTAAAACGTGGCTGAATATGGAAGATATTGAAAAACTCTGGCGGGAAATCAATATGCAGACAGAAGCCGGCGAACAACCGGCAGAGCCCGTTTTTATGCCGTCTGCACAGAATATGTTTGCCGAAATGGTGCGCAAAGTGCGCCATAAACTCTGGTTTATTTATGCCTTCACAGCGGCGTTCGGTGGCTGGCTGCTTTGGAACATGCTGTTCGGGCAAAGCCGGGAGACCACTTATTTGCTGTTGGCCATGTTCCTGTTCAGCCTGGTGAACCTGAGGCTGGTGCTACCCTACTACTTGCGCATGAAAAAGAAATCTGTTTCCATGTCGGGTACTTTCCGTGAAACGTTGCAGTTCTACCATCAGCAGTTGACAACGATTATCCGGCAGGAAAACAGGATGGCCACCTTTTTTACACCGTTTTCCGCCATGATCGGATTTGCCTATGCCATTATCGACGATAAAGGCAGTATCCAGTTTATTTTAGACCGCAACTGGCTGTTGCTGACGATGGTTATCACGGGCATCGTCGTCGGCGCTCTGGGCGCCTGGATGGCCGTCTGGATGAACCGGGTGGCTTTCGGCAAGTACCTGGATTATTTGAAGGAGAATTTGAGGCAAATGGAGTAGGTTATTAGTTATTAGTTATTAGTTATTAGTTATTAGGGGTGTTTCAGGCTGGAATTGGAAGTGAATGGGGGGGGGATTTCCCTCGCTATTTACTTCCAATTCCAGCCTGAAACACCCCTAATAACCAATAACCAATAACCAATAACCCCTACAGCCTCCGCATCTCATCCGCCGCCCCGGTAGCCCTCCGCCGCCGGTCTTTCAGTTTGTTGTTGCCGAATTTGTTCGACCAGGTCAGCATGAACGTGCGTTCCGTTTGCTGATAAGAACTTTTGATCAGCAGGTTCAATTCCGGCTGGTCGGCGGTGCCGAACCAGTTATTGGTAAGAAAAATGTCATTGACATTCAGGTTGAGGGTTCCCCATTTTTCACTGAGTTTCTTTTGAACGCCGATGGACAGGTTGCCGTTCGGGTTCCATTTGTAAACGCCCCAGTAGCCGGGCGAAAAAAAGTTGGCCGAGACTTCCAAAGAAAAGGCTTTGGGAAGGGTGAAAGATTGCGTGGAATTGACTCCAAAAAACACGTTTTTGAGTTTCAGGCTGTTGCCTTCGTACTGAAAATCCGCCCGCTGATGTACGCCGAACAGGTTGTTTTGCATATCCCACCATTTGGCCGGGTGCAGCTGGAAAAAGAGCGAGGCAAACACCCCTTCCGAATTACCCACATTTTCCGGCCGGTTGAACTGCGTATTTTTCACATGATCGATTACCGGAATATCCCGGATGGATTCGTCTTCCTTGCTGTATTCCACCGAGAACTGCCAGGATTTGATGCGGTAATCGAATTTCACGGAGTTGGTGAACGACGGCTGCAGGGCAGGGTTGCCGCCTTCGAGCGTAGTAGGGTCGTAAAAAATCAGGTAAGGCGCCAGTTGGGTAAAACCGGGGCGCATGATGCGGCGGCTGTATGAGAGGTTGGCGCTCTGGTGCTCGCTGATCGTGCGCGACAAATAAGCGCTTGGGAACCAGCTCCCGTAGCGGCGGTCCACCACGTCAGGCTGCTCTACCGAACCGAGGTTGGTGCGGGTGTACTCGTAGCGCAAACCCACTTTTACATCCGTTTTGGCATTCAGTTTCAGAGAAAAAGAAGAATATGCCGCCGCGATATCTTCCGTGAGTTTGAAACGGGAAGTGAGTTCCGGATCGGCAATCCAGTTTTCCTGGTCCTGCTCTTCCACCTGAACATCGTTGTCGAAACGCGAGGAAGCACCTTTCACCCCGGCTTCGAACTGCACTTTCGGTCCAAAATTCTGGTTGTAATCGGCTTTCACCACGCCGATTTTAATAGGCGTATCTTTGAAAAGCCGCAGTTTGCGGTCCTGTTCCGGTCCGGTGTACCGAATGTCGTAATTGCTGGGGTTGTCGATGTGGTAATAGATATAATCGGCATCCACGCTCAGCGTTTTGTCTTTTGTGAACTGGTGCGACAGGTTCACGTTGCCTGTCCACGAATTCCAGTGGTTCACCTCGGTTGTGATCATTTCCAGGCGACTGGTTTCCTGCCGGTTGGTGGAATATTTCACGTCGTTGACAGCATACATGTCCCAGTAGCGGTCGAAAAACGTACCGAGCACACCGACCACCGTTTTGGGCGTTACCTGAAAATCGGCGCCCAGTTGTGCATTTTGGGTGTGCAGGTTCGGGTCGCGGTCGCTGTAACTTTCCGTTTCCAGAAAATTCGGCCCTTCCTGAAGTGCCCGGTAATTGGTGAATACCTGTAGGTTTTTATCGTACCGGTAATCGTAACTGCCGAAGAGATTCACTTTTTTCTTCCTGTAATTGAAGTTCATACTCGCCCCATATTTCTCGCGTCGGCCGTATCCGGCGTTGACGGAATACCCGCCGTTCAGGCCGGCGTCGGCCGTTTTTTTCAGGATAATGTTGATGATACCGGCATTGCCCTCGGCGTCGAAACTGGCCGGCGGCGTGTGAATCAATTCGATGCGTTCGATGTTATCGGCGTTCATGCCGCCCAGCATCTGGAGCAGCGCGTCGGCAGGCATGCGGTTGATTTTTCCGTTGATCATGATAACCACGCCGGCTTTCCCTGAGAGAGAAATGGCGTTGCTCTGGCGATTGACCAGCACGCCCGGCGAGCGTTGCAGCACTTCGAGCGCGGTGCCGCCCGCATTGGTGGCGCTGTTGGCCACGTTGATGACCATGCGGTCGATCTTTTGTTCGAACAACGGTTTTTTGGCCACCACACTTACTTCGCCGAGTAATTCGGTGGCTTCCTGCAATACAGTCGTGCCCAGGTTTTTTGCAGGAGTGGCATTATCCACCATAAAAACCGGCGAGAGGTTGTATGTAAATCCCAGCATGCTCACGCCCAATCTGTATTCGCCGGGTGCGGTTTCGGTAAAAGTGTAAGCGCCGTCGGAATCGCTGAGCAGGCCTTTCACCAGCGTGGAATCGGAACTGTTCAGCAGCAGAACGGAGGCGGCAGGAAGCGCTTTTCCGTTGGTGTCGTGAATAAGGCCTGTAATGCGGGTTTGGGCCGTTGCTATGTGCGTCCATAAAAAAATCAGGGCCGACAAGGCAAAAGTCAGTTTGTTTGTAGTTGTTTTCATATCTGTTTGAATAAAGCAAGAAGTTGTATTCAAAAGAGCGTTTCGAAATCCGGAATGTTGCACGAATTAAAAGTTTAGTTGAATTGAAATATCGCTACATCGACTAAAAGCCCCGAAATTTACCCGAACCGAAAAAAATCGAACGTATTCAACAGGAGTCGCAACTCCTGTTTACACCCAACTCACTTCTATGCGTACTACCTGGTTCATTTCCATTCTATTTTTCTCAATGGCGCTGTGGCTCGGCTGCAATGCCTCCCGGTCTGCCTCCTCCACACCCATGACTTTCGCTCAATACCCTGAATATGCCGGTAACGACCTCGGCGTAAACTGGTCGCCCGAACGCACCGTTTTCAAATTGTGGTCGCCAGCCGCTCAAAAGGTTCGTTTACAGTTATATGAAAAAGGCACCGGTGGTATTCCGCTCGAAATTTTCAACCTGAAAAAGTCGGAAAAAGGGGTTTGGCAAACTACCCTGAAAGGCAACATGCAGGGAAAATTTTACACCGTACAGGTACAGATCGCAGACAAATGGCTGGCCGAAACCCCCGATCCGTATGCCAAAGCAGTCGGACTGAACGGCCAGCGCGGCATGATCGTCGACCTGAAAGCCACCAACCCGACCGGCTGGGACCAGGACCCACGGCCTGCTCAAGAAGCATTTACCGACATCATATTATACGAACTCCACGTGCGCGACCTGTCGGCGCACATCAATTCGGGTATTACCCACCGCGGCAAATTCCTCGGCCTCACCGAAACAGGCACCCACAACCTTACCAACCAGCGTACCGGCCTCGACCACTTCAGGGAACTTGGCATTACGCACCTGCACCTGCTGCCGGTGTTCGATTTCCGGTCTTCGTCCATCGATGAAAGCAAACCCGAAACGCCGCAGTACAACTGGGGCTACGACCCTGAAAACTATAATTCCGTGGAAGGCAGTTTCGCCACGGATGCCGCCGATGGCTCCGTGCGCATCCGCGAATTCAAACAGGCCATTCAGGCGCTGCACAAAAACGGCATCCGCGTAGTCATGGACGTGGTGTACAACCACACCGGCGCTACTGACGAATCGGTGTTCAACCGCGTCGCACCGGGCTACTACTACCGCCAGACCGCCGACGGCAAATTCTCCAACGCTTCGGCCTGCGGCAACGAAACGGCTTCCGAACGCGCCATGATGCGCCGCTATATGGTCGAATCGCTGAAATACTGGGTGCAGGAATACCATATCGACGGGTTCCGCGTAGACTTGATGGGCATCCACGACATCGAAACAATGAACCAGATCAGCCGGGAACTGCACGCCATCGACCCGAGCATTTTTATATATGGAGAGGGCTGGACGGCAGGTTCGAGCCCGTTGCCCGATTCTTTGCGGGCGCTCAAAGCCAATACCGGCAAACTGAACCGTATCGCCGCTTTCAGCGACGACTTCCGCGATGCGCTGAAAGGTTCCGTTTTCAACCACGATGAAAAAGGATTCGTGAGCGGAAAACCCGGACTGGAGGAAAGTATTAAATTCGGCATCGTGGCTTCCACGCAGCACCCGCAGGTGGATTACAGCAAAGTGAATTATTCCAAAGCGCCCTGGGCCAAAGAGCCTTTCCAGACGATTACGTACGTCGATTGCCATGACAACCACACGTTGTGGGACAAACTCGCCATTTCCTGTCCCGAGGCCTCCGAGGCCGAACGCATTCGTATGCACGAACTGGCGGCCGCCATGGTGCTCACTTCGCAAGGCGTGCCTTTCATACATGCCGGCACGGAAATGCTGCGCACGAAACAAGGTGTGGAAAACTCCTTTAACTCGCCCGACAATATCAACTGGATCGACTGGAGCCGAAAACAGCAATACGTCGCTGTGTTCGATTATTACCGCGCACTCATTCAGTTGCGTAAAAACCACCCGGCTTTCCGTATGCCATCCACCGCGATGATTCAGCAGCATTTGAAATTTTTGGAAACAACTGAAAAGAACCTGGTGGCGTATCAGATTTCGGGAAACGCCAATAGCGATACTTGGAAAAACATCGTCGTCATTTTCAACGGGAGCCAAAAATCCCAAACGGTAAAAATTCCGGCCGGAAAATGGAAGGTGGTGCTGGAAGGGGAAAAGGTCAATGAAAAAGGCGTGCGGGAAGTACCATTGGGTTCGGTTCTGGTTCCGGGTATTTCAGCGTTGATTCTCGTGGCGGAATAGCCCGGGGAAATGCACGGTAAAGCCCTGAAAGGGCGCCAGCATCAGCCCCCGGCATCGCCGGGGGTGAATTAATCAAACAACCCGACATCGCCGGGGGTGAATTGTGTGCGTATCAACCACAAAAATTAAATTCAATTTCAAATTGTTATTTGAACATTTCCCGGCGATGACGGGATTATTGGATTGCGCACATTCCACCCCCGGCGATGCCGGGGGCTAATGCTGGCGCCCTTTCAGGGCTACCCGAGAGCGAAGCGGTGTACGCTACGCATTCTCACTTCTCTCACCCTCTCACCCTCTCACCCTCTCACCCTCTCACTTCTAAAAAAGAAAGGGTCCGGTAATTGCTACCGCCCCTTCTCTAACTAACCCATTTTCGTATGAAGTTTAATTAAATCCTGATGGCAATAATATGCGGGAACAAGATGTACGCATATTAGAATTTCTACAAAGATGAGCCACCCCACACGGCCCTACAGGTGGTTTTCCGGCCAAAACAGGGGGCCTATTCGACCCGGGCAAATAAAAATCATCCTTTCAGGCCCTCCTGCAAAATTTACCCCTCCTATTTGACAGAATTACCCCCCGGATATTGGGAATCCGAAAGAGCATCTTTGACAATACTACGGTAATGCACATTATCACTTAACCATTCTATTGTTATGATGCGAACATTTACTTTCCGGGCAGGATTGCGGTGGATAGCCTTGCTACCCATGCTTTGCTGCTTTACGATGCTGTCTGCCCAATCGCTTACGATTCGCGGCACAGTGACGGATCCCGGCGGAGAACCCCTGATCGGGGTGACCGTTCGGGTTGTCAATTCTCCCACCCGGGGTACAGTTACCGACGCAACGGGCGCCTATTCCCTTCAGGCCTCGCCGGGTGAACGACTCAATTTTGTGTACACCGGCTACCTCGACCAAACGGTAACGGTACCTGCCGACGGCTCGGCCGTCAACCTGCTGCTCAGCCCCAATCCGGAAGTGCTGGATGAAGTGGTGGTGGTAGGCTACGGTACGCAGAAGAAGAGCGACCTGACCGGCGCCGTATCCTCCGTGTCGAGCGAACAACTCAAAAACTCGGTGGTTACGAACCTCGACCAGGCGCTGCAAGGCCGCATTGCCGGCGTGCAGGTGACGCAAAACTCGGGTCAGCCGGGTGGCGCAACTTCCATCCGGATTCGCGGCGCCAACTCCATCACCGGCTCCAGCGAACCGCTGTACGTGATCGACGGTATTCCGTTCCAGGGCGACGGCACGGCCGTGTCCGGTTTCGACTGGGCAGGCGGCGCCAACGGACAGAACCGCGTGAACCCGCTTTCGGCCATCAACCCGAACGACATCGTGAGTATCGAGGTGCTGAAAGACGCTTCCTCTTCCGCTATTTACGGTGCGCGCGCTGCCAACGGCGTGATCCTGATCACTACCAAACGCGGCAAAAAAGGGGAGTCCAGAATTTCCTACAACGGCTACTACGGCAACCAGTCGCTGGGCCGCAAACTGGACATGATGAACCTCCAGCAGTACGCCGACTACCAGTTGCAGATTTCCAAAGACCTGGGACTGCAACCCAACCAGCGCTACCTCGATCCTTCGCTGCTGGGCTCCGGCACCGACTGGCAAAATGAAATTTTCAGAAATGCCGGCATGCAGAGCCACCAGTTGTCGGTTTCGGGCGGCAATGACAAAACGACTTACGCCATTTCCGGCGGTTTTTTCAACCAGGACGGGATCGTGATCGGTTCCGATTTCGAACGGTATTCCGCGCGGATCAACCTCGACAACCAGGTAAAAGACTGGTTTAAAATAGGCGGATCGCTGGCATACGCCACCACTAACGAAAAAATCACCCTAAATGACGGCGGCGACGGCGTCATCATGCAGGCGCTCCTGACCCAGCCCGATATCTCCGTGCGCGACATCGACGGGAACTACGCAGGTCCGGAAACGCAGTACACCAGCGCCAGTTACAATCCGGTCGCCGCTGCCCTGCAACGCAACAATACCCTCGCCCGCCAGCGCCTGATGGGCAATGTGTACGGCGACATCGCCCTGTTCAAAAACCTGACCTTCCGCTCGGAAATCGGTTTCGACGACAACCACGGGCTCAACAAAGCCTTCCACCCGACGTATCGCTGGGGTGTGCTGGTGAACACCGAAAATCAGTTGCGCCAGCGGGAGGAAACCAGTTTCTTCTGGGTGTGGAAAAACTACCTGACCTACCAGGTGCTCGACAACGAAACGCACAAACTGACCGCCATGGTGGGTCAGGAAGCGCAAAAATCTACCTGGCAGGGCTCGCAGGTGACGAAGAAAAACTTCTCCTCCAACGACATTCCGGTGCTCAGCGAAGGTGAAGACATTACGTCCCGCACCTTTGGCTGGAAAGACGCGGCTTCCATCGCTTCCTATTTCGGTCGTTTCAATTACAGCCTGTTCGACCGCTACCTCGTGACCTTCACGATGCGTGCCGACGGCTCCTCCAAATTCGGTCCGGAAAATCGCTGGGGTTATTTCCCCTCCGCAGCCATCGCATGGCGCCTGGGCGACGAGGCGTTCATGAACTCGCTCAACACCAACCTGAAACTCCGCCTCGGCTACGGCGAAGTGGGCAACCAGGCCATCGCCAACTACCTCTACGGCGCTTCGCTGCTCGCGATCAACTCGCCGTTCGGTACCGCTTACCGGCTGGAAAAAATTTCCAACCCGAAACTGAAGTGGGAGGCGACCAAACAATTCAACGCAGGGGTTGACATTTCCCTTGTGAAAGGCCGCATTGACTTGTCGCTGGACGTGTACAACAAACAAACCACCGACATGCTGCTGCAACTTTCCGTTCCGAGTTACCTCGGCGGCACAGGCTGGCAGGATATTCGCGCGCCTTTCGGCAATGTGGGTAAAATGGAAAACAAGGGTTTCGACCTTTCCCTGCACACGCACAACATCGAAAAAGCGAAGTTCAAATGGGGCACCGACATCACGTTCTCCCGCAACCGCAACAAGGTGAAAGAACTCGACGATGCCAACCGCATTTACTGGCGCAATCTGTACTGGTACAGCGAGTTCCAGACGGCTACCAAAACACAGGCCGGACAACCGCTGGGCCAGTTTTATGGCTACCAGACGGAAGGCCTCTTTACCAGTAAGGAGGATATTCTGGCACATGCCTTACAGGTGAACGACCCGAACAACGACGGTGAAAACCTCGTGGACAAACGTGCAGGCATCTGGATCGGCGATATCAAATTCAAGGACCTGAACGGCGACGGCGTGATCAACACCGACGACCAGACTATCATCGGCAACCCGAACCCGGATTTCACGTTCGGTTTCAACAACTCGTTCACCTACGGTCCGCTGGATCTGGTGGTGTATTTCACGGGTTCTTACGGCGCCGACATCCTGAACTATTCCCGCGTGCAGATCGAAGGTATGACCAACGTGTACGCCAACCAGGCCGCCACGGTATTCGACCGGGCCCAGTACAACCTGATCGATCCGAACGGCTCCGACCTCGATCCTGCGAACGTCACGCTGGCCAATCCGGGCACCGACATTCCGCGGCCGACCACGACCGACAACAACGGCAACACGCGTATGTCCGACCGCTTTATCGAAGACGGCTCTTACCTGCGCCTGCAAAACGTCCGCCTGGCCTACATGCTTCCGGTGAAATTCACGAAAAAATACCGCGTGGAACGCCTGAAACTGTACGTAAATGCTCAAAACCTGTACACTTTCACGAAGTACACGGGCTACGACCCCGAAATCGGCGCATTTAATCAGGACCCGCTCCTGCAGAACGTCGACATGGGCCGCTACCCGACGCCGAGGGTGTATACGTTTGGGGTTGATGTGGATTTTTAGGGTTGATGAGTTAATGGTTTATAGTTTATGAGTTTATATGGTACACTCGCAAATAAACCTATAAACCATAAACCTATAAACCCTTAAACCTACAAACCCAACCAACAATCATTCAATTTGCCAAAAATAACATGAAACATACATTCAAATATATCCTCTCTCTCTGCGTGGCGCTGATGCTCGGCTCCTGCTCGAAAGAGTTCCTGGAAATTGAACCGCAGGACCGGCTCACGGCCGACAATTTTTACAAAACGTCGGGCGAGATCAAGGCGGCCACCGCTTCGCTGTACGGTTTTCCATGGTTCGATTTCAACGACAAGTTTTTCTGGCTGGCCGGCGACGTGATGTCGGGCAACATGTATTACACCTACGATCAGGAAGGGCAGTTCTTCTACTTTTCCTACACGGGTGGTAATGCGCACCTGACTTCCGGCTGGAAAGGCCTGTTCCGCGTGGTTTCCTACGCCAATTCCATCATCAACGACATGCCGCGCGCGGCAGCCGGCAAGGTGGACGACGCGACCATCAACCAGGCACTGGGCGAAGCGCGCTTCGTACGCGCTTACTGCTACTACATGCTCGCCGAGTACTGGGGCGAGGTGCCGATCGTGGAAAACTCCACGGAACTGGTGGCTACCAACAACCTGTTTCTGCCGAAAAACACCCGCTCCAGCGTGATGGAATTCGTGCGCCGCGATCTTGTTTTCGCTGCCGACAACCTGCCCGCCGTCGACGTACCCGGCCGCCTCACCAAATGGGCCGCCAAAGCCATGCTGGCAAAAGTGCACCTCACACTGGCTTCCAACCTGAGCGACGGCGCTTCGGCGGAAAACTTCACGAAAGCGAAAGAATACGCTTCTGACGTGCTGACCAACAGCGGATTGTCGCTGATGACCAACTACGAAGACCTGTTCAAAATCGAGAACAACAACAATACCGAGTCGCTTTTCGCCCTCCAATGGATGGAAGGTTCCTACGCTTTCGGCAACAGCCGCCAGGCCAACTGGGCGCGTGGCAGCCAGATCACCGGCAACAGCGAATGCTGGGGCGGCGGCAAATCTGCCACCTACGATTTTGTGAACAATATCGAACAAGGCGACCGGCGCAAATCGTCGATCCTCATGTCCCTGGGCGATTTTTACCCGGAAATCAACAAGGCGGCCGGCGGCTACCATTACAACATCGTAGCCCGCGACCCGAGCGACCCGAACGTGGTGCTGGAAGGTGCGGCGCCAGTGTTGAACAACGCGAAAAAATACATCGTGGGCAGCGCAGCCGACACCGGCGGCAAGGTTTCTACCGGCCAGGCTACGGCCATCAATCAGTACATGCTCCGTTTGGCCGACGTGTACCTGACCTATGCGGAAGCAACCCTCGGTTCGGCATCTTCCTCCAGCGACGCACAGGCTTTGACGTACCTGAACGCCATCCGTAGCCGGGCAGGTTTGCCTGCGCGCTCCAGTTTTACATTTGAAGACCTCCTGAAAGAACGCCGTGCGGAATTCGGGTTTGAAAGTATGTACTGGTTCGACATCAAACGCGCCTTCTACCGCGACGGAAACGCCACCCTGGCTGCCTTGAACGCACAACAACGCGAAATCACCTACCAGCGCATCACCACGCCGAACGCACCCGATGAAAATACGGTGGAAGGTTATTTCGCGTTGTTGTGCGTTCAGGGCAGCCAGGGTGGCGTTTCCGTCGCCGTAGAACGCGCGTTTGATGTCGAACCAGTACATACTTTCGAAACCGAATTCCGCGCGGCGTTCTTTCAGGAGGTCTTCAAATGTAAAACTGGAGCGCGCAGGCAAACCGGCCCGGCTGCGGATAGCGTTCAGGTACGTCAAAGCCTGTGCGTCGCTGGAGGAAGATGCCGAACCGAGGGTTGCTTCCGCATAGGTCAGGTACACGTCGGCCAAACGGAGCATGTACTGGTTGATGGCAGTAGCCTGGCCGGTAGAAACCTTGCCGCCAGTGTCGGCTGCGCTGCCCACGATGTACTTTTTCGCGTTGTTCAGCACTGGCGCCGCACCTTCCAGCACCACGTTCGGGTCGCTCGGGTC
>JAKQJD010000304.1 GCA_029561355.1 Bacteroidota bacterium | reverse complement strand
TCGCTCATGGCGTGGCGGTCGCCGGCCTTTTTGCTCACCTCGATGCCTTGTTTGTATGTTTGAATAGCGTTGTCGAAATCCTGTTGCTGCTCGTACAGTTTGCCCAGGTGGTAATATAAACCCACATAACCCGGATCTGTTTTGAGCAGGCGCAGATAAAACGCCAGCGCTTCCGGCGCATTGTGGAGCGTTTCATGTTCTTTCGCCAGGGCGAAGAGCAGAAAAGCGTCGTTGGGGGCCGATTCGAGCAGGGTAGTGAGTTGTTCCAGGCGTTTACTCATTTTGAAGTTACTGGTTATCAGTTATTGGTTATTAGTGTGGTTAGGTTTGGGCTGAGTGGATGTTTTTTAATCTTAAAAGAACAAAGAATGCAAAGTGCGATATCCAACTTTGTGGCCTTGTGTCCTTGAGGTTAAATAAAGAATCAGCGAAATTTCGCTAAATTTTATTTTTTTGTCCTGCCCGATGTATGTATCTTTGGGCCCCGCAAAAGTAGGGTTTACCTTTCCGGGAATCTCTTACCTTAACCATTCATTTAGCAACCTGTTCAAAATGAAGTTATTAGTTTGTATCAGCCAAACGCCCGACACCACCGCGAAAGTTTCTTTCAAATCGGACGGCAAGGAGTTTGATGCAGCCGGCGTACAATTTATCATGAACCCGTACGACGAGTGGTATGCCCTCGTGCGCGCCTGTGAACTGCGGGAAACGCTGGGTGGCTCGGTAACCGCCCTGAACGTCGGGCCTGCTACCAACGAAACCACCATTCGCAAATCCCTCGCTATCGGCGCCGACGATGCCGTTCGCATCAACGCCGACCCGCAAAGCGCCGGTTTTGTGGCCAAACAAATCGCCGAATACGCCAGAATCCAGAACTTCGATATCATTTTTCTGGGCAAGGAAACCATCGACTACAACGGCTCCGAAGTAGGCGCCATGGTGGCCGAATATCTCGATCTGCCCTACATTTCCTATGCCTCCAAACTGGAACTGAACGGCAACACCGCCACCCTCGAACGCGATATCGAAGGCGGTGTGGAAGTGCTGGAAGTCGACCTGCCCTTCGTGGTGAGCGCCGCTAAAGGTATGGCCGAACAACGCATCCCGAACATGCGCGGCATCATGACCGCCCGCACCAAACCCCTCGTGGAAGTGGCGCCGGTGGCCTATGAAGAATCCGCCAAAACGGTTCAATTCACCCTGCCACCTGCCAAAGCGGGCGTAAAACTCGTCGACCCGGCGGATATGGACGAACTGGTGCGGTTGCTGCACGAGGAAGCGAAGGTGATTTAAATGTTGATAAGGGTTGATAAGGTTGATGAGGGTTGATATTCAGCCGCTCGAAAAAAGAGGGGTTTGTTCATTCATCGAGCGGCTGAATATCAACCCTCATCAACCTTATCAACCCTCATCAACCTCATCAACTAATAACCAATAACTAATAACCAATAACAACCATGGTTCTTGTCTTTGCAGAATCTCCCCGCGGCACCCTGAAAAAAGCGGCTTTCGAGGCTGTTACATACGGTAAAAAAACGGCCGACCTGCTGGGTACCACTTGTGTGGCGCTTACGCTGGGAACGGTAAAAAACGCCGGCGAACTGGGCGTATACGGCGCTTCACGCGTGCTGAATATTTCAGACGGCACATTCGATCACTTTGATAGTCAGGCAGTTGCAGCGGCTGTTGCTACCGTTGCACAAAAAGAAGGCGCTACGGTCGTCGTGCTGAGCCATTCTTCCACGGGTAAATCCGTGGCCGGCCGCCTGTCCGTTCGCCTCAACGCCGGACTGGTGTCGGGCGTCAACAGCCTGCCCACCGTTCAAGGCGCAGCCCTGCGTGTCAAAAAATCCGTTTTCTCCGGTAAAGCCGTCGGCGAATACGAAATCGACAGCGCCGTGAAAGTGCTGTCGCTGATGGGCAATGCCGTCAAACCCGTTGCCGGAGGCGCTGCCGTTTCGGTGGAAAACGTAACGGCTACCCCGACCGGCCGTATCCGGGTAAAAGAAGTAAAAACACAGGAAGGCACCGTGCCGCTGCCCGAGGCTGAAATCGTCGTTTCCGCCGGTCGCGGCATGAAAGACCCTGCCAACTGGGGTATCGTGGAAGACCTTGCTAATACGCTGGGCGCTACCACGGCCTGCTCCCGCCCGGTGGCCGACAGTCACTGGCGCCCACACCACGAACACGTGGGACAAACGGGCATCGCTATCCGCCCGAATCTGTATATCGCTATCGGCATCAGCGGCGCCATCCAGCACCTGGCCGGCGTGAACAACTCTAAAGTGATTGTGGTCATCAACAAAGACCCGGAAGCGCCGTTCTTCAAAGCGGCCGACTACGGCGTCGTGGGTGACCTGTTCGATATCGTGCCGCGGTTGAATGAGTCGTTGAAGAAGTTTAAGGCGGCTCACTAGGTAACGCGGATTATTGCAACACGGATTACGCGGATGGATAGCGGATCACGCGGATTTGATTTCAGGTAATGAGGCATTTTTGCCCGCCCGAGCCCAAATCCGCGTGATCCGCTATTCATCCGCGTAATCCGCGTTGCAATTTTTTCTGCTTCCGCCGCATCCAAATATGAAAGACGTGTGTTTTTATTATTATTTTTGCGGCCGCAATACGTTTGCCCGGAAGAACACGTTTTTCAAGCCAGACCGATTTGCGTCCCATTTTCCTGACAAGAACATTTATCTAATTGATAATGAGACGTATAGAACTCGACATCGTCGCCCTGTCCCACAGCATGACCCAGTCCCACAATTACGCCGTCGTACTCGGCGAGCGCAAAGGACAGCGTCGTCTGCCTATTGTAATCGGCAGTTTTGAGGCCCAGGCCATCGCGGTGGCTATGGAACGCATGGTGCCCAACCGCCCCCTTACCCACGATCTTTTTAAAAGTACCCTCGACACCTTCGATATTCAACTGAAGGAGGTCGTGATCAATAACCTGCTCGACGGCATCTTCTACGCCCGCCTCATCTGTGTGCGCGACGGCGAATTGTTCGAGATCGACTCCCGCACTTCCGATGCCATCGCCATGGCGGTGCGCTTCGAATGCCCTATCTACACCTACGATTTTATCCTGGAAGCCGCCGGCGTGGTGCTGGAGGAGCAGGAAGACGGCAGCCTGCGTGCCGCTCAGGTTGCAGGCAACCTCGACAGCGACGCCATCGAAACGTTTTCCATGGATGCCCTGCAAACCAAACTACAGGAAGTGCTGGAAGCCGAAGACTATGAAATGGCCGCCAAAATCCGCGACGAAATCAAACGTCGGCAGGAAAAGGACTAATACAAATTGCAAAAAACATAGAAGAGCCGGTCTGCTGAAATAAGCGGGCCGGCTCTTTTTGTATGATAGCACGTGCTTCAGGCCGTCGGGAGAAGGGCCCTTGAGGGTCCTTCCGTCCTTTACACGTATTCCTAAAGTGCTACGCACAGACGACGGCCAAAATCACCCTATCAAAGGTCAAAAAGACTGCTTCGTTTAGGTCCGGAGCCTAAACGACGGTCAAAACTATTGCTCCATACCTCAAAACTACTGCTCCATACCTCAAGGTCACTGCTCCATACCTCAATAACTGCCCCACTACTAAAGTCGTTTTTTTACCACTCTCTCCACCCCCGACAGCCATAGGTTTGCAGAACAAAAAAATGCTACCTATGGAAAGACGAGATTTTTTACAAACCACCAGTCTGCTTGCAGCCTGCGGCCTGTTGCCCGGAGCGGCCCTGCAGGCGCAGCAGGGCGCCGTACGTCCTCCTGTCGGCGACCCTTTGCAACCATTTCTTCTGGCGCCGTCGGGCGTATTGTCGCACAAGGGGAGTATGGACATCCGGGTGTGGGTACGCTCCGCCATGACGGGCGGTGTGTATTCGTGCGTCGAATGTGCCGTAGCGCCCAAAATGATGGGCCCGCCGCCGCACCTGCACAAGGAACTGGACGAACTGATGTATGTGCTGGAAGGCACGGCTTCGGTCATGGTAGGCAACGACGTTGTCGAAGTGCCGGCCGGCGGCTGGCATTTCCGGCCCCGAAACCTGCGTCATACCTTCTGGAATGCCTCCGAACAACCCTTGCGTTTCGTCGATATGTATTTCAACCAGCCGTTCGAGTTGTTCCTGGAGCGCATTTTTCATGAATTGACACCGGAAAAGGGTTTTCCGGAAGGCTCCTCCCAACTCCGCCAGGAACGCGACCGGCTGAACGAACAGTACGGATTGGTGTACGCGCCCACGGCATTTGAAGAAAGACAGGCGATTGTTGCGAAATACGGACTAAAATGACCAATTTTATGGCTTGAACAAAACCTCCGGATAGCATGGTACTGAAAGATTTTATGCCGCACCCGTCGTTGCAAGCCTTTATCCGTTGCTACCGCATCGTGCATTTGAAGTTCGACGGCAACGACGCTCCTTCCTGCAAACCTTATACCCCCCGGCCGGAACATTGCCTGGCGTTTTACCCGCACGACCGCGAACGGGTGGATTTTACCCACCGGCAGGGGAGTGTGCGAAATGTGCCGGTGGCCCTGGTGGGGCAGGCAATGTCCGTTACGCATCGTTTTGTCACGGGTAATTTCATGGTCGTTCAAATGTTGTTCCAGCCCGGCGGCCTGTTCCGGCTGACGGGTATGCCTGCATTTGAAATCAACAATTCATACCTCGAAGCGGATGTCGTTTTTAGTAAAGAGGTTCACCTGGTGAACGAAGCATTTTATCACGCCCGCAACTACGTGGAGATTGTGCAGATCGCCAATGCTTTTGTCGCGCGGCTGGTGGCCAAAGGCGTGAAAGACGAACATCCGGCAGATTCCGTCGGCCAATGGATGCTGGGCAATCCGGTTGTTTCGCTGGATGTGCTGGCCAGAAAATCGTTTTTGTGTCCCCGGCAATTCGAACGAAAATTCCGGGAGCGAACCGGTATCAATCCGAGGCTTTTCGCACGGCTCGTTCGTTTCGACCGCGCTTTCCGGGAAAAAAACCTGCACCCGAACCGCGACTGGAAAACCATCTCATTCGACTGCAATTATTACGATTACCAGCACCTGACACACGACTACCGCGATTTCACCGGGTTGAAACCCACTGATTTTCATCAACTGGAGGACAGGGCGCCGGAACGCCGTTTCGGCCTGGCCGAACATTATTATGAAACGCAGGTGGTGTAGGTGAAAATGTGTTTGGTGTTTCGGGTTTAGTGTTTCGTTGGTGGGTAATTGGGCAATTGCTGCCGCCCTATAATCAACGGCATTGTTCGCTACGACAGATTCTAAACTTATCAATTCAAAACCATGCAAAAATCACTTTCCCTGATCGTTTTTCTGTTTTTCGCCCTTCAAATCCAGGCACAAAGTCCGGTAGGTCGCTGGAAATTGCTGTCGCATACCGTCGATTTTGGCGGCGAGAAAATGGATACCCATGCAGCACTGCTGCAACAAAGGCCCTGCGCCGCAAAAATCGTGTATGAAATCAATGCGGATGCCACCTTCCGGCTGAACGCTGCTGCCAGCGGTTGCGATCAGAAGTACATCGATATCCAGCAAAAATTGTACAGCAAAACCCAATGGAAACTGGAGGGCAACCTGATCACGACTTCCGCCACCAATTTTGCCGTAGGGCAGAGTTACAAAGTCAGTTTTTCGGGCGACAAGATGACCTGGGTCGGTACGGAAGGACAGGGGACGCTGGTGTATCAGAAACTATAGTCCCAGTGCCGTACTTTTGCCCGCAGCGTTGAAAAGAAACGTGTGCATCCAGACAACTCCATGCAGCAACCGGCCAAAGTTGTGCACCAGATGCATTGGTACAAACACCACCGTACATGACAAGATCCAACCTGCTTTCCCTGCTGATTTTTATAAC
>JAKQJD010000144.1 GCA_029561355.1 Bacteroidota bacterium | reverse complement strand
CGTCGCGCCTGTTCGGCCTCGATGCTTTCAAAAAGCGCCTGGAAATTGCCTTTTCCGAAAGATTTGGCGCCTTTGCGCTGAATAATTTCGAAAAACATCGTCGGCCGGTCTTCCACGGGGCGGGTGAAAATCTGGAGCAGGTAGCCCTCGTCGTCGCGGTCGACCATGATGCCGAGTTCCTTGAGTTCTGCAAGTTCCTCGTCGATGGCGCCCACGCGGTCGGGTACAGTGTCGTAGTAGGAGCCGGGCACGTGCAGGAATTCCACACCGCGTTTGCGCATTTCACTGATAGTGAACACGATGTCGTTGGTGGCAACGGCAATGTGCTGGCAACCGGGGCCTTCGAAGAATTCGATGAACTCCTCGATCTGCGATTTTTTCAAACCTTCCGCCGGTTCGTTGATGGGGAATTTGATACGTCCGTTGCCGTTGGTCATCACCTTGCTCATCAGGGCGGAATATTTCGTGGAAATGTCCTTGTCGTCGAAGGAAATCAGGTTGGCAAAGCCCATTACTTCATGGTAGAACTGTGCCCAGTAATTCATCTGCCCCCAGCCCACATTACCTACCATGTGGTCGATGTATTTCAGGCCGGTCGATTCCGGATTGTAATCCGATTCCCATTTCACAAAACCGGGCAGGAAAACGCCCTGATAGTTTTTGCGCTCCACGAAAATGTGCACCGTTTCGCCGTAGGTGTGGATGCCGGAGCGAACCACTTCGCCGAATTCATCCTGTTCCACCACGGGCTCCATAAACGGTGTGGCGCCCCGGTCGACCGTTTGTTTGAAGGCATCGCGGGCGTCGTCGACCCACAACGCGATCACTTTTACGGCGTCGCCGTGATGCTTCAGGTGTTCGGAAATGGGGCTGTGCGAAGTGAGCGGCGTGGTGAGCACCAGCCTGATTTTACCCTGCCTCAGCACGTAGGAAGTGCGATCGCGCAGGCCCGTTTCGAGTCCGGCATAGGCCAGCGACTGAAACCCGAAAGCGGTTTTATAATAATGAGCGGCTTGTTTGGCGTTGCCCACGTAGAGTTCCACGTAGTCGGTGCCGAGCAGCGGCAGAAAATCGTCGGCCTGCGGAAAGATTTTTTCCAGACCGTAAGAATAGTCGGTAATACCGGTTAGGTTGGTCATATGTCCGGGCATTTTTTGATTCGATGGTAAATTGATTACTCGAGGGCGTCAGTTCTTGGTTTTCAGGATTCGGTGTACGAAACACCAAACACAAAAAACTAAACACGCTTGTTTACTCCGTTTCGCTTAACCAGGATCGGTAATAATCCTCCACATTCAACTGCAGGGCCGCCTGTGTGATCATCATCGGCCGGAACGGGTCGATCATGACCGCCAGTTCTTCTGTGGCTTTTTTGCCGATGCTGCGTTCGATGGCGCCCGGGTGCGGGCCGTGCGGAATGCCGGCGGGGTGCAGGGTCAGTTGTCCTTTTTGGATGTTGTTGCGGCTCATAAAATCGCCGTCGACGTAGTACAAAATCTCGTCCGAATCGATGTTGCTGTGGTGGTAGGGAGCAGGAATCGCATCGGGGTGGTAGTCGTACAGGCGCGGTACGAACGAACAAATCACAAAACCGTCGCCTTCAAACTGCTGGTGTATCGGCGGCGGCATGTGGATGCGGCCGGTAATCGGTTCGAAGTCGAAAATGGAAAAACCGTACGGGTATAGGTAGCCGTCCCAGCCCACTACATCGAACGGGTGGGTGGCGTACACATACGGGTACATCATACCCTGTTTTTTGATATAAACCTGGAAATCGCCGCGCTCGTCGTAGGTTTCCAGCATTTGCGGCAGTTTGAAATCGCGTTCGCAAAACGGCGAATGTTCCAGCAACTGCCCGTAGCGGTTGCGATAGCGCTCGGGCGTGCGCACCGGGCTGAACGACTCGACCAGCAGCAGGCGATTGTCGGCTGTGTCGAACTCGATCTGGTAAATGGTGCCGCGCGGAATAACGAGGTAATCGCCGTATTCGAACGGAATGTTTCCGAAAGCCGTTTTCAGTTCGCCGCTGCCTTTGTGCACGAACAGCAGTTCGTCTGCGTCGGCGTTTTTGAAAAAATAATCCTCCGTGCCGACCATCGGCGCTGCCAGTCCGACGTGCAGGTCGTTGTTGACGAACAGCGGTGTACGGCTGTCGAGGTAGTTGTCGCTCGGGGGCAATTCGAAACCCTGAAAACTGAGCGCTTCGAGGTTTTTTTCAACGGCGATCACCGGCGCGACGGGGTAGGGCTCGCCCTTGTATTTCACAATGGTAGGTGGATGCAGGTGGTACACGAGTGCCGATACGCCCGAAAATCCCTGTGTTCCCACAAGTTCTTCGGCGTAGAGGCCACCGGTATTTTCCTTTCGAAACTGCACGTGGCGTTTATGGGGAATCTTGCCGAGTCGGTGGTAAAACATAGATATTGGTTGGTGCTACATGGTGGTGGTAAGGCAATTCGCAAAGGTGGCAGCGGCGCGAAAGGCGGGCAATGATTTGGGTGGCCGGGAAGGGTGATTTTCGTCAGTCGGGGTGGCCTGGCGGCCAATTTTTTAACCACAAAGGGCGCAAAGCATAGATCACATCATTTTATTATTTAACCACAAAGGCACAAAGGACACAAAGCGTAGATTACACCGTTTACTCCATCGAAAGAGTCTAGAGAAGCATGCTTTGTGTCCCTTGGTTAATAAAAAATGGAGGAATCTATGCCTTGTGTCCTTTGTGGTTGATAGATAAAATGGAGTAATCTACGCTTTGTGTCCTTCGTGCCTTTGTGGTTAAAAAATAAAATGGAGTAATCTATGCTTTGCGTCCTTTGTGGTTAATAGATAAAATGAAGTAATCTATGCTTTGCGTCCTATGTGGTTAATAAAAAAAGGCCGACAGGCCACAAAAAAAATCCGTTGTCCCATCCTCCCAAGAGGACGCAGCCGAACGGAACCGTTTCCTTACCTTCGACCTATTACAACAAACATGTATGGAAGAAAAACTCGCCAGTGAATTTATCAGCCAGTCCATTTTCAGAATGGACGAAAGCACCCAGCGCATCAGCCGGTGCCTCGAACTGCTGCCGGAAGATGCCGTGTGGAAACGCCCCAACGAAACGTCCAACAGCATCGGCAACCTGATTTTGCACCTCTGCGGCAACATCCGGCAATACGCCATTTCCAGCCTCGGCGGCGCTTCCGACAGCCGCGAACGCGATGCGGAATTCGCTGCTCGGGAAGGTTTTACCAAACAGGTACTACAGGAAAAACTGATCGCGACGGCAGAAGAAGCGAAAATGTGCATACTCCGCACCAGCGTGGAAGAATTGCTGCGGGTGCGCTCCGTGCAGGGTTTCGAATTGTCGGGCATGGGCATCATTATTCACGTGACCGAACACTATTCGTATCACACCGGGCAGATCGCCTTCTGGACCAAGATTTTGCAGAACCAGGATCTGCGTTTTTATGGAGAAATCGACCTGAATGTCAAAAACGAATAACAATTTCTTTGCGGGATATAAAACCGGGAGGTCTAAATATTCGTAAACATGTTTAAGGGCGTGTTCGGGCCCGGCAAAAAATCCCGAACACGCTCTAGACATCCGCTTGCAAGGCCATTACCCACCATATGCCGAAAACTGTTTACGACATCCTCATTATCGGCTCAGGCCCGGCAGGCGCCGTTACCGCCAGATTTGCCGCAAAGCAAGGGTTAAAAGTGCTGCTGGTCGACAAGCGCCAGGAACTCGGCGCCCCCATTCAATGCTCGGGCGCAGTCAGCCGGCATGCCCTGGAAGAAGCGCTTGTGACACCCGACCCGGAATTTATTCATGAGGCCATTTTCGGATTCAATATTTTTAACCAGGAGGGACAAAACACGGTGATCGATTACCGCTCGATCAAGCCCGACGAATACGGCGCCGGCGAAGGCAAAAACCCGCTGGGATATGTAGTCGACCGCCGCCGTTTCGACCGCTACCTGATGACGCAGGCCGAACGTGCCGGCGCGGAAGTGTGGCTGAAAACGGAAGGGCTCGGTTTTACACGTACGGCCGACGGACTTTGCGAGGTGCGTTTACAGCGGTTCAACCGGCTGGTAGTGGTAAAAGCCCGCGTCCTGGTGGGCGCCGACGGCTTGCAGTCGCAGGTAGGCAAATGGGCGGGCCTGCGCACACACATTCCCCTCCGAAACCTGGCAGGTTGCCTGCAATTCATTGTAGATCAGGTAGAAACGAACGGTTTGCTGGAAATTATCACCGGCCACCGCTGGGCGCCGGGCGGCTATGCCTGGGTATTCCCCAAAGGAAACGGATACACGGAAATCGGTCTCGGCGTGATCGGCACCATGACCACGCGGAATGCGCAATGGCACCTGGATAAATTTATACGTCAGTCGTTTTTTAAAGAACGGTTCAAACATGCGCGTATCCTCGAAATTCAGGGCGGCGGCGTACCGCTGGCGGCCCCGCTGCGCACGCAATATTCCGACAACCTGCTGCTGGTGGGCGATGCCGCCCGGCACGTGAACCCCATCACCGGCGGCGGCATTCACACGGCTCTGAACAGCGGCCGGATCGCCGGGGAATTCCTGGGACAACTCATCCAAAGCGGGCAAGCCCCCAACCGGGAAAACCTGAAAGGCTACCAGGATCGCTGGCTGGAAGAAGGCGGCAACAAGATCTGGCAACTGTACGGCGAAAAATCGGCCATTTTCAGGGTAAAAGATATTGCACAGCGCGACGAAATGCTATACCAAACCATGTCGGGCTACTTCAGTCCGCATTCTCCCTATAAAAAAATCTGATCAGCCATGCGAAAAAGAGAAGTCGTCGAGTTCCATATCGGCTGGAATGCCTGCATCAATTGCGGCGCCTGCGTGGCGGTATGTCCGCAGGAGCCCGGCTTTATCAGCGCGTTCGATACCATCGCCGTCAACACGCCCTGCGACATTGCCTGCATGGCTTGCGAAAAAATCTGCCCTGTCAGTACCATCACGCATAAAAAAGTACGCGACCGATATGAGACTCATACAGCATAAAAAAGAAGCCTGGTGGTTTTACCGCTTTTTATCCGTTTTCTACGATAAATACGTCAATCCGTTGTTTTGGACGGATTTCATGCGTGACAGATCGCTGCAACTGGCGCATCTGAACGTGCCCAACATCAGTGTTGTCGACGTGGGTTCCGGCACCGGATTCACCACGGAAGGCATCGTGCAGCAGGTACCCGCCGAACACGTGTACTGCATCGACCAGAGTCCGCACCAGATGGCCAAAGCCCGCGGCAAAGCCAGTCTGCAAAACTGTAATTTCCAACTTGGAGATGCTGAAAATCTGCCTTTCGAAAACGACCGCTTCGACCGATACGTGTCGGCGGGCAGTATCGAATACTGGCCTAATCCGGAGCAGGGTATCCGCGAGGCGTACCGCGTGATCAAACCCGGCGGCATCGCGCTGATGATCGGTCCGCTCGAACCGCAGAACAAAGTAGCGCGCTTTATTGCCGACACCTGGATGTTGTTTCCGAGTGACCAGGAGTATCGCGACTGGTTTCGGTCCGCCGGTTTCACCGATATCCGGGTGGAGTATATCCGTCCGCAGTGGTACCGGAAAAAAGCGGAATACGGCATCGCTATCGCAGGTGTAAAACAGCAACCCGGCGTTTCCACCGCGCCGCTTTCGGCGCCCCTGTTGCCGGAACCGGAAAAAATGACTTTCGGCCGTGGCTTGCAAATCTTCTGGCGCGTGCTGGTCGGTTCGCTGGCAGGATTTTTATTTATCCCTGCTGCGTTGTTCGGGTATGTGCGGCGTATGTTTTCGCCGAAAGGCAACCTGCCGCCGCAGTACCGCGAAGGCCTGAACGGATACCAGATCGGCGCCCTGGTGTTGATCGTGCTGGCTGTTGTACTTCTCATCCGGTTCGTTTTTTAAACCATGGGAAATCAGGCAGGACTCAACGAACGCATTCGGCATTTTTACGACCGGTCTACCGCCATCTGGCTGGATACCTGGGGCGAGCATATGCACCATGGCTATTACGGCCCTGATGGCAAGGAAGAAAAAGACCACCGGCAGGCACAAACCGATCTGATAACCGAGTTCCTGCAATGGGGCCATGTTCAAAATCCCGCCCGAATTCTGGATGCCGGCTGTGGAGTAGGAGGGAGCGCCCGTTTTCTGGCGCGGGTGCTGAACGCTGAAGTACTGGGACTGACGCTCAGCCCCGTTCAGGCGGAACGGGCTACTTTCTTTAACCAACAGGCCGGACTGGGTGAACGCGTTCGGGTGGAAGTGCAGGATGTGTTGCAACTAAAGGTAGATCAAGGACCGTTCGACCTGATCTGGTCGCTCGAAAGCGCCGAGCACATGCCCGAAAAACGCCGGCTTTTACAGGTTTTTTACGATACGCTGCGCCCTGGCGGCACCCTGCTGATGGCTACCTGGTGTCACCGCGAAACACCGCCGGCCATCATGGAAAAGGAGCGCAACCTGATGCAAAAAATAGAACACTATTACCATTTGCCGCCTATGATTTCCTTAGGCGAATACGAACAAATGGCCGGGGAAACGGGATTTCAGGAGGTAAAAACGGCCGATTGGACCAATTCCGTAGCGCCGTTCTGGCCGGCGGTGGTGCGTTCGGCGGTTACCTGGCACAGTCTGGCCGGATTACTACGCGCGGGCTGGCCGACGCTGCGTGGGGCCTGGGCCATGCAATTCATGATGCGGGGATACCGGTCGGGGGCGCTCCGGTTCGGAGTGCTGCATGCGAAAAAACCAAACCTATGATCCGCAATTTTATCCGCTTCAGCCGACTGCATACCGTGATTGGTACTACCTTGAGTATCAGCGCACTATACGTCATCGCCCTGTCGTTTTCGGATGGGCGCGATACCTGGTTCGCCACCTATTGCCTCACCTTGCTGGCTTGCCTGGGCGCGAATATTTACATTGTCGGGCTCAATCAGATCACCGACGTGGAGATCGACCGCATCAACAAACCCTGGTTGCCACTGGCATCGGGTGCATACACGATGCGGACGGCCCGGACTATTATCGGTGTTTCCATTTTGCTCGCCCTGGTCATTGCCGCCTGGACGGGAAAATACCTCTTGCTGACGGTACTGTTGAGTCTGGCACTTGGCACGGCTTATTCGCTGCCGCCTTTGCGCTTGAAACGATTTCATTTCTGGGCGGCGTTTTGCATCATTGCGGTGCGTGGCGTGATCGTCAATATCCTCCTGTTCCTGCATTTTCATTCCATTATCAATGGTTCTACACAAATCCCGCCGGTCATTGCCATGCTGACGGTGAGCATTTTTGTGTACAGCATCGCCATAGCCTGGTTCAAGGACGTGCCGGATATGGAGGGCGACCGCCGTTTTCAGATCCGCACCCTCACGCTGCAACTCGGCGCCCGGAATGTGCTGAGCATTGGAAATACCCTGCTGGCGTTGTTGTTCGTAGCCAATATTGCACTTGCCTGGACAGGTATGCTGGGCGTGAACAAGTGGGTTTTTGCCATCGGTCACCTGCTCATGCTGGCAGCGCTGGGAGGAGCAGTAAGTCGTTTGAAACTGGAGGAGCCGGATTCCGTCAGACGATACTACCTGTTTATCTGGATACTGTTTTTTGCGGAATATGTGGTGTTTGCGGCGGGCGCGTACTATTCAACGATGATCTGATACGTTCCGGAACGAAATGCCTCGGGCTGAACTTTGTAAAACCGGGTACTGGGTTGAATATCAACGTGATATATGTGATTGTGCTCTTCCGAATGCTCCGTTTTTTGTTCAAAAATGACAACCTCCGCGTAAGCGGCCTTATATGCGAGGATTCTTGTTTGAAGGTTATCCAACTGAAAAGTGCTGCTTCCCAGCGGAGCGACGTAAAAATCCAGCGTATCATACACAATAAAATTACCAATTGTAGAAGTCGCAAACCAGGATTTCAGCCGGACATGCACCCGCGTATTCAGTTTATTTTCAATCACCAGTAAAAGAGGCGGCGCATCCGGAAAGGCTGGTATCCGGTTATACAAACGCGTTTGTAAGCGTTTCAACTTTGGAATGGCAATAAAAAGCAGCGGCAAAAACAAAACAACGAGCCCTGCCTGCGGCGACTTTCTCAACAATAAAGCGACCAGAAAAAAAACGCCTAAACCGCCCGAATACAAAATCCCCATGGCCCAGTCCACCGAAGCATCGCCGCCCGGCGCTTTACGCGTGAGGTGATAAACCAAAGAGACCGCCAGTAACAGGCCATACACGCCCAGCAAAAAATAATAGAGATAGATTACCATCAATTACCTGCCATGGTGGAAGACTTCCTGAACCGGGCAAGCAGCGCCACCAGTTGATCTTTGTGCAGCCAGACGATACCTGCGCAGCAGACAAAGACTGCCACGGCGAGATAGAATAAAAGTCCTCCGTCGCCCTGCACTTCGATGCCCAGTTTGGTGAGGTGTGCCATCAATGCACCACTGATCACGCCAAGCCCGAGCAAGCCGCCCAGCGCAGCCGTACGCGGCATGAGCAGGAGTACAACCGCAATCAGTTCCGCTACACCGGAGCCGTAACGGCCGGCGGGTTCCATTCCCAGAACACTGAAAATGTATTTGCTTTCTTCCGCGCCGGTAAATTTAAAAAACAAGGTTTGGCCCAGAATGACGGCGGCAATGATCCGAAGGATCCAGGAGATGGTTACGTTTGTTTTGGACATGGTGGAGGTTGTTGAGAATGTTGAGGTTGTTGAGAGGTTGAGAATGTTGAGGGTTGAGAGGTTGAGAATGTTGAGGGGTTGAGAGGTTGAGAATGTTGGGAGGTTGAGATTGAAGTGCCGGGAGTCCGTTCAAAAGTTAGAGCAGCGAGCCTCAACAATCTCAACCTCTCAACAATCTCAACCTCTCAACCCTCAACATTCTCAACCCTCAACATTCTCAACCACCTCCAGCGTCCGCCGGTGCTTCAGCGTCGAAGGCGCCACACCGAGGTTGGCATCTACAGGTATTTCCGGAAAATGCGCTTCCAAGCCCATCCGAATAATGGCAAGGTGATGGACAGCATGATCGAAGGCATATTGGAGTTCGCGGCCGATGCTGGAAGAGTAAGCGGGGCGTTCGGTAATGGTATCGGAAAATTCGCTTTCCACCTGCAAAAGTTGCGAAACGTTTAGTTCCGGAATGGCTTTTACGACTGTTTGCAGCACGTTCATTGCCACTTTCGGGTTCTCCGAAATAGCGTCATTGCGTTGCCGGCTGCTGTAATCCACGTAAGAAGCGTCGCAGCCTTCGAGCAGGCAGGTATAAAATTCGAGGATATGCCGAAAATGTTGTCCCACTGTGCTTCCGTGGAAAAGGCTGACCGGTTGTGTATACACGTAAAGCGGTAATCTGTCCAGCAAAACAGACATTTGGCCGGTTATCAGAAGCGTCCCGTTTTGGGCGTCCATATGTGTTGATATTTAATTCGAAAATGCGTTGTCGCGTTGTTACTGCAAAAATGGAAAATTCGCAGGGATAATCAAGCAGGCGGCAGGGTTAATTCATTGTTTAATGTTATGCGGCGGACATCATGCCGGTCATTCAGCAGATCAAAATACCGCATGGTAGCGATATTCTTTTCCAACACCACCTGTGTGATACTGACCGTTCGAACACGCTCGTTGCGGTTCATGACAAAGTCGTTTTCCGGGTCTCCTACGCTGCCGGTGTGGTGCAATTGCAGGAAATCATGCGGGCCGGGAATATATTGTTGGCTGGAAAGCCATTTTTGGAATACCTGTTCGCGGCGCACCTGCATATCAGGCGGATAAAGCGTGGCAGAGCACCAGAAATGCGGCACATCGGCAGGCAGATTCAAGCGATGGAGTTGTTGGCCGTCCCACCGCAATTGTAATACGCTTAGTCCCGTAAAAAAGAGCAGGGTAAACGGTTCGATACCCGAATAATCATATGCAAGCAGGAACTGGACCGGCGCGGGCGCTTCCATACAATCCATCAGAATCAGGCCCCGGCTGCGGCGGTAGGGTGGGCTGTGGTGGTGTTTTATGAAAGCCCCGTTGAGGAGGCAGGCGGTATTCCCGGTGTTGTCGGTAACGATCCAGGTACCGCCTGCCTTGGTATCTTTCGGGTACAGCCAGTGGCAATACCCGTTTTCAGCCTTTGAAATGTCGGAGGGCGACCGTGTCGGCGCCTCGTCGCGGTTATGGGTCAGAATAAACCCTTTGGCATTGGGGTGGTATGTGACGGTGCACATAAATTATTTTTGAATGAACATGCCGTCGAGCGTACGGTCGTCGAAATCACCCGTCGGCATACCGCTCACGTGGTTGTACATGGCAGCGAGGAAAATGGTTTCGGCCGTCGCAATCACCGTACTTACGAGCACAATAATCAGAATAGCCAGGCCGATAGCCAGGATCGGTGCGACATTGAACAGCAATACACCTACTAAAACACCTCCCAGGATACCCAGAATATGGAAAAGGCCGAAACTCAGGTTGGCCACCAGCGATTCGCCCCATTTTTCCTTGATCAGACGACCCGATTCCTTGATGGTGTCCAATACACTTTTGTCCTGAAAGATCAGTACCGGCACGGCAAAAAAGGTCAGTACCGACCAGGCAACGCCGAGCAGGGATGCCACGAACTTGCCTATTTTTCCGGTTTCCTGCAGCAGTTTCAGCAGCATACCGACAGTAGCGGCTACAACCGCCCAGCCGAAGATTTTTCCAAGCCGGGAATTCGCGAATTCGATGCCTTCACTGACGCTGGTTTCCTCGTCATGCAGAATTTTCGAAGCGCAGTAGATCAGCGCCGAGTTGAAATAAATGACGATGAAAAAGTTGATCAGATAGTATACGAACAGGAGGGCGTAGCCGGCAACTTTGCCATATTCCTCATCATTCATGATCGCTTCGATCTGGTCGCCGAAAAAGAAAAACGATCCGCCGGCAAACGTGGCTAATATCACGATAAAAGACATCACCGACAGAACCGGAAATACCAGCAGGAAAGGTTTTTTCTGAATGGTGGCGAAACTGGTCATAGCCATGGTCCAGCCATTCGAAATACGCGTGAAGAAACTCATTTTTTCAGGTGTTTAATGTGATTGTTGGATGGCCAAAAGTATAAAAAGGCTGGAAATAAACAAATGGCTAAATGTAAAAACGGGCTGCTTCTTCCGCCTGCGTGTCGAACCACAAACAGGGGGAAATTTTTTACTGATCGTTGCCATGGCATATAAATTTTATGAAAAATGTACGGAATTCACTGATTTGCAATGCCCGCGGATAAAAACCAAAATACCATGCCGGAAGGACCCACCATTGTCATTTTAAAAGAGGAAACGCGGCAATTTGCTGGCAAAAAGATCATTTCAGTGCTTGGAAACAGCAAAATTGATCAAAGCCGCATGCAGGATCAGCAGGTCATCTCCATCAAAAGTTGGGGCAAACAATTTCTGATGTGTTTCAACGGCTTTACCCTGCGCATTCATTTTCTGATGTTCGGTTCTTATAGGGTGAACGAGCAGAAAGATCGTCCGCCGCGCCTGAGCCTCGTTTTTGAAAACGGCGAACTGAACTTTTACGCATGTTCCGTCAAATACCTGGAAGGAGACATCGACTCCCATTTCAACTGGACCGCCGACGTGATGAACGATGCCTGGGATTCGGAATCTGCCAAAGTCAAACTGGCGCAAATGCCCGATGCGCTTATTTGTGACGCCCTGCTGGAACAACCCGTTTTTTCCGGCGTCGGCAACATCATAAAAAACGAAGTGCTCTACCGGGTTCGGCTGCATCCGGAATCCAAAGTCGGCAAAATCCCGGCGGACGTGCTGGATGACGTGATCCGCGAAGCGCGGCAGTACAGTTTTGATTTTCTGGAATGGAAAAAGGCGTTCGAACTAAAAAAACACTGGCTGGCGCACACCAAAAAAGTTTGCCTGCGCTGCGATCTGCCCATTTTCAAAAAATACACGGGTGAGAAAAAACGCCGAAGTTTCTTTTGTGAAAACTGCCAGGTACTGTACGACTGATGTGATGGCTTCATGTGCGGGCATATGTTTTTTGCGGTTTTACCAGCCGTTCTAAAAAATCCGGTTCTTATTTATGAATCCATCAGGTTACACTACTTCCGTTTGGATGGAAGTTTTCCCTACGCATAATTACGTTGCCCTTCGTCAGGATATAGCATGCGATGTATGCATTATCGGCGCGGGTATTGCCGGACTCACGACTGCCTACATGCTGGCAGAAGCAGGCAAAAACGTAGTCCTTATAGAAAAATTTCCCCAAATCGGGCAAGGCGAAACGTCCCGTTCCACAGCACAACTCGTTGTTTTTACCGATTTTCCGTACACATTGTTAAAGCGGATGCACGGCGACAACGTATTGCTCATCGCCGAAAGCCACCGGTATGCCAAGGAAACCATCGCCCGCATTACGCTGGATGAAGGCATCGACTGCGATTACCGGAAAGTGCCCGTTTTTCTGTTTGCGCCCCGCGAAAAAGACCATCCCAAACTGGATAAAGAAGCGGAAATTCTGAAGGAGATGCACGTGCCGGTGGTTCGCCACACGCGCCTGCCGGTGGCAGGGCTGCCTCCTTACCCGTGCCTGGAAATACCCGACATGGCCCAGATTCACATCCTTAAATACATCTACGGCTTAGGCGATGCGGTAGAGCGTCGGGGGGTGAAAATTTTTACGGACACGAAAGCGGTGGAAATAGATGAAAAAAGTGAATCTGTAGTGATCAAAACCGAAAGCGGCCATACCATCCGGTGCCAGAACCTGGTCACTGCTACCAATTCCCCCGTAAGCGTACTGACGGGTGTGCACCTCAAACAAACCGCCTGGCGCACCTATGTCGTAGGCCTGCGCATCGAAAAAGGTGCGTTGCCGTATGCCATCTGGTGGGATACGCTCGAACCCTATCACTACGTGCGCCTCGTCGAATTTACCGATTATGACGTGCTGATTGCCGGCGGAGAAGACCACCATACCGGTCGCGACGAAGCGGGTGGTCCCGACATTATGAGCCATGAAAAAGGTGAATCGCCCGAACGTTTTGTTGCGCTGGAAGCCTGGGCGCGCAGCATATTCCCGCAATGCGGCGAACTCCTGTATCAATGGTCGGGTCAGGTGATGGAGTCTATCGACGGGATCGGATACAATGGAAGACACCTGGGCGACGAACGGATTTTCGTCATCACTGGTGACACGGGCAGCGGCACCACCAATGCCACACTGGGCGCGCGAATAGTAACCGATCTAATCATGGGGCAGCAGAATCCCTGGGAATCGCTGTACAGCCCTGCCCGCGTCAATCTGCGCGCAGCCGATCAGTTGGTCAAAGAAGGTGCTGCGGCTTTCTGGCAATTCACCGATTTCGTCACGCCCGGCGATGTGGAAGAGGCTTCGGAAATCCCCAATGGTTCCGGGGCACTCCTGCACGAAGGCATTAAAAAAGTGGCGGCGTATAAAGACGAACAAGGCACTTTGCACCGCATGAGCGCGGTTTGCCCGCACGTCGGCTGCATCGTGCAATGGAATGACGTGGAAAAATCCTGGGATTGCCCTTGCCATGGTTCCCGCTTCGACTGTTATGGAAAAGTGCTGAACGGGCCGGCGCGCAGCGATCTTGCGGCTCTGGAAGCGGAAAAGTAAGAGCCAGTGTATGTTTGCGGTTGAAATTTCTACCGATGCTATTCCGATCCTTCCTCTCTCCGCTTTTTTTTCTGGTATGCCTGAACCTGGTAAGCGCTCAAACCGTTCGAATCTCCAAAGACTGGAAATTCCGTACCGGCGACGATCTTTCCTGGAAAAACGAAAACTTCGATGATTCCTCTTGGCGCTCCATTCCCGTTCCGGCGCAGTGGGAGCAAACCGGTTTTCCGGATTACGACGGTTTTGCCTGGTACCGCACCACTTTTTCGGTGCCTGAAAATCTGTTGGGACAAACGCTGGTGCTGCAAATCGGCGCCATCGATGATTCGGACGAAACGTACATCAATGGCACACTGGTGGGCCACACCGGGAAATTTCCGCCCAACGACCAGTCTGCCTGGGATGCCCCTAGGAAATACGTTATTCCGGCCGGCGTTTTAAAAGCGCACAATACCCTGGCTGTCAGGGTGTTCGACGGTGCGGGCGGCGGCGGTATTTACCAGGGACCGGTGGAATTCATCACGTTGAAGCAATTTGAAAAAATCAAGCGGGAAAAGGCAAAAAACAAACGCTCCTATTTTCAACTCACCACCTCCAACGGGCTTATTGCCGCGGTGTACAACTCGGTGTCCGGCGAAGTGGAAAACGTATATCCGCATATTTTTTCCGCCTACGATTCGGCGGCTTTTGTGCGGCCTTTTGTGTCGCATATTGCTCCCAATGTTCAGGAAAAACCCGTCGACGTTTATTACCTGAAAAACACGCACGTCGTGGAGGTGAAATACCCGCATTTCGTCATCGATTACACGGCGTCTTTTGTCAATGGCAACAAGGTTTTTTACGCGGTGGTGCGGGGCGCGCAGGAACGTATTTCCAAGATTACATTCAGTTGCGAAGAACTGCCCGGACTTGAAAAACGGTCGTTTTTGAAATCATTGGGTACGCATTCCGAGCATTATTTCCTGTTCGGTTTTACCGATACGCATCATCCGGTTTCGCATATCGACGAAGCGATAAACAGCATAAAATCCGCTCCCGTTTCTTTGATCGATGCCGAAGTGAAATGGATGCAGCAGGTTTTTGCCCGCAGTCAGTTCCCGCCCGGCATCAACCGCGCCGAGCGCAACCTGCTGGAGCAATCCGTATCCGTACTGAAAATGGCGCAAGTAGTTGATAATGAGGTGTTTCCGTTGGCAAAAGGCCAGATACTGGCTTCACTTCGCCCCGGCGTGTGGGCTATTTCCTGGGTACGCGACGGCGCGTTTGCGATCCTGGCGCTGACGAAACTCGGCCTGTACGAGGAAGCGAAAAAAGGGCTCGAATTCATGCTCAATGCTTCACCCACGAATCAGTACAAACGTTACGTGCATGCCGACGGAAAAGACTACGGTATCGGTGTGGACTATCGGATTTCGGTTACGCGTTATTTCGGTAACGGCCGCGAAGAAAGCGATTTCGATCACCGAGGACCCAACATCGAGATCGACGATTTCGGACTGTTTCTCACCGCGCTGTGCGATTACGTGACCAACAGCGGCGATGCTGCTTTTTATAAAAAATGGCAGCCTGTTTTACAAACCGAAGTGGCCGACGCCATCATTCATAACATCAACGATCAGGGCATCATTCGCGCTGATTCGGGGCCCTGGGAACATCATTTGCCCGGCCGGCCGTTCACGTTTACTTCCGGTGTTTGCTGCAAAGGGTTAAAGGAATTTGCCCGGGTTCAGGAGCAATTCGGTTTCCCGTCTGCGCCTTATTTTGCAGCATACCAACGGCTTCATGACGGTATTTTATCGCAAATGCTGTATGAAAACCGCCTGATCAAAGGCAATGCTGCCGACCGGTTACCTTCCGATCATTATTTTTTCGATGCCGCTACTTTCGAGTTGTTTGCAAAGGGCTGCCTCGACGACAAGTCCCTGTTTTTGTCGCACATGGCTGCCTACGACGAACAACTGCGCGTCAAAACCGGCAAAAAAATGGGTTACATCCGTTTCAATAGTTCCGATTCCTATGAAAACCAGGAATGGCCGTTCGCCGGACTACGGGTAGCCGTGGCGCAGGCAACATTCGGCCGGAACGCCGAAGCGAAACGCCTCGTCGATCGTGTGACAAAAATTGCCGGCTACAATTTTCACCTCATTCCGGAAATCATCACGCTGGAAGAAGAAAGCTACAAAGGAGCGATTCCGATGGCGGGTTATGGAGCAGGGGCGTATGTGCTGGGGATATGGGCGGTGAAACAGAAGTGAGAAGTGAGAGGTGAGAAGTGAGATGCGTAGAGTACGCCGCTTCGCCAGTGGCGTTTTTTTAGGTCTTGTTCTTGACACGCTGCCCTTGGCTGTTGTCAATTTTTGTCAGAAAAAACTGAGAAGAAAAAGGTTTCTAAAAACAAATGGCGAACAACAGCCTGGAAAGCCATTGATCACCATTTATTTTATAAGTACCTAAAAATCAATTAATTACACTTCTTCCGGCGCCAGACTCCATTTCTCCGGAGAACGCCACAGAGCGGAAAGCAACAATTCGCGCATAAAGAAGAATTCCTTGGGCAGCCGGTCGTAGGCTTTTTCGAACAGTTCTTCGTGGCCCAGCAGTTCCTGTTTCCAGAGTTCGCGGTCCACCTGCATCAGTTCGTTAAACTGGTCGCGGGTGAATTGCTCCTGCCCTTCCCAGTCCATATCGCGGTAGCGCGGGCGCCAGCCGATGGGGCATTCCACGGCGCTTGCGCGGCCTTTGCTGCGCTGTACGATCCATTTCAGCACGCGCATGTTGTCGCCGAAGCCCGGCCATGCGAAGTCGCCGTTGGCGTTTTTGCGGAACCAGTTGACCCCGAAAATACGCGGCGCATTAGGCAGGTCGCGGCCGAATTGCAGCCAGTGGTTGAAATAGTCGCCCATGTGGTAGCCCATGAAAGGCAACATGGCAAACGGGTCGCGGCGCACTTTGCCGAGTTCTCCGAACGCGGCGGCTGTTGTTTCGCTGCCCATGGTAGCGGCCAGGTACACCCCGAAGTTCCAGTTGAACGACTGGTACACCAGCGGAATGGCGCTGCTGCGTCGTCCGCCGAACACGAATGCTGTAATCGGAACACCTTTCGGATTATCCCATTCCGCATCGATGGCCGGGTTTTGGAACGCCGGCGCGGTGAAACGGGCATTGGCGTGTGCCACAGGTTTGCCCATGGCCTTGTCGTACGGCAAACCGTTCCAGCCGATCACCCCTTCGGGTACTTCTTTGCTCATACCTTCCCACCACACGTCACCGTCGGGCGTAACGCCCACGTTGGTGAAGATGGTATTGGCGCGGATACTCGCCATGGCATTGGGATTGGTTTTTTCGTTGGTACCCGGCGCTACGCCGAAATAGCCCGCTTCGGGGTTGATGGCATACAACCTGCCGTCGTCGCCCTTGTGAATCCAGGCGATGTCGTCCCCGACGGTAGTCACCCGCCAGCCGTCCATTTCCTTGGGCGGAATAAGCATGGCGAAGTTGGTTTTACCGCAGGCGCTGGGGAAAGCGGCGGCGATATAATTCTTCTCTTTTTGCGGCGATTCCACACCCATAATGAGCATATGTTCGGCCAGCCAGCCTTCTTCACGGCCCATGACACTGGCGATACGCAAGGCAAAACATTTTTTACCCAGCAGGGCGTTTCCGCCGTAACCGCTGCCGTAAGAAATGATCAGTCTGTCTTCGGGGAAGTGGCTGATGTATTTAACCGTCGGGTTGCAGGGCCATTTCACGTCTTCCTGACCCGGACGCAGCGGTGCGCCCAGCGTATGCACGCATTTGACCGTATCAGAATCGAGGTAAGGCAAAATCTGGCTTCCCATACGGGTCATGATCTTCATGTTGACGACCACGTATTCGCTGTCTGTGATCTGGATGCCATAGCGTGATAAACTGGAGCCGACAGGGCCCATACAGAATGGGATGACGTACATCGTGCGGCCGGCCATGGCGCCTTCCGTCAGGCCTTCGAGCAGGTTTTTCATTTCGCGCGGTTCCATCCAGTTGTTGGTCGGACCGGCATCTTCCTTGCGGCGGCTGCAAATGTAGGTGCGGTCTTCCACCCGGGCTACGTCGCTCGGGTCGCTGAAACAGGCATAACTGTTGGGCCTTTTTTGAGCGCTCAACCGTATGAAAGTTCCTTTGTCGACCAGTTGCTGACAAAGAGAATCATATTCTTCCTGTGTGCCCGTGCACCAGTGTACCGCGCTCGGCATCATGTGCCGGGCTAACTCTTCCACCCAGTTGCTCAGTTCGGGATGAGTGGTCGTTGAAAAAGTAGTTCTGGCAACTTCAAACATAGTTATTTGCGTTTTTTAGTATGAAAAAGGGAACTTTATGTTTTCAATGCAAAGGTCGCGGAGCCCGAAACGAGCATAGATGAGAAATGTCATGGGGGAAGGAAATATTAGGCAGGCAACGTTTTCGAATAAACGCCATTGCAATAGCAAATAATTGATTATCAATATTTTAAATAGTGCATTGCTTGTGGGGCGTGCAGGCTCATTTTTTGTTTTTCTTTGCCAGCGGATTAAAATCCAGGCATAGTTGCATCCATTTTTCAAGGTCTTGCCTGCTCCGGATACCTTCTTCGGTTACGAATACGAAACCTTTCATCGGTTTGCCGGTAAATTCCATAGGAATGCATCCCGGCTGTTCCAGCGCATGCTCGTATACCGACTCGCCAATCCTGCATAACAACATATTCTCCCCGGTTTTTTTATCGATATGGGTGCCGCAGCACATTTTGTCGTCGACCAGAAAACAAATGCCGCTGAACATTTTCTTTTCCGTAAAATCGGCACCCTTTTCCAGCAAAACCTCCCGAATGGATTGAGCGAATTCCTCGTTGTAGGCCATGGAACGTTAAGGTTTGAGTACAACTGTTTTGTTTTTCGCGGCGCTTTTTTTGGCGGCATCCAGGATTTCCATAACGATCATGTTGTTCTCCAGCGAAGTAAGGTCGTAAGGCGGCAAGGTGATCTCGCCGCGCACAACGCCTGCAAAAAGCGAAAAAGCATCGTTGTAAGGCGCAGGGCGTTCTTCCAGGTGATAAGGCGTTTCCGTAAAACCGTCGTAACCTTTACTCATACGCACCCGGAGGTCGTGGCGGTTGTCCTGATAAATGATGCCGCGTTTTCCATAAATTTCCATGTCTTTCCTGCCGACGGTCCAGTTCCACGAGGCCTGCACGGTGGTTTTTACTTGTTTGTAGGTCAGGATAATCGTGGCCTCGTCTTCCACTTTCGGGTTGTTTTCCGGTTGCAATTGCTGGGTAACGGCGGTGACGGAAACGGGCCGCTCCCCATGTTGCAGCCAGGTGCTGAGGTTGACGCCGTAGCAACCGAAGTCGGTGAGAGCGCCGCCGCCGTTTTGCACCGGGTCGATGAGCCAGTCCAGAAATTCGTTGGAAATGCCGAGCACTTTAGGGCCTTTATGCCCGTCGCGGATGATGATCTGCACCGGCCGGCCGATGCTGTCCTCCGCGATCAGTTCGTAGGCTTTATGAACGGTGGGGTACCACGTGGTTTCGTAATTGGTGAGCAACTGTATGTGGTACTTATCTGCGAGCGCCTTCATCTGCTTCGCATGGTCGAGGCTTACGGCCAGCGGTTTTTCCACCATGACGTGGATGTGTTGCGGGGCACATTTTTCCACCACGGCCAGGTGTTCGTAAATAGTGCCGAAGGCAGTGACGGCTTCGGGGTGCGTTTTCGCGATCATTTCTTCAATGGTGGGGTAAACCAGGTCCATGGAATAGCCGTACTGTTTCGTGTAACGTTCGGCCAGTACGCGGTCGGGTTCCACAATGCCGACGATCTGGATGCGGTCGTCTTTTGGCCTTCCCAAAATACCGTGTACATGGGTGTGGGTAAGGCTGATGACGCCGACGCGGAGGGGTTTGGTTTGGGAGGAAGCAGAAAGGGCCAGAAAGAGGAAGAGGAAAAGTGGAATGGTTGTTTTCATTGGGCAGGATTTTATTTTATAATCAGTTGCGCTGATTCCCGGGCAATGCCAACCGTGGCAATTGAACCGCTATTAAAACTCAGAAAATCCGATTCGATGCCGTCGCTGAATATTACGCCGTTGGCTGGCATGAATGACTGAATCGTTAAAAAAGATTGCTTCTTAATTATGCCGGTTGAAATACCCGCTTGCGTTCTGACACTGATAAAGGGCTCGCGTACCGCGAAAAGCAATTCATTTTCTCCCAGTTGGGGCTTCTTCGAACTTTTATCCTTATTCAATGCACCGGAAATACCGTTTGCCATGTTAAAAACGGAACTTAACCACCCGGTCGAGCCCGCTTTGGTGGACACGATGATCCCACTCGACGAATGCTCCTCATTATTGTTGTTGAAAGTTATGCTGTACCGTGCGGAAACATGTGAAGATGCACCAATGAATAAGTCGTTAAAAGCCAGCAAACGTTGCCCGTCGTTCAGCCTGGCTTCGGCAAAACGGGCCACCTGTACTTTTTTTTGGTCGCTCAGGATTTGTTCGACACCCATCAGAAAATCCGAAGTGTCAAAAGGCAAAAGCACACCGTCATACCTTTGTTTATCAGGGTTTACGGCAATTATGGGCAAGCCGGCGGAATATTTTGCGGTATTAGCCACCAATCCGTCCTGACCTATAACGATGATAATGTTTTTATCGGAAAAGATGTAAGAAGGAAGGTAGCGCCTTTCTACGATCTTATATTTAATGACTTTGGTAAGTTGTGATTGCAGAGATGCCAAAGCCTGCTGGAATTTGTCGTGTTCCTGTTCGTAATCATCAAAATCTCCACCCAGCCGCTCGATGTAAAACCTGGCCTGCGCTTTGGTATTGAAGCGTTCGATGAGCGCTTCGAGTCTGGTTTTGTTTTTTACGATGATCGCATATTCCGGCTTCATTCCTTGCGGTCTTTCTTATCGCTTAATATGGTTTCCAGCAGATCCGGACTGATATTCAGGGTGCCGATTTTTTCGGCATTTTCGGCGAGTTGCCGGAATGCGAGCGCCATATTCATTTTCGCATCCGTATTGCCATTGAGCGCCGTGAGAATTCTCCAGTCCATTTCCCTGTATGGTTTGATAGTTGTCTCTATCACGTAACCGCGGGTTTCGGCCTCCGCCTTATCGTTGGCCGTTTTTTGCTCAATGAGTTCCTTGCGCTGATTTTCCAGTGAAATATCGGCATCTAACTGCATTTTCCGCAGTTTTCGCCTGCTTTCTACATCCTGGACCTTGGTTTCGGTTTGCTTTTCAGCAATTTGTTTCTTTTTTTCCTCTACTGCAATTTCCGTATTCAACTCACTTTCCTTGATTTTTCGTTCCTGTTCGACGGCAAAATTGCGGCGTGCATAAATGGCCTGATCGGCCTCTTGCTGCAGTTTTTCCCTGGTTTCCGTTTCCAGCGCCCTTGTCATTTCCGGCGTGGCGGTAATGGCAAGGATATTTGCGCCCAGAATTTCTATGCCCAGCATTTTAATAGCCTGTGACAGGATGACGCCTTCCGAGATTTTTATCTCGATCGTCTTGGCCGAGCGGATCGCTTCTTTCAGCCCGATGCCGTGGATATAGGACGAGATAGACGTTTGCGCTTCGTTGATAATGCGCTGGTTGAGTTTTTCTATATCGTTCTTTTTATAATTCCCTGTGCTGTCTACTGTAAAGTCAAGTATATCAGCCAGCGTTTTGGGATCTGAAATTTTATAGGTAATCTGACCCTGAATAGTCACGGTCTGGTAGTCGTTCGTGGTTTCATTAAAAACAAAAGGAAGGTCATTGCTATTGATCGGAATGGCAACAATAGAACTACTCGGTGCAAAGTAGAAAAAGGATAGTCCCCGGCCTTCTTTTGATATTCTGCCATTTTGGTAATGCAAAACGTAGGTCATTGCATCAAATTTGGCGTAGTTTATTCCAAACATAGGTTTTTATTGGTTAAGTACCTGTCAATTACTCCATTCTCTTTATTGTTACCGCTAAAGTAGAACGGAATTTAAAAATGGCACTACCCAAAACCAATTTTGTAATTATTTCTTTTTCCCAAACCCAAACAACCCCTTCACCTTGTCCGCAATGCCGGTTTTTACCGTTTTCGGCCCGGGCTGGCCGATCAGAAAACCATACGGTTTGAGCACTTCCACGTGGTCGCAAATGATTTTGAAAATGCCGAGAATCGGAATAGCCAGGATCATGCCCGGCACGCCCCACACCAGTTCGCCCGAAAGCAGCGCCATGATGGTAAAAACGGGGTTGATATTCACCTCCGAACCGACAATGAGCGGGGTAAGCACGTTGTTCTGGAAAAATTGCACAAGCGCATAAGTAATCAGGACTCCTACCATCATACTGAAATCGCCACCCTGGGCTACGGTCATCAGCAGGGTAATGGTAGTGCCGGTCAGGTTGCCGACGTAAGGCACGATCTCCAGTACGCCGCAAAGAATGGCGAAGAAAACGGCGTTTTTCACGCCCACAATACTAAAACCGATGCCATACAACACCCACAGCATCACGATCATCAGACCCAGACCGCCGAGGTATTTCTGGGCGATCTGGCTGGATTCGGTCATCACGCGTGTGGCTTCCGTTTTGCTTTCGGGAGGCACCAGTTTCAGGATAAATTTTTTGAAATGGTTGCGGTAATACAGAAACATAAAAATATAGACTACCGCAATGATGAAAGTGACCAGTCCGCCCAGCAACGCGCCCACCACGGCAGCTGCTATTTTGGCCGCACCACCCGCGCCCGACGACCTGTTTTCTTCCATCATATGCTGCTGTTCCTCCCTCGAAATACCCAGTCTGTCAGAAGTGAACTGCCGCAATTGCTCCATACGATCGGTTGCAACAGTTTTTATTTGCGAGAGGTCTTCTGTGACGTGCGTCATTTGCCAGCTCAACAAGGTCAATATGCCACCAATACCAGCCACCAGCACGAGTACACTTAACAAAGTAGAAAGTCCACGGCCCAGTTTTCTTTTTTCCAGCCAGGTAGCCAACGGAAGCAACAACATGGATAACAGACCGGCCAGGGCAATCGGTACCAGAAACGGCCTTCCAAAGTAAAGAATAGTGCCGAACAGCACTATGGCCAGGCAGATGAGTACGGTACGGGTAAGCAGAGATTTGTTCATTTTGTCAGACGATAGTAATTCGTTCCCCAATTTGGGGAATCGGACGTAGGTGTATTGTTCTGACAAAAGGTGTAAAAATGCTGTGCCCTGTAACGCGGATTTCGCGGATGAAAAAAGCGGATCACGCGGATTTGATAGGTTGTAACGTGGCATTCGCTCATAAAAAGAACAAAATGCTCACTATTTCAAATCAAATCCGCGTGATCCGCTTTTTTCATCCGCGTGATCCGCGTTGCAGGGATCCGCGTTGCCGAAATTTGAATCCCAGCACAATCAGCCACACCAGCCACAACGTACTTCCTATAAATCCCGCCAGATCGACCACCGGAAAATCCGGCATCACCGTTGCGAACAGATCCGGTTGCGCCAGCAGGTAGATGGCCGAAGCGCCGTAACCGAACCGGGTCAGCCATCTGGGCATCAGGTGAAGTTTCTCAAAAGCGTAACATATCATCACCGTCCAGATAATGGTGAACAACTGCCCCACGTGTTCGCCCAGCACCACGCCGCCATATTGATGAATCACCTGGAAAGCCACTTTGGCGGCTTCTTTGGTCATCTCGTTGCCGGTCAGGTAATTGTCGGCCAAAACGGGCACCACGAAAGTCCAGCGCAGCAGGCCCAGCATCTGCACGATCAGGCTGATCACACCGATGTAGGTCGCCCAGCGCACAAAGGGCAGTTTATTTTCCAGTTTCTGCCCGATCAGTACATAGGCAGGCAGCAGCGGCAGTCCTACCATCGCGAAGGCCCACCAGGTCCAGATCAGCGAATTGCCACCCTCATGGAATTTGGTGAGAATGACGCCTACGTCCTGCCGCAAAATCACCGGATATTCAAAAGTGGCGGATAAAATACTGTAAGGAATGAACAACGCGATGCCGGCAAGGATCAACAGGTTGCCGATGGTTTTGTCGGTTTTAAAAAGTGCAGTTTCCATTTTATGTTGAATTATTGTTGTTGAGTGGATTGAAACCATGCCATGGTTTCGTATACTTAAAAAAAGAAACTGTAACTGATACCCGGTGTCGGATTGATCTTCGTGTCGTGGTCTTTGGAGATCAGCGCGATGCCGCCGATGCGGAAATTGAACCCTTTCCAGATCATCCAGCGGAAACCGAGTTCCAGGCCGAGCGCGTTCTGGTCTTTGTAATCGAGGTTGATACCGCGCAAATAGGAAGCGCCGGCGTAAAAGGAGGAAGGGTTTTGTTTTTTGCCGATGGGCAGGAACCAGGCAGTGAGGCCGGTTTTTACGAATTTGGTGGTCACGCCCGATTCCAGCGCAGTGATGTAGTAACCCGCATGCACGGAAACCTGGTGGTAGCGGTATTCCAGACCTATGGAAGGGTTGCGGAAACCATTGATACTGAATTCATGGGCAGAAAAACGGCTTTGGGCAAAGGAGTGGGAGGCCGATACGAGTACCAGCAGGAGGAATGCGAACTGTTTCATTTTCGTTTCGTTTAATTGATGGCACAAAGATCGGAGGCCCTGGCGCCGGGGCACAGGACAAATGTCCATTAAGTGAAACGAAGGCTTGAATTTTGAGTATTCGAGTATTCGAGGATGTGAGGATGTGAGTATAAATGATTCGTTGTCAGTCACATACTCGAATACTCACATCTTCGAATACTCAAAATAATTAAATGACTGTGTAATAAACACGCACCGCCTTTACCGGATATTTCCCCGGATGCGGCTCAGGTGGCGCGGCGTGACGCCGAGCATGGAAGCGAGGTGTTGGAGCGGGATCTGCTGCAACAAGTGCGGTTCTTCGCGCACCATTTTTTCGTAGCGCTGTTCCGCATTGAGCACGATGAGGTCGTGGCGGCTTCTGTCGATGCCGCAAATGGCCCATTCGAGCAGCCGGATGTAAAAGGTTTTGAAGTTCGGCATCTCGTCTACCAGTTTTTTCAGGTCGGCGCGGGTGATGAGACACACTTCCGAAGGTACGAGCGCGCGCACCGATTCCTGGGCGGGCGTTTGACTCACAAAACTCATCACCGAAGAAAGGAAAGTGCCCGAAACGGACACATAAGTCGTTCTTTCTTCGCCGTCCTTGATAACGTAATACTGGAACATACCTTTTTCGATAAAGCCCAGCGTCTTGCTTATTTTACCTTCCTCTACGAAAAAATCGTTTTTCGCATATTCCTTCAGCGTAAATGTGTTCAGGATGTGTTCCAGTTCGGCGCCCGAAAAACCAAGCGCTTCGAATTGTTTTTTTAACTGTTGCATGAGGTGTGGGTGTTTTCTTTTGGTAAAAGCCAAACGCTAAAATATAAAAAAACAGAATCCTCACCCGGAATCAATCCGAATGAGGACTCTACGCGCGCGCGCTCTCACCTCTCACTTCTCACCTCTATCTCACCAGCGTCACGTCGCCGTTGAACCGCACCGTTTCACCGTCTTTGAACAGGATTTCTGCCTGGTAGAGAAATACGGCCGGTGTGGCCTGTTTGCCACGCACGGAACCATCCCAACCGATACTTGCATCGTTGGGCAAAAAGTCATAGCGTTCGTAAATTGCTTGTCCCCAGCGGTCGAGCACCCGCAGCAGTTTAACCCGCTCAACGTCTTCTCCACCGTAAATCGTAAAGATGTCATTGCCGTTGGCGGTGTTGGGCGTAAAAATATTGGGAATAAAAACGAAGCGTTCTCTGTCTACAAGGATCTCCCGTTCGTCGCTGCCCTTGCAGCCTGCCGAGTCGAGCACCGTTACGTGGTAGCGGAAAGAACTCGTCGGCGAGTACATGCAGGTATCGCAGGACATGGGTTGTAAGGTCGCAGGCGTCATCAGCACCGAGTCGGCACGGTCAGGATAATTGACTGCGCTCATTCTAAACAACGCGATTTCCTGGCCGAGGTGAATGCTGGTATCGGCATCGAGGTGAACGATCAGTTCCGGCGGTTCGGCCAGGGAAATGATGGTGTCCCATTCGCAGCCGTTAGGGCTCTGTATGCGCAGCGCGTGGTCGCCCGGCGGCAGGAATTTGAACTCCGGGGAAACGTTGAAATTATCGTCGTCGAGCGCATACACAAACGGGTCGACACCTGTGACGCTGTCGATACGCACCAGGCCGTTTTTTTGTCCGTAACAAGTGATGTCCTGGAGTGTCAGTACCGGATTCGTCGGCAAAATGGGGTCCGTCACTTGTACACTGTCGACAGAAAAACAACCGTTTACGGGGTTCGTCACACGCAACGTGTACAAACCGATGGAATCCACGCCGGGCCGCAGGGTATTGGCATTCGAGACGATGTGGCCGGAGGAATCTGCCGTCCACTCGATCTGGTAAAAAGTAGCGGGGCTGACGCTTGCCTCCAGGCGGGCCACGGCTTCCGTACAGGAAAGTCCCTGCACCGAATCCAGCATAATTTGGGGGCGGTACGTGTCGGAAATGACCGTGTAAGCCAGCGAGCCGGTGCAAGGCTGATTTTGTTTGCAGGAATTGGCGGCCTGCACACAAATCGAACCGCTTTGAGCAGGTATAGTTACTTCGACCAGGCTGCCTCCGGGCGCCAGCACGGTTTGCGGCACGGGCTCGCCGTTGACGAGCATGCCGGGCGGACCATCCCAGATGTAGGCCCCCGCACCCGAAACGGCCGCAACGGAGTACGTCAGCACAGCGCCTGCGCAGGCTTCGATGGGGCCTTCCGGGTCGCCCACGGTGCCCAGCGGAGGTTCGTACACCGCGCTGTCGGGTGATACGCTGATAGAAAAGGTGCAAAAATCGCCTGCATAACCGTCTACCAGCAGAAAATAGTTGGATCCTACGTGCAGGTTGTTGACGGTAACAGACACCGGATCGGCGCCACCGAATTCGCGCCCTTTGTCGCAGGCCAGCGGCTCGGCTTTGCAGTCGGCGTACAACGCGATTTGAAGCCCGTTGCTGTCGGCGCAGTTGATGGGCGTAACGGTGAAAGTGGCGTTGCCGGAACCGGCGATGTACCCGATCCACTGCACGTTTTCGAGGGTGCCGCAGAACTGGATAGAGTCGTCATCAGGAACGCCGCTGTACGTAGAGCCCACAAAACCGTTAAAATTGCAAAAGATACAGGCGGATTCGCATGCTCCGGCAGGTTGGGAGCCGGTTCCGCAGGGTGTTGGAAGTTGTGCTTGCAGTTGAAAGGCAACGCAAAGCACCAAAGGCAGGAGTAGTGCTCTTTTTACCATGTAAATCGGTAGTTAAGAATTGAAGAAATGGATTAAAGCGAGGGGATTAG
>JAKQJD010000131.1 GCA_029561355.1 Bacteroidota bacterium | reverse complement strand
CCTGATACGCCGTATTTTACTTGCTTTTCCCACCCTGGTCATCGTATCATGGGTGGTTTTCGGTTTGAGTAAATGCGCACCCATCGATCCGGTCACCACTATCTACGGGCATGATATCACTTCGGGGCTCGACCCTGTCGGACAGGCGGTCAGTTACCGCTTGAAATCGGCCAAACTTGGTCTGGACAAACCCGCATTTTATTTTACCCTGACGACAACGGCCTACCCGGATACGCTGTACCGCGTTTTTCCGCCCGCACGCCGGCAGCGAATGGCGCATTTGACGGGACAAACAGGCAACTGGCCCCTCGTAGATTCCTACGACCGGCAATTGGGCATGCTGCTTCGCCAAACAGACCGGATACCCGATTCTCTGCCTGCCAAAACCCAGTTGCATTTCGTGCTGAGCAACCTGGAATTGATCGACCGGCTGGAATTGCTGGATTCCGCTTTGTACCAGGCGCGACAAAGCATCTCCGTCTTGCCCGACCCTGCGGCTTTTTTATCCGACCTGGATGCCCTTGAAAAGAATGCCGCCGCCTTGCAGGAGGCTGCCAAAAACAAAGGAGTACCGTTTCCCGCTTTTTACTGGCATGGCTCCGACAACCAGTACCACCGCTGGCTGAAAGGCTTTTTTACCGGCGATTTCGGCACTTCGCTGATGTCGAAAAGACCTGTTTCCACGGAAATACAGGCCCGGTTGATGCCTACGCTGGCTCTTAACGGACTGGCTATTTTTCTGGCCTATGTAATTTCCGTGCCGCTTGGTATCCGGATGGCCCGGTACAAAAACCGGCGTTTCGACCGGCAGGGCAAACGGCTGTTGCTGGTGCTTTATTCGCTTCCGGTTTTCTGGCTGGGTAGTTTGCTGATCCTTACGTTCGCCACACCCGATGCGGGCCTTTTCCTGATTAGAGGTGTTTCCATAGATGCCTGGGTGCCCGGCCAGTCTTTTTTGTACTGGATGGCCAAACATGCCGGCAAACTGATCCTGCCCGTATTCACCCTGCTCGTGCATATTCTGGCTGTTTTAACCCTGCAAATGCGCGGCAGTATGCTGGATGTGCTGGATCAGGAGTACATCAAAACGGCGCGCGCCAAGGGCCTGAGCGAATCGGCCGTGTACCGGAAGCATGCGTTGAAAAATGCGTTATTTCCGTTGATTACTATTTTCGGGAGCGTATTTCCGATTGTTTTTGCCGGTTCGCTGGTGATCGAATACCTCTTCAATTACCCCGGCATGGGCACTAAAACACAGTCGGCATTTATGGATCAGGACTATCCGGTGCTGTATGCTATTCTGATGATTGCGGCGGTGCTCACGATTGTGGGGAGTTTGGTGGCGGATATGTTGTATGCGTGGGTGGACCCGCGGGTGCGGTTTTCGGGGCGGTGATGTTTTTTTTTAATTAACCACAAGGGACACAAAGGGTTTTTACAAAGAACACAAAGGTTTGATAACGTGCATTTTGTGTCCTTTGTGAAAACCCTTTGTGTCCCTTGTGGTTAAGTAAAACTCACACGCTCATCAAAAAATCCACCAGATTCGCATCGTTCGGCAAATCGAGTTTGCGCCGCAACCGATACCGGCTGCCTTCCACCCCGCGCACGGAAATATTCATCAGGTGGGCAATTTCCTTCGTATTCAGGTTCATGCGCAGGTAGGCGCACAGGCGGTAGTCGTTGGGACTGAGTTGTGAAAAACGTTCGCGCAGGCGTTGCAGAAAATCGCGGTATACCTGGTCGAAATGCACGGCAAACTGCTCCCAGTCCTGATCAATACGCGTATCGAACTGCAACATGCGCAGGAGCCGCTGCAATTCCTGGCGTTGCATGGCCGGTTGCTGTTCATTTTGAAGCACACGTTCGAGCGCTTCCTGGATCGATGCGATCATTTCACCTTTTTGCACCAGGTGCATGGTAGCGAGCGCCAGTTCCTCGTTTTTGTGCTCCACTTCCGCTTCCAGTTTTTCATTTTGAACGCGGGTGAGTTCCTGTTCTGTCTCCTCGGCCCGGCGCAGGTGTTGTTCCTCTTTTTGCAGG
>JAKQJD010000120.1 GCA_029561355.1 Bacteroidota bacterium | reverse complement strand
CTTGTAACTGCGTGCAAAACCTGTCACGAACGACCCTTTGCCGGGTAATGCGTTCTGGCAGAACATTTCCCTGGTAAAGAGCGCGTAACCATCGTTTTGGGCGGGCAACGCGGATAGAATTTCCAGGTTTTTAAGATGATCGTCCTTGCTGATAGTCAGTATTCTTCCGGTGGTTATGGAGAGTTCTCCCATATGGACTTTTGATTTTTATCGTTTTACAATTTTCCGCACTTCCCGGTGCCCCGCACTTTCCAGCGTCAACAGATACATGCCGGCAGGCAGGTGGTGTAAATCGATCTGGTGCTCTCCTGATACAGGCGTTGTAGTGTTGTACTGAACACGTCCGCACACATCCCGCAATGTGAGATGCTCGATGGCAGCGCCCCGGTTCTGGATACGTACAAAATCGCCCGCCGGATTGGGCGACACCTGCACATCGAAGGCCGACTGTGGCGACACCGTTCCGGTTGTGCCCTGGAAATCGCTTTTGACCGCAATACGTACACCCGGCGCAATGACCAGGAACAGGCTGTCGAAATTGACTTCGGAATTAAAGTAACCGTCCTGGACGCGCACCGAATCAATTTTAAAGGTATTGAGGAAATTACTGGTTACATCCGTTTCGCAGCCCGCTCCATAAGAGACTAAATCGCTGTAAAACAGGTATTCGAACGTAAAAGGTTCTGCTGTAGCCGTCAGATCGATCGTGTCTTGCAGGTCATAAGGCAGGTGGTAGTCGATAAGCAATTTGGCGCTGCCGGCCTGCTGCCCGGTGAGGCCCCAGTCAGCGTAATAGCCGGAATAGGCGATCAGGCGTTCGAACGCCTCGTATGCACTCGTACTTGCAGATACACTAATGCCCGGATAGCCCACCCAGGGCTGAATAAAATAACTTGATTTGGGGATGGACATATTGTTAATGAAATTGAGGAAATTGGCCGACATCCCCAGGTCGTTATCAGCAAGCTGCGTGGGCGTTAGACTGTTATAGAACAAGAGCAGCGAGTCCACAGCCCAGGCGCTCAACGGGACAAATGTGTTGTCTGCGAGCAGCAGTTTCGGCAACAGATTGACCGTGTATTCCGCTTCATAAAATATGCAGTTGAGGCAGAACAGGCGGTTACGTTCCATCTCTGTCAGAGAGCAACTGGTGAAAACATCTGTGCCGTTAATTTTTACAAAATTGCATACAGAACCGTCGGCGCCACTTGGGCAGTAGTTGGGTGTGAAAGAAAGAACTTTGAAGTTCAATTCGCCATCGAGTGAAAGGTATAGATTGACCGGAATACTCTGACCGTTGGTTCCCTCAAAGTAGGTCGAGTCATTGTAGAAGCGGTTGCCCGTACCGGTGTACACTTTGGTATTCTTACTATGGGTCCGGATTTCAATACCCGAACTGGCATCGGGCGCGCAGTAGGTTTCCAGGTGACTGAAATTAGCGGAGTCTTGTGACCAGTCCAGCATAGTGACTACGGGCCCGTTAGCAGGATCGGTGCTTTGGTTGATGGAGTCCATAAGGCTCACATTGTTGACACTGTGAATACTTTGCAGACTGTAATAGAAGCTCTGGGAATGGGCCAGTATAGGTAGCAGTAAAAATGACAGGAGGTAGATTTTTTTCATCGAGCAGTGTTTTTCGTGATAAGAAAAGGTGTGGTTTAAACCCGCAGGGTTTAAGGGCAGATTCGCCCCTTCGTGGAACTGCTGCCTGTCGTCGCTGTTTTTTTATTTTAACCTCCTGTGCGCATTAATCATTCAGGCCCTTTCCGTCCAGAATTTGCTGCATACATTTTTCAATGCGCGCTTCGCGGGTTTTGGATTGTTTCGGTGCAGAAAAATGAAGCAGATACCCCCGTTGTCGCCCCGGCGTGAGCGCTTCGAAAGCCTTTTTCAGGGCGGGCATTTCATCCAGTTTTCGCTGAAATTCTTCCGGCACACTGAATTCGGACGTCTTTTTAAAAGGCACTTCCAGGCCCGCTTTTTCCACCTCGATGGCTTCGTAAATATACTCTTTCAAAACGGGTTCCATTTCCCGGATCTGTCCGGCACTGGTGAAATGAACCGAACGGGCCGACTGCGTATTTTCCCCGGGTTGTACCAGAATACCATGGGCATCACTCAGCAGAACGCCCTTGAAAAAACCGATTACGCAGGATTCTTTCAGTTCGCCGATGATGGCAATATTGTTGTTCTGAAACGAGTAACAAGGGGAGCCCCATTTTAATTCTTCGTCCAGCCCGCAGTCGAGCAGGATGGTGCGCAGCTGCTCCAGTTCCTCGCCCCACTTTTCGGCGTTGCTGAAATATTTGTCAACCTTGGAATTCATATGATTATTATTTTTTTACCCTGCGAGAGTGACTCTAATCATTCAGCCCCTTTCCTTCCATTATTTGTTCCATACTCTTTTCAATCCGCGCTTCCCGGGTTTTGGCCTGTTTGGGTGCGGAAAAATGCAGCAGATACGCCCGCTGCCGCCCCGGTGTGAGCGCTTCGAAAGCCGTTTTCAGGGCGGGCAATTCATCCAGTTTTTTCTGAAATTCTTCGGGCATGCTGAATTCCGAAGTCTTTTTCAGGGGCACTTCCAGGCCCGCTTTTTCCACCTCGATGGCTTCGTAAATATAGGTCTTTACCACCGTTTCCAGGTCCCTGATCTGCCGGACACCGGTGAAGCGGATTTGGCGCGCTGCCTGCACGTTTTCCGTTTGCTGAATGAGAATACCATGCGCATCGTTCAGTAGGGCGCCTTTAAAAAATAACAGCGCGCAGTAATCTTTAAACGCGTGTATCAGAACGATGTTACGTTCTTCAAACGTGTAGCAGGGAACGCCCCATTTCAACTCTTCCGTCAGCCCGCAATCGAGCACGATCATTCGCAGTTGCTCCAGTTCTTCGTGCCAGTTTTGGGCTTTATTAAAAAAGAAATCAACTTTCGGATTCATGTTATTTTAATTGGTTTACAATTTCCTGCAACCGGTTATGCGCCATATTCAGGCCCTGTGCAAAGGGCAATTGCAGCATCTGGTCTCTCAGGGCGACGGATCTGTATACGATTTGTATGGTGAGTTTGCTGGTGTCGTCCGTACGTTTTTCGAATTCCAGAAACTCCATTTGCGGGCCGAAAGGGGCATTTTCCATTTCAAATGTGCGGATGATTTTTTCGTTTGGCACAAAATCGTGGATGACGCCGTTGGCGCGGAAAACCACGTTACCTTGCGGGTCGCTGGTTTCGAACGCGTAACTGCCGTGCTTCCTGCTTTCGAGTTTCAGCACCTTCGTTCCCATCCATTGCTCCACGATGCCGGCCTCGGCATACGCTTTAAAAAGCAGGTCCACCGGCAAGTCAAATTCCCGGGTGATCGTCAGTTCCTGTTTGCCGTCTTCGGCATGGATTTGTGTTTTACGTGCCATAGCGTGCTATTTTTCCGGTTTGTAGTTTTTCATGATGGTTTCCAGTTTGTTGAAACGGTCGTCCCACATGTTGCGAAACGGCTCGATAAAATCGGCGACTTCCTTCATTTTTCCGGCATTGAAGTGGTAGTAAATTTCCCGGCCGTTTTGCTCCTGTTCCAGCAGTTCGCACTCGGTGAGTATTTGCAGGTGTTTGGAAACGGTAGGCCTGGCGGTGTCGAAGTTGGAGGCGATGGCCCCGGCCGTCATCGATTGGGAGGCTACCAGGAGGAGGATTGCCCTTCGGGTGGGGTCGGCAATGGCCTGGAATACGTCGCGTCGTAAGTTCATTGTGTAGTTATTTGGCTACAAATTTATGTGTAGTCAAATAACTACGCAAATTTTTTGTGGATTTTTTTTGAAGGTGGAACGCAGAGAGATTTGTTTAACCACAAGGGGCAAAAACATGAGCTCATCCCGAATTTATGATCGAATACTATTGGTCAAGGGTTTTTATAACATTCATAGTAGCGTGAGTAGCCCCGGCCGTCGTTGTGCGTCCCCGCCAACGACAATTAACCTCAAATTCCAGGCAAATTGATTTGCTTTTTTTACCTGAAATTCGATGTTAATTGCTGTTGGCGGGGACGCACAACAGCGGCCAGAGCATTTGTTCTTCGATGGGTGCATTGGAATAAAATTCGGGATGTCTCATGTTTGTGCCCTTTGTGGTTAAATCTTACCGGAGCAAAATTTTCCGGCAAACAACACCATACTTCGAAGCAATTCTTACAAAACAGAACCCGCGTGCAAAAGAAGCAATGTCAATTCATTGACCACTAACCTATTTCAGGCCTTCGTTAAATTTTTTGCCGGATTGCCCGCATCCGACTGCAAAATTTGCCTTGCCTGAAATAAAATGCCTGGACATGAAAATCTTAAAATGCTCTTACGCTTTAAACCTGCTAAATTTGCTTCATGGAAGATTTTTCCCTGGCTAAAAAAGAAACCTGGACCGACGATGCGTACCTGCGCGCGCTGGCACTTGTACACAACTTAAAAGAATCGGGTCATTTCAGACTGACCCGTGTGGCGGTGCCGGATCCTGACAACCGCTGGGTCGACTCTGATGATTTGAGCATTAGTTTTTATCATCTGCCGGCCCTGGAAAGGGAGGCGGCCGAGCATCCTTCGGAGGCATTGGAGCAGGTCATTTCGGACTTGACGGAATTGAAAAAACTTTTGGAAGGGGATTGAACTGCCTTGTTTTTCGGAGTACATCTCTTTTGCCTGCATTGATTAAACAAACAGGTCTTCCAACGCATATCCGGTACGTTGGAAGACCTGTTTCCAATATCGGGAATACAGATCCGGGCCTGAATATCGGCTTTCTTAAAGAGCGTGACAAGGCCGGATTTTGATCCTTCGTTGTGACTTAGAGCATGAAAAACTCAACATGCTCTAAACCCGAGCCTGCGCAGTCTGCGTCTGGGTCTTCTGATTTTTCAGAAAAGTCTTCAAAGGGCACCAGCCCATCAGTCCACGCAGAAAAAGTGGCAAACCCAGTACTGCCAGACCCCAGTGGCCGCTGAATCCGGCCAGAACAATTACAAGCAACATCACCACATACGTGACGACAATTTCGCTGATAGACAAATTGAATTCAAATTTCATAACAAGGGAAGAATTAGTGGTAA
>JAKQJD010000093.1 GCA_029561355.1 Bacteroidota bacterium | reverse complement strand
TTCCTTGCCGAGTTCGTCGGCTTTCAGTTTGCGGCTTTCCGTTTCGATGGTGATCTCCCATTTGTTGTTGCCGAGGTCTTTCACCGAAGCCGTTTTGGTGCGGTTTTCAAACAGGGTAATGTCCCAGAACAGGTCCTGAATAATGTATTTCAACGAATCGGGCGTTTGTGCCGCAAAAGCCTGCACCGCGTCCATACTGGTAGGGTAGGGCGGGTTTTTATAGCGGAATTTTTCGAGGAATGCTTTCAGGCCCGCATTTACCTGCTCTTCACCGATCATTTCCTTGAGGTAGTACATCACGGTAGAACCTTTGTTGTAGTGGATATAGCCCTGGCCTTCGCATTTGGCAAGCGGCATTTCCTTTTGCGATTCGCGGCCGCGGGCACGCAGGTACCGGTCCGATTCGTAGCCCAGGAACTTGCGCATGATATCGCGGCCGTATTCGTGTTCCATCACCATGAGTGCGCTGTACTGGGCGAAGGTTTCGGTGGTCATTTCGGAACCCTGCATATTGGCGCCGCATTCCTGGTGCGCCCACCACTGGTGCCCCATTTCGTGCGCCACGACGTAGAACACCATATCGATGTCGTCTTTTTCCTGCTGGAAATCCTCGATAAAACCGATGGCTTCCGAATACGGCATGGTGCCCGGGAATGCCTGCGCGAACTCCGCATAACGCGGGAATTCGATGATGCGGCATTGTTTGTGGTAGTACGGCCCGAAGTTTTTGGTGTAGTACTCCACACTTTTTTCCATCGCTTTCAGCATACGCGGCACGTTGCGGGCATGGTCGGGGTGGTAATATACTTCGAAGTCGATGCCGTCTTTCTTTTCGCGGGCCACCTCATAGCGTGCGGAGAGGAAGGAGTAGAAATTCCAGGCCTTATGGTCGAGTTTGTAGTGGAACGTGCGACGGTTGCCTTCGGTTTTTTCGTTCACCAGCGAACCCGGCGCTATGGCTACCTGATCGGCGGAGGTGCTGATGGTAGTTTCCACATTCACCCAGTCGGCATCGCCGGTGAGGTACTGGTTGCTGCGGGCCTCGAGGTTGGTGGTGTCGAGGGCGGGCATTCTGCTTTTTTCCGGCAGCCCTTTTTTCTTGCGCCTGTTTTTATCGGACAGTTCACCACCGGCATTGTACCCAAACGACGGCGAGATGTCAGTGTTATTGAAGAAGGTGCCGTTCTGGGTAATGCTGTTGTTGGTCAGTTCGTTTTCAAAACCCTCGGCAGCGTATACAGTCTTGAAAGTCAATAACATAGAGTCGCCGGACGCCAGTGCTGGCTGAATTTTATAAAACCGCAGGTAGAGCGCCGAATCGTTCAGCAGCAGTTGCAGGCGCTGGTTGTCGAAGGTGAAATCGCCCTTGGTAGGAATTTGTACCAGCAGCGAATCGAGCGGCCGGTTGTGCAGGTTGCGCACCCACAGTTGGCCATCGGCTTCGTAGCGGCGGGCTTCCGGAAAAATGCGGATATCGTATTTCGTATCGTAAATGCGCGGCTGCGCGAAGCCTTCAAAACGTTTGTAATCCTTTTCGTAGCGTATCATGCGGGCTTCCATCTCGTCGCCGCCCACCGTAGGGTTCAATATTTTGGTGTTGTAAAATGTAAAACCGGCGGTGCAAAGCCACACCACAAAAACGCCCAGCCCCAGCAGGCGGTATGTTTTCCACTCCTGGGCGGCCAGCGACAGGCGTTGCTCCACACCCGATTCCTTGCCGCGCGGCCACAGGCTGATAGCGGCCACGGCCAGCAGACCGGCGAACAACATCCAGTACCCATAAAACCAGTTGAGCCCACGCACGTACGGTGCATAACCGTACATGTCGCTGACGGTGTAGCCCGGAATACCGCCGAGTTTCACCATATTGCTGTTGATATCCATCACTTCCCACACGAAGGAATTGACTGCCACCACAATGACGCAGAGGAAAAAGCCGAGGTACATATTCGGCGACAGCACGTGGATAAACATGAATAACGCGATCAGAAATGCGAAATCCAGCATGTCGAA
>JAKQJD010000083.1 GCA_029561355.1 Bacteroidota bacterium | reverse complement strand
ATACCCGGCACCGGCACCGCGTACCTGTTAGCAATAGAATGCAACGTATCGAGGTGAAAATCGTACCGATTCGGGTCGAGAAAAAGCGTGTCCTGCCCGTCGCCGTTGATACAGGGTTGGCAATGATCGAGAAAATCGGGGTAGGCGGTGGCTTTGATCAGGTCTTTCACCCGGACGATACAGTTTTTCAGTTCGTAATCGAACATGGCCGGGTCGTCTACACGGTCGAAGAGTGTGATCTGGTCGTTGCGGCTACCGAAAAGGATACAGTTCTGAAAACGCGCGTACAAGCGGTTGGCCACGTAGGTTTCGCAGGCCGGGTCGAGGCAAATGGCGTTGCCCATTTTGATCGCTTCGCCGTCGATGCCGTAATTCGCTGCTGTACAATAGGTAAAGTTGTATTCTCCGCCGTATTCCAGTTGAATGCAGTAACCAGCGTTGGAGTGGAAGAGGCAGTTTTCGGCCGTTATTTTGGCGTGTACGCCGATGAGTCCGGGGCCGGCGGTATTGTAAAACTGCGAGTTGCGCAGGGTTAGGTCCACCGCCGAGTCGGCACGAACCCCGATGACCGAATTGCGCACGATACAGTGATCGATCCGGTGGCCCGAGGTACCCGATTGCAGCCAGATGCCCGTCCACTGCCCGGCGTCTTCGTCGAACTCCGCTTCGAGTCGGTCACTTTCAAAAATGACCGGTTTTTCCTTTGTGCCTTCCACGAGCAGTTTTCCCTGGCCCTGAAAAGCGATAAAGCCGTCGTTGTAGCGCACAATGGAAGTATCCGTTACGATTTTACCGAGTCCCCCGTGCACGTAAATGCGCGCACCTGCCGGAATACGCACGGTGCATTCGTCGATGACCAGGATGCCGTAAATGACATACGGCCGCGGGTCGTCCCATACCCATTCGCCGCCGTTGCAGCCGAAACCGACGGTGCCGCCCGCGCCGTAACGCGAAGGCAGGTACACGGCGTTCTGGCCCCAGGCTTCCACTACTACTTTCTGGGTATTGCCGTTGGTTTCGAACACCAGGTCTTCGGAAATGACGAACGGACTGGCGCTGGCGGGCTGGTCGGGGTTGATCGTCACTTCGGCAAAGATGTACAGGCTGTCGTTCGGCGCGATCTCGATATCCGTCTGGCTGTCGCCGGAAATGCCGTCGATGTTCAGGTTGAACCGCGACGCGGCGCCATTGGCCAGGTAAATCTTGCTGATACGGATACTTTCCTTGTGGCGGTTGAAGACTTTCAGAATACGCGTTGCCGAGCCGATTTCGGTAAAAGTGGTATCGAATCGCAAGGTATCCGTTGAAAATTCGAGTTTATCGGCTGCGTCGGTTGTAAACCGTTCTTTCTGGCAAAAAGTGAACAGGAGGGGCAGGAAGAATAGGGCAGGGACGAAGCGGAGGAAGAGGCGCATGAGTGGGTGTTGTGTTTATGGAGTACAAAGGTACGGCGGAAAAATTTGAACCAGGATTGTTGGGATTTTAAAGGATTAGAAGGATTTTTGGAGCGTATTCAATCCTGAATACTTGTGCTTTAATCCCTTTCATTTTATTCATCATTTTAAACGCTCATTTATGGAAAAAGGTGATTTGACCTATCAAATTATCGGATGTGCCATGCTGGTCCATCGAAAACTTAAACGCGGATTCATGGAATACGTCTACTGTCGGGCGCTGGCCATTGAATTCAGAAAAGCAGGAATTCCGTTCGAACGGGAAGTCTGGCTACCCATTCACTATGACAATCTTCGGATTGCTTTTCGACGATGCGATTTTTACATCCGGAACGAGGCTATGTTGGAGGTAAAAGCAAAATCGGAATTATCCACTGCGGATATGGCACAGGCCATCAATACACTCGAACAACTCAATGTAAAAACCGGTCTGGTAATAAATTTCGGAGCGGAAAGCCTCCAATACAAGCATGTTTTTAACAACAAAATCAGGCCGGAAAGCGACTTTGAGGATGTTACACCTGAAATGGTTGGAGAAACTGATGAAGATATGTTTGAGTCCAGACACTATCTACCCGGCTGGCTGGTTGATAAGATGCAACGGGATAAATTTAAAAGGAAGAGTTGAACAGGATTTTTTTGTTTTGAACAGGATTTAAAGGATTAAAAAGGATTAGAAGGAATTAATTTTCAAGATTTGCAGGACCAACCCTGTGGAATGAGAATCCTTCCAATCCTTTTTAATCCTTTAAATCCTGTTCAAAATACATCCACACTTTTTGCATAACAACAACAACCATGGACAAAAAAAAATCAACCGAGTACCTGCACAAACTGATGCAGACCGAAGACACCCAGCTCGCCAAACTCCATAAAATCGTCCAGGAATCGCTCGAAGAAGAATCCCTGCTGACCCGCAAATTGCTGGAAGACGACGACGGGAAAAAACTCACCTACGGTGAACGCCTGGCCGATAAAGTCGCCAAATTCGGCGGCAGTTGGACCTTTATCATGAGTTTCGGCGGCGTACTGGTGTTGTGGATCGCATCCAATTCTATTCTGCTGGGCAGCAAGGCATTCGACCCGTATCCGTACATCCTGCTGAACCTGGTATTGTCGTGCATCGCCGCGCTACAGGCGCCGGTGATCATGATGAGCCAGAACCGCAAGGAAACCAAAGACCGCGAACGCGCCGAAGACGACTACCTGATCAACTTGAAATCGGAGATCGAGATCCGGCACCTGCACCGGAAGATAGACCTGTCGATTGTAGACCAGTACCAGCACCTGTGCGATATTCAGCAGAAGCAACTGGAACTGCTCGAAGAACTCCAGGACCGGCTGAATAAAATGATGAAGGACCACGATAAAGGAGCGGGCAAATGACCGCCGCAGTGTTAAAAAATTAACGCTTGGGCCGGCCATTCCCGAAATGAAGATCCTCTTTTACATACCTGGCTTGTTTACCTCGAAAAACGAGCATAGTTTTGTATCGTCCGATTTTTTTTGGGGAATCCAGAATCTTGTTTGGCGATTTTGGAGGTCAAAATCATTTTTCCAGCCAAAAAAGTAGTTTCAAGGCTCCGTTTGCAAAACTTTAACGCATAGTTCACCTTACCTTTTAACCTTTTCTTAACGCCATGTGTTAGTTTTGCATCGTCAAACTTTCATCCTGGATGTCAGGACTTTAGCACAGTACAGCAATAACCGCTAAAAAATAATAAAAACAATTCTTAACACAGCATGTACGGTCTCCATTCCCTGCTAGAAGCATTTGAGTATCAAGCCTTTGTCGACTTCGGCTATCTTATGCTCCTGATTTATTTCGTTGCCATGAGCGCAGTGACTATCTACTGTCTCCTGCAATTTCACCTCTTGTACCTGTACAAAAGATTTCACAAAGAGAACCCGTCCATTCAGTACCGTCAATACGGCATGACCGATGAAACGGTGCCTTTCGTAACGGTACAACTGCCCATGTACAATGAAATGTACGTGGCAGAGCGCATCATCGACTACGTTGCCGCTCAGGAATACCCGAAAGAACGTTTCGAAATACACGTCCTCGACGACTCCACTGACGAAACAGTCGGCATCGTAGCCGCCAAAGTGGCTGCGCTGCGGGCCGAAGGTTATAATATCGAACACATCCACCGTGTGAACCGCCAGGGCTACAAAGCCGGCGCGCTCCAGGAAGCCATGCCACGCGCAAACGGCGAATTCATCGCCATCTTCGACGCCGACTTTACGCCGCGTCCGGATTTCCTGCGCACGACCATGCCTTACTTCGAAAGTGATCAGGTGGGCATCGTTCAAACGCGCTGGGAGCACATCAACGCCGATTACAGCCTGCTGACCAAACTCCAGGCGCTGCAACTCAACGTACACTTCACGGTAGAACAGGCCGGCCGCTCTTACGGCAACCTGTTGCTCCAATTCAACGGCACGGCCGGTGTATGGCGCAAAAAAGTAATCAACGAAGCAGGCGGCTGGCAGAGCGATACCCTCACGGAAGACCTCGACCTGAGCTTCCGCGCACAGATCCTCGGCTACAAAATCCAGTACCTCGAGAAACTGGAAAGCCCTGCCGAATTGCCTGTTGAAATGAATGGCCTCAAAGGCCAGCAGTTCCGCTGGAACAAAGGCGGCGCACAAAACGCCCGCAAACTGCTCCACCTGATCTGGAAAGAAAGCGGCAACAAACTGAATATGGTACAGAAACTGCACGCTACCAGCCAGTTGCTGGCATACGGTGTGTTCCTGTGGGTGTTCATCGCCGCCGTCAGCAGCATTCCGCTGGCATTCGCTTTCCGCGAACTGGGCATTTCCACACACTTCCTGTCGTTCTCCGTACTGGGTCTGTTCTCTGTAGCGGGCATTTCCTACACGGCCAACATCACGGCTGCCCTGCACCGTACCAACCCGGCTACGTTCTGGGAAAAAGTGCGCTTCTTCGGACTGTTCATTTCCTTCATGCCGATCTCGATGGGTCTGTCGCTGTACAACTCCATCGCCGTCATCGAAGGCTACCGCGGCAAGGTTTCTTCTTTCGTACGTACACCCAAATTCGGTATCAACGGCGAACAGAAATCCTTCCAGAAAGCCAGTTACGTGGCCAAGAAAATTTCCTGGGTAACCATCGCTGAAGGTTTTATGGCACTGGTGTTCGCTTCCGCTGTAGTGGTAGGCCTGGCAACGGATAACACGGCGTTCGTGCTGTTCCACTCCATGCTGGCTATGGGATTTGGCACGATCTGCTACTACTCGATCAAGCATTTGAATTTTAAGTAAGGGAAAGGGGAGTTCGGATAAAAAGGAGAGGGGTGATAAAAATAGTTCTTGCAGAACCATTTTTATCACCCCTCTCCTTTTTATTCGAACTTACGGGATGGGCATGGGTAATCGGGCAAGGCACGTGAATTCTTATCCATTTTCCGCTATTCACAATTGATCCGCGTAGATCCGCTTTCCATCCGCGAAATCCGCGTTGCTCAAAGCCGTTTGTACTTCTCCACAATGATCCGGTCGATGCCCAGGTTCTCCAGTTTTTCCACGCCCCGCTGGGTCAGTGTGTCGTTTTTGATGGTTACCACAAACTCGAACGTGTGGCCTTCCCATTCCCGGTAGTTGAAATATTCCAGGTGCTCGGTGTACGTACTGTCTTTCAGGGTGTAGGTGCCGCCGCCGCCGGAGAATGCCGCTGTGGTGCTATCCCTGCCCATTTTCTGGTCGTGGTTGAAAAACGCGAAGTGTGTGGGTGTAATAATCTTGATCATTTTGTTCCGTGGCTCGAACGTGGAAAAAGTGCTGTCTTTTTCGGTGGAGGTGGCGGAGATGAGTTCCCAAGTGCCTGTGAGCGGCAGAGAAGTTTGTTTTTCGGAGGGCATGTTGCATGCTACAAGTGCAGCAACAAAGAGCAAGAGGAGATTTTTCATGTCAGATTTTTGATTTTCAATTTGTTTTTGCAGACAATTCGAGCCGCCTCGACAAAATAGAGAGGTTAATTAACCCGCCAACGATGAGTATCGCGCCTGCTAGAAATGGGAATCCGGCGCCAATCAAATCCTCCAGATGGGAAGACCATAAAAAAGGTAAACAAAAGAACATGCCGAAAGCGCCGGCGGCAATGGCGGCAAAACTGCCATAGCGGCTGATTTTTTGCAGAATAAATGCGTCTGCTGCGGCCGGAGAAATTTCCTTTTTCGAAGAAAAAACGAGCGCCCTTAATTCGTCTACCTGTCTGGTTGCATATACTTCGATGGTCCAGTCTCTTACCGGCAATGCGTGCATTCCTTCCAGAAAATCTTTTCTGAACTGGCTCCATTTGTGCGGCAGCAAGATGGCTCCGAAAATAAAAATGCCCAAGCTCGGCACAGACCAGTTGCCATTGCCCAGCATAAATGCCTGCATCCTTATTTCATCCAGCGGTGTCATCCTGAAATCGAGCAGCACGTGTTTCAAGTCGTGGTTCTCATATTTGGGCACAAGCCCCAGGTGATGTTCCCGCAGACATCGGGCAATTTCTCTTCCCAGCGTTCCCTCTTCCAGTTGTTCCAGGTCCTCCACTTTTTGCCTCAGATTTTCCGATTCGAATAGTTGCCGGATGAGCCAGACGGACAGGTAAAACGATTGTTCGATGAATCGTTCAGGCAGAGAATATTTCTTCATTGGTCAATTATTTTGGTTAAACATATCCGGACAAATATAAGGTATACCGGTTTTATCGCCCCACCCAGGCTGCATACATACTCGCCCGGCCATACGCCGACGGGCGTTCACCGAGCTTTTCCACAACACTGTAGCCCGCCCGGGAAAACAACGCCTGCAACAACCGGAAACTGACCGGATATGGCACCCACTGCGGCACCGGTTTGTCAGTATCGTATTCTACAATCAGGAAATTGCCCGCAGGCTTAAGATGATGGGACAACTGCCTGATCAGCAACTTTTTATCGGAAACGAAATGCAGGGAATTGGCCATCAGTATGCCGTCCAGATCATGCCAGGGAAGCGGTGTGGCGACGAAATCGAGTTGGAGCGGACGGATATCAATACGCTGCGGATTGGGCAAGGATTGCAGCCGAACCGTATCTTTATCCACCGCATGAACGACACTTCCCGCATGCAGCAGTTGCGCCAGCGCGTACGTGAACAACCCGAAACCACAGCCCAGATCAGCCCATTCGGCAGCGCCGGAGGGTGCGAGGTAGTCGTTTTCAATAAGTATTGTCGCTTCGGAAAGTTCCATATTCGTTGCTTCAAAACAACGCAGAATAATCCGTTCGGACAAGGGTAAAATCGAGGGTGTGGCGAAACACTACACACAAAAAACCAAACACCTTTTAATTCAGTGATCTTCCGGCGCCAGCCATTTTTTGTCCGCATAAAAGTTCCCGAACGGGATTAGTGAAATCAGCAGCAATTGTCCCGCCTTACGAGCGTCCCAGTTGCGTTCGATCTTGGCCTGGAAAACCATCAGCACATACGTCACGAACAACAACCCGTGGATCGAGCCGACCGTACGCACCGCCTGCGGATATCCGTACATGTATTTCAACGGCATGGTAATAAACAACAGTACCAGAAAGGAAACGCCTTCAATAAATGCGATGAGGCGCAGGCGACCGAGGGCGGAAGAGAAGAATGTGAGCATGAGGGAAGAGGTGAGAATGTGTTGAGGGTTGAGAAGTTGAGGGTTGAGGGTTGAGGGCTAGAAACGGAGCAGCGGACGTTGTGCCAGCGGCGAAAACGGCCAAGGTATGGCCAGTAAAATAATCAGGAGCGCAATTCCATAGTACCTGAATACAGTGCTGAATTTCTTCCGGTCTTCCATATCCCGTTTGGCAAGCGCTGATCCGATGGTAATCAGCACGATAGCCGTCGTCATCAGGCCGAAATGCACCAGGGCAAAAAACAGGGAGTCATTCCAGTGAAAGGAACGCTCATTCCAGAAGCCTTTCACTACCGGACTTTCCATGTACAGCCAGAAACCCAGCAGTAACTGAACATGGCTCAAAACGGACGCCGCACTGACGGCAATGCGGTCGGAAACACGAAATGGCCTTTTGAAAGTGCGGCCTTCCCATCCCGTAAAAACAGCCCAGAGCAGGACGATCAGAATAAGCCAGCGCATCACACTGTGTATAAGGATCATGTACATGTTATACATGACGCAAAAGTGTGGAAAATGCTTTAACTGAATTCAGCCTAAACGTACTTAAAACAGTACGAATCACTCCAATGCCCGAAAATGACGCAGCGGTGACCCCGCTATAAGTGCGAAGTGCGAAGTCGTCAGTGCGAAGTGCGAAGTCCACAGCATCGAGCGGTAAAGCGACTTCGCACTGAAGACTTCGCACTTCGCACTTACTTACCTGCCCGTTGGCGCGCTCTTTCCAGATCGGCCTGCATCAGGGCTGTATTGCCCATCATTTCATGAATTTTCGCCCGATTCTGGTAGGATATCGCTGCATCGGGTTTGATCTCGATGGTTTTTGTAAAAGCGTTCAATGCATCCTGTAATTGGCCTTTGCGCATGTAAATCATGGCGATATTGTTCCAACTCACGGCATCTGCCGTATCGAGGGTCACGTATTTGCGTAAATCCGCCAGCGCCAGGTCCAGTTGACCGGCCTGTCCGTACAGGCTGCCCCTGAATTTGTAGGCATCACGTTTCGTGGAATCGATGGCGATGGCTTTGGTAAAATCCTCGATGGCCTCCTGCGGCCGGCCGATATCGCCGTATGCCACGCCACGCCCCATGTACATCATGCCCTGGTGATAAAAACCGTTGTCGATGGCATGGGAAATGACGGTGATCGAGTCTTTCCAGATGCGTATTTGCCGGAAACACAATACGAACATGGCAGCAAACCAGACGTAACCAACCGTTTTCAATGCGCCTGCCGAATCGGGGAATCGTTGCTGCAAAGCCAATAGTCCTTCGGTCAGGATAAAGAATATCCCGATGCAGGCGATGTAATTGTAGTGGTCGGCGCACAATTCGAAGGTGCCGAGCGTGGCAAAGGGCAGTTCTACTAAGATATTGCTCAGGAAAAAGAGCAGTCCGATAGCGAGATAAGGCGCCGTATTCCGAAAACGCCAGGCGGCCCAGCCCAGGGCTGCAAGCGCGAAAGGCGACGCGAAGTATTGCCAGGGTAGTTGCCCGTCGATCTTATCGAAAGAGTAATAAACGTTCAGTTGCAGCGGCAACACCATTTTGTAGATATAGAACAAGGGCGTATAGCACACCAGCAGGATACGTTCAAAAGCGGTGTAGCCATTTACATCCGTTCCAACAAGCGTACCCGCCTGTTCGCGGGAGTAGATTGTCAGCAAGCCGAATCCCAGTGAAATCAGGAAAAACGGCACGTAAGCGCCCCATTGCTGCAAACGGGTGAGGCGTTCCGGTTTTCTCCACAGGTCCAGCACGATCAGGGTAATCGGTACCGTTACGGCCGCGCTTTTGGCGAGACAGGCCAGTACGAACATGCCCAGCGCCAACGCATAGGAACGGTAGCGGTTGGGTTGGTCGCCCGCATAATCCAGGTAAAACAAAAACGCCAGCAGGCTGAACATAGAGTACAGCGGCGTACTGAAACCGGCGATCCACGACACGGATTCTACCTGTATCGGGTGAATGGCAAACAAAATGGAGATGGGCAGGATCAGGCTTTTCCGAATTTCCAGTTTGACCAGCAGGCGGTATACCAGCCAGGTATTGAAAGTATGTACCAGCAGGCTGAGCAGGTGGTACATCGTCGCGTTTTCCTTACCCAGTCCGTAAGCGGTAGCGTAACCGATCCAGGTCAGCGGCGCATACATACCCAGGTTGAAATGGGAAAAAACGGAGGCCAGCGAGAAATTCGTGACCACCGGATTGTCGGTCGTGGATGCGTGGTCGTCGATGCCAGTCATGGCATTGCCCAGTCCGGTAACAAACATCAGGAATGCCAGCACCACAGGCACCCATGCTGCCCAGCGGCTCCAGTCAACGGGTTCGACAGCCACCGCCGTTTGCCGCGCCGGCCTCGGATTGGTAACAGGCCGTTTTTGAATCTTCTTTGCCACTTTAGTTATCTGTTATCTGTTATCAGTTATCAGTGTTGGTAAGGAAGCATTTACCCCACTCTCCATCTAAAAAAAGTTCACACCGCCCCCTCCCCACAAATGCCAATCTCTCACGCTCTCACCTTCTAAAAATGCGTCCACCCCTGCGCTTTCAATTCGTGCAGGTTTCCGCCTTTCGTATTCAGTTTGATCCCGTCTTTCGCATCCAGAATTTCCCCGGCGATGTACAATTCGGGCAGGTATTTTACTTTTTCCACGTCGCCCGGGTCTATGGTGAACAGCAGTTCGTAATCTTCTCCGCCGTTCAGGGCACAGGTGATTGGGTCGAGTTTGAATTTCAGTGCCAGCAGTTCGGCTTCGGGGTGCATGGGCACGCCGCTTTCTTCAATCAGCGCCCCTACCCCGCTTTGCCGGCAGATGTGGAAAATTTCGGAAGCCAGTCCGTCGGAAATGTCGATCATGGAAGTAGGCTTCAGCCCGATTTTCCGGAACGTTTCGATCATATCGCGCCGCGCTTCGGGTTTCAGTTGCCGCCCGACCGCGTATTTCTGGTCCTCGAGGTCAGGTTGCACGTCCGGATTATCCTGCCATATCTGTTTTTCCCGTTCCAGCAACTGCAAACCGAGGTATGCAGCGCCCAGGTCGCCGGTAATACAAATCAGATCACCCACACGCGCGCCGTTGCGGTACGTCAGCAGGTCTTTTTCGCCCTGTCCGATCGCAGTAATGCTGATGACCATACCTTTCGGGGAAGAAGTTGTGTCGCCACCCACCAGGTCCACGCCATATGCCACGCAGGCTGCGCGGATGCCTGCGTACAGGTCGTCGAGCGCTTCCACGGAATAGCGGTTGGAGATCGCGATCGACACGGTAATCTGCTTCGGGAAGGCGTTCATCGCGTATATATCGGAAAGATTTACGACGACCGCCTTGTATCCCAGGTGTTTAAGCGGGGTGTATGCCAGGTCGAAGTGGATACCTTCTACCAGCATATCCGTGCTCACGACCGTACAGAAAGGGCCGTTGTCGATCACGGCGGCATCGTCTCCCACACCTTTGAGGCTGGAAGGCTGTTGTAAGGCAAATTCGGCAGTCAGGTGGTCGAT